>NZ_JBEXNM010000022.1:0-119984 GCF_040611095.1 Streptomyces sp. NPDC003077 | reverse complement strand
CCCGGCCACTTGAGAGGGGCCGGAGGGCAGCGGCGTCGCGTACGCCGGGCGGTCGATCAGGTGGTGATGGTGGCCACGGGGTCGAACCCGTAGGTGCGGGCATACCCGTTCTCGGTGCCGACGAGAATGTCGACAATTTGGAAGTAGCGGTCCCAGAACGGTGTTTCCCGCAGCGCGTCGATGAGGAGCTGGTACGCGGTGTGGTCGTCGGCCTCCCAGACCCAGACGTCGGTGACGCGGGTGGAGTAGAACTCCGTGTCGTAGAAACGCGACCGGACACCGGTCGTCTTGGCCTCGACCACCGACATGACCTCGGTGGCGAGGGCGTTCACCCGCTCCTGAGGCGTCATGGCGAGCCATTCAGGCATGGTCTTGATGAGCATGAAAGCGGTGACCGGGGCCGCGGTTTCGTCAGTGGACGCGGTGTTCTTCGTGGACGCGGTTTCGTCAGCGGACGTGGTTTCGTCAGCGGACGTGGTGATTCCAGTGGACATGGCTGTGCCTCCGAAGTGGCAGGTAGGGGTGGTCGGCCGATACCCCGTGGGGGTCCCGAGCCGGTACGTCCCTCATCCTGCGGAGAGCGACAGTGTTGCCACAATGGGAATGTCAGCAACGAATCTTTGCCCGAAATGGAATTACGCTGGTGAACAGCCAAGACCCGGCGGCCATCGACGCCAACCTCGCGGTCGCGTTGGACGCTCTGCTCACGGAGCAGAGCGTCACCCGGGCCGCCGCCCGCCTGCACACCTCACCCGCTGCCATGAGCCGCACGCTCGCCCGCCTGCGCCGCATCCTCCAGGACCCCCTGCTGGTCAGGGCCGGGCAGACCATGGTCCCCACGCCCCGCGCCCAGGCCCTGCGCGACGAAGTCGCCACCGTGGTGCGCCGCCTGGGAGCGCTGCTCACCCCCGGCACCGGCACCGACCCCGCCACCTTGCGCACCACCTTCACCGTCCAGGCCGCCGACCTGGTGGGCGCGGCGCTGGCTCCCGGGCTCCTGCGGCTGGCCGGGGAGGAGGCGCCGGGGGTCTCGTTCCGGTTCCGGGCCGAGGAACTGGAGGCCGGACCGGCCCTGCGCGACGGCCGGATCGACCTGGAGATCGGCTCCATCGATCACGTCGACCCCGAGACCCAGGTCGAGGAACTGGTCACGCTCCGGATGATGGCGGCCGTCCGGCCCGGCCATCCCCTCACCGAGAAGGCCCTGACCCCGGAACGGCTCGCCGCCGCCGAACACGTTGTCGTCAGCCGCCGCGGCCGGTTCTCCGGCCCCCTGGACGCCGCGCTGGCCGAACGGAACCTCCACCGCCGGGTCACCACCGTGCTCCCCAGCCACCTGGCCGCGATGTCCCTCGCCGCCCGCAGCGACGTCGTCTCCCTCGTCCCCCTCGCGCCCCCCGGCACCGACTCGCCCTTCGCGGACGCCGCCGCCATCCTGGGCCTGCACCTCCTCGACATCCCCCTTCCCCTGCCGCCCGTCACCATCGGCATGGCCTGGCACCCGCGCCACGCCGCGGACGGGGCCCACCACTGGCTCCGCACGGCCGTCCGCCGGACCCTCCGGGCACCGGGCGCCTCTACCACCTGACGGGGACGCGTCGCCCCATCCCCGCGCCGCCCCGCGGTCCACTACTTGTTATGGGGCAGGCCAAGGAGCAGTGCGACCGGACGATCGGGCAGGCGTCACCACTGGAGATCCGCGCCGGTCACGCCCTGGCCGCCCGGCCCGCCGAGGTCAGCCCCAACGGCTTAGCCACGCGGCCCACCAAGATCGCTCCACACGGCATCCAGCGCGTCGACGAACCGGCGCACACCCGCGGCGTCGTGCACGGCGGACGGAGCGATGCGCAGGATCTCCTCGCCCTTGGGCACGCTGGGCGCATTGACGGCCTGGACGTAGACGCCGTGCCGTTCCAGGAGCAGGGCGGACATCGCCTTGCAGAGCCCGTCCTCGCCCACGAGCGCCGAGACGATGTGGGTCTGGTCCGACAGGAAGGGGATGTCCCGCTCGCGCAACAGCCCTTGCAGCAGTTGGGCGTTGGCCGCGAGCCGTATCCGTTCCGCCTCCGAGCCGCGCAGGTGGCGTACGGCCGCGAGCGCGCCGGCGGCCACCGCGGGCGGCAGCGCCGTGGTGAAGATGAAGGAACGGGCGAAGGCCCGGACCGCGTCCATGAGCACCGCGGGCCCGGCGACGTAGCCGCCGGTCATCCCGAAACCCTTGGCGAGCGTGCCCATGATCACCGTGAACGCCGAGGCCAGGCCCTCCCGCGCGGCGATTCCGGCGCCCTCGGGGCCGTACATGCCGACCGCGTGCACCTCGTCCAGGAACGTCACCGCACCATGCTGCTTGGCGACGTCGGCGAGCCGAGCGAGTGGCGCGATATCGCCCCGCATCGAATGCACGGATTCCGTGACGACGAGTTTCGGCCGGTCGGGATCCACACCGGACAGCAGTTCATCGAGGTGATCGCAGTCGTTGTGCCGGTAGATGAACTTCTCTGCGCCGCTATGCCGCAGGCCATCGATGATGGAGGCGTGGTTGAGCTGGTCGGAGAAGACCGCACAGTCGTCGATACGCCCGGCGAGCACGGAAAGCGCGCCCTCATTGGCGGAATAACCCGAGGTGAACAGTACCGCGTCCGCCTTTCCGTGCAGCGCGGCCAGCTCCTTCTCCAAAGCGACGTGATAATGGTTCGTCCCGCCTATGTTGCGGGATCCCCCGGACCCGGCACCGTATTCGTCGACGGCACGTTTCATCGCGTCCAGGACCGCGGGATGCTGGCCCATACCCAGGTAGTCGTTGCTGCACCAGACCGAGATCTCGCCATTGTCCAACGTGCCGGCCGCCGGGAAACGGCCCGCTATGCGACCGAGTGGGAGGAATTCCCTTTTCCGCTCGGTCGTTTCCTGTGCCAAACGTGCGAAGAAATCCATGTACTCGGACATGTCCGTCCCTCGCTTTCCGTGGCTTCTCATCCTGCGCGGCCAATCGTAGGATGGCAGGTGCGCCCTGCACAGGGCGCATTTTCTCGGCCGGTACGCAGGTGCTCGACCTCTGGAAGCGGAATGCCGATGACCGAATGTGAGCTTTTCTTGAAAAGCGGGGCCGCTGCTCGAAGCAGGGCCACTCGAACCGGCACGGCTCGAACCGGGTCTGCTCAAAGCCAGTCTCCTCAAACCGAGTCCGCTCAAACCGGGTCTGCTCAAACCGGGTCTGCTCAAAGGGAGGCCGTCCTATCGGCGGCGTCCGTACTGGCGGAATCCGCCGCACGCCGCCCCGGCCACACGGCGCTGATCGCCGGGCCCGAGCGCCTCACCTACGCCGCCCTGTGGAACGGCGCCCTGCGGTACGCGTCGGTGCTCCGGACGCGAGGCATCGGCCCCGGCGACCGAGTGGCCCTGCTGCTGGACAACACCCCGCATTTCCCGATGGCCTACTACGCCGCGCTCGCCCTCGGCGCCACGGTCGTGCCCGTGAACGTCCTGCTGAAGGCGGAGGAAATCGCCTACGTCCTCGGTCATTCGGGCGCCAAGATGCTGCTCTGCGGGCGGTCGTTGCTCGGCGAAGGGGAGCCGGCCGCGCACACGTCCGGAGCCACGCTGCTCATCGTCGGCGGCGAGGAGACCCGCGCGGACGGGCGGAGGGAAGTCCATTACGGGGACGGGGGCGGGGCCGAGGACGATGACGAGGCCGAGGACAAGGACGAGGACGAGGCTGAACCGACGGAAGGCGTGCGTGCGCCGTCGGAAGTGGTGGTGCCGGGAGGTGTTCGGGGTCCGTCGGAAGTGGTGGCGCCAGGAGGTGTTCACGGTTCGTCGGAAGTGGTGGCGCAGGAAGGCGTTCACGATCCGTCGGAAGAGCTGACGCCGGAAGACGTCCATGGCCCCTCGCTCGACGCGCTGGCGGCGCACGCGTGCCCCCTGGACGAGGCTCCGGTGCCCCGCGCGCCGGACGACACGGCGGTCATCCTCTACACGTCCGGCACCACGGGCCGCCCCAAGGGCGTCATGATCACGCACTGCAACCTGATCGCGAACATCGAGACGACGATGGTCTCGCCCTTCGACATGCGCCCCGACGACGTACTCCTGGGCTGCCTCCCCCTGTTCCACACCTTCGGCCAGATCTGCGGCATGGGCACGTGCTTCCGCGCCGGCGCCACCATGGTGCTCACCCGGCGGTTCACGGCCGAGGGCGCGCTGGAACTGATGCGGGCCGAACGCTGCACGGTCCTGA
Organism: Streptomyces sp. NPDC003077; assembly: GCF_040611095.1. Lineage (NCBI taxonomy): Bacteria > Bacillati > Actinomycetota > Actinomycetes > Kitasatosporales > Streptomycetaceae > Streptomyces > Streptomyces sp. NPDC003077. The sequence continues at coordinate 115,747 of NZ_JBEXNM010000022.1, read as the reverse complement.
TGGGCGTACCGACGATGTACGTCGCGCTGCTGGAAGCCGCCGCGCGGCAGCCGGACCGGCCCCGCCTGGACCGGCCCCGCCTGGACCGGCCCCGCCTGGACCGGGCGTACAGCGGCGGCTCGGCGCTGCCCGTCCGCGTCCTGGAGGAGTTCGAGGCGGCGTTCGGCTGCCCGATCTACGAGGGTTACGGCCTGACGGAGACCTCCCCCTGCGTCGCGTACAACCAGAAGGCGTGGCCGCGTCGGCCGGGCACGGTGGGCAAGCCCATCCGGGGCGTGCGGGCCGAGATCGCGCGCGCCGACGCCGAGCACCGCATCGAACTGCTGCCGCCGGGCGAGGTGGGCGAGATCGTGGTCCGCGGGCACAACGTCATGGCCGGCTACCTGGACGACCCCGAGGCCACCGCCGCCGCGATCGTCGACGGCTGGTTCCGCTCGGGCGATCTGGGGGTGAAGGACGCGGACGGGTACCTGTCCGTCGTCGACCGCAAGAAGGACATGATCATCCGCGGCGGTTACAACGTCTACCCGCGCGAGGTCGAGGAGACCCTCGTCCACCACCCCGCCGTCGCCCACGCCGCGGTGATCGGCCTCCCGGACGCCCGCCACGGCCAGGAGATCTGCGCCGTCATCGTCCCCCGCCCCCACATCGCGCGGCCGGACCCCGCCCTCGCCGAGGACATCGTGCGCTGGACGAAGCAGCGCATCGCCGCCTACAAGTACCCGCGCCGCGTCGAGTTCGTCGACAGCCTCCCGCTGGGCCCCAGCGGCAAGGTCCTCAAACGCGAACTGCTCGCCCGCTTCGGTGACGGGCGGCCTGGCCTGTGAGGTGGTGACGAGGGGATGGGAGGCAGCGGGGCGTCCGGATCAGCCCGGACCGGATCGGCTCGTGAGGCGGCGGTGCATCCGGATCGGCCCGGATCGGACCGGCCCGGCTCGCGAGGCGAGCGGGGCGCCCGGCCCGGCCCGCTGCGAGACGGGCCGAGCCGGACACGTCCTCAGTGGCGCCCGCCGTGGGACGGGCCGACCCCGACGACCTCCTCAGGAACGCACGCCCTGCACGCCCTGCACCCGCGTCGTCGCGTAGTACTCGCGGAGCATCTTGGCCAGGTCGGGCACCAACCGCGAGTGGAACAGCAGCTCCGGCGGCGGCGTGATCTCCGGGTCGATCTCCTCGGCCCAACTCAGCGTGGCGGGGCGCAGATCGTTCTCGATCCACCCGTGCCAGTCGACAGGAATCCTCCAGTTCTGTTCGTAACCGATCGCGATCGTGTGGTGCACGGCGCTGTCCACGATCTGCTTGCGGCTCCACGCCTGGAGCGGGGGCCGCACCGGCGCGAAGGGGTCCAACCCGGCGTGCGTCTCCTCGCCCAGCATCCGGGCCGCGATCTCCTGGGCCAGCAGCGGTGACAGGTGCAGACCGTCCCGGTAGGTCCCGGTCATGATCCACAGGCCGTCCATGCCGCCCTCGCCCAGCAGCGGGAAGCCGTCCACGGACACCGGCCGGTTCCCGACCTGCACCTTGGCCACCTGGCTGTCCCACAGGTTGCGCCGTACCTGGCGGTGGGCGCACTCCATCAGGAAGGCCAGGTCCCGCATGTCGGGGATGTCGCGCGGTTCCGGGGAGATGATGTTCGTCGCGCCGAGGTAGACCTCGCCCGCGCCCCTGGGCACGACGTGCAGGCCGCAGGCGAACGAGCGGTTCGGGGTCCGGATGACACTCCGCGGCGCGGTCCCGTCCTGCGTCCTGACGAGGACGGAGACCCCGTAACCGCTGACCAGCCGCGGGATGCGCGGCCCGACGGGCAGCGTGTCCAGCAGCCCTTGGGTGCGGGCGCCGGCGGCCAGCACCACCTGGTCGGCGCTGAGCCGTTCCCCCGTCTCCAGAGTGACGCCGGTGACCCGGTCGCCCGCGTACTCGACGGCGGTCGCGAAGTCGGTGACGAGCGTGCCCTTCGCCCTGACGAACGCCGTCTCCAGGCGGACCAGGAGAGCGGCCGGGTTCACCGCGTGCTCCCCGGGGATGTGGAACGCCTTCAGCGGACGGGCCAGCGGATCGCTGTCCACCCACTCCAGGTCGCCGGGATCGACGTCTTCGAACGGTTCCGAGTAGCGGACGAGTTCCCTGCGGATGGCGGCGTAGTTGGCGTCGTCGATCTCCGGGATGCCGACGGAGTTGAGCATGACGGTCGTGCCGTCGGCGGTCCGCACGTCCATGCCGGTCCGCGCGTCCGTGCCGGTCCGCGCGTCCGTGCCGGTGGGCGCGTCCTCCAGAGTGCCGGCGGTCTCGTCCTCCAACTCCGCCAGCCACTGGGGCCACATGCCGGTGGCCTGGATGCCGAGTTCGAGTTTGGTCCTGCCGTACTCACTGGCGACCAATGACGTGGTGATCTCGCCGAAGCAGCCGAGCATCGCCCCGGCGGCCGTCGAGCCCGCCCATGGGCGGTGCGGCTGCCCCAGCAGCCCGACCCGTCGGCCTCTTCGCGCCAGCACCCATGCGAGAGAGAGCCCCAAGGCTCCGTTTCCGACGACGAGAACATCGAAGTTCCGGCCCTCCGGGCCCTCATTGGCTTTCATCCGTTTCCCATCCTTCCGGGGCATTGCCGCGCGGCAATGCCCGCCACAGGTCGAAGGAAGATCGCATGCACCGGCGCCCCGATCCGAAAGCGCAGGAACGGAATGGATCGGACCGGACCGCCGTTGGCCGAGCCGCGTCGCGACTGTCTGTCTGTCTGTCTCTCTGCCTGTCCGTCGGCGACGGTGCCGCGCTTTCGGGTGTGGTTCGCCATTGTTTTCCGTGACATTCGGCCCGTCCGCCATTCTGGCAGCGAGCAGCGGAAAGCCGCTGACGTCAACTCGGGTCTGGCATGGAGAAGGCATGTCTGCCTGAAGCGCTGAACCTGTTCTGTGGGGAATGCCGGCGGCTGCCGAACCCCGTAGGCGAGCACGTTTCTCTGAGTTGGATGGGAGATTACATGGGGCACCGTTCATCGCCAATCAATGTTCCGAAAACAGCAACCAGAACGGTGGAAGCAGGGTGTGACCGGCAGGTTTGCGGTGGGGTGGGCTTGGCCGGACGTGCCTGGTAGGCAATCCTCCGCTTTCCGTCCGACGCCTTGTCAAACGCCTCGTCAGCATGCTTAGGTGTGGCCGTTCGGGCCGATGAGGCGCTCTCGCGGGGATTCCTGGATTGACGTCACCGTGGCGAGTGGAGCGGCGCGAAGAACGGGATGGAATTGATCTCCGGGGAGGTCGGGGAGTGGCTTTCGAGGTATCCCTGGGGGAATTGCGGATTCCTCTTGCCGCTTGCGCTCACTCGCTGCTCTGGCGACGGCGATCTATTCCCCTGATGCGGAAACCCTTTCAGCGGAGTTTCCGCCGGATCCGGTGATTCCGCCGGGCTCAGCGTTTTCGCTGGATCCGGTGATTCCGCCGGACTCAGCGTTTCCGCCGTGCTCAGCATTTCCGCCGGACTCGGTGATTCCACCGGGCCCGGCGAGTGCGTTGTCCACAGCCCGTTCCAATTCGGCGTGCAGGTGCGCGCATTCGCGCACGGGGTCGGGTTTCGGGCAGCTCAGCAGATATTCCAGAAGGCGTTGGGCGGACCGCAGGCCGTCGATCTTCCTCTCGATGGCATCGATGGAGGCGGTCAGCACCTCACGCCCCGAAGGATGGTTCGCCTCCGGCCGCTCGGCGATCAGGGCGGCGGTGTCGGCCAGGCTGACGAGGCCGTGGTGGTGGAGCCGCTGGATGAGCGCCAGTTGGCGCAGTTCCTCCTGGCCGTAGTGGCGCACGTTCCCGCGCCGTTCGGCGGCGGGGAGGAGGCGCAGCTCGTCGTAGTACCGCAGCGTGGACACCGGTATGCCGAAGCGGCGCGCGACCTGACTGATCGAGAAGCGGTCGTCTGACATGCCTCCATCCTCTCAACGGCTTGCGCTCAAGGGCACTTGAGCGTGCAGGTTGATGCCCGGCCACCCCACAGCCGAAGGCCGATTGCCCCGGCTATCCCACAGCCGAAGGCCGATTGCGAGGAACCTTGTCCCCGTTACCCACCCGAACCGGTACCGCCCCGATGGTCGCCCTGATCCTGGCCGTCCTGTCCTACTCCCTCGTCCAGACCATGCTCGTCCCCACGATCGGCGTCCTCCAGCGCGAACTGCACACCGACGCGACCGGCGTCTCGTGGGCGGTGGTCAGCGCCACCCTGCTCAGCAGCGCGGTGCTCACCCCGCTCCTCAGCCGCCTCGGCGACAGTCACGGCAAGCGGAGGATGCTGCTGATCACGCTCGTCGTCCACCTGCTCGGCACCCTCGGCGCCGCCACCGCGTGGAACGTCGCCTCGCTCATCGCCTTCCGCGCCGTCCAGGGGGTGAGCCTGGCACTGCTACCGCTCGCCCTCGGCCTCGTGCGGGAAGTGCTACCGCCCCGGCGGGTCGCCTCAGGACTCGGCCTGGTCTCGGGGCTGGTCGCCGGCGCGGCCGGCGCCGCCCTGCTCGGCGGCGGACTCATCGTCGACCACACGTCGTGGCGCTGGCTGTTCGTCGCGGGCGGCGTTCTGATCGCCGCCGCGATCGGGCTGGTGGTGCGCTACGTCCCGGAGAGCCCGCGCACCGCCGGCGAACCGCTGGACGCGCCGGGCGCCGTCCTCCTCGGGCTGGCGCTGATCTGTGTGCTGCTGGCGCTGACGGAGGGGCCGGGCTGGGGGTGGGGGTCGGGCGGCGTGCTCGGACTGTTCGCGGGCTGCGTGCTGCTGTCCGCGGTGTTCTTGTGGTGGGAACGGCGTGCCGCCCACCCGCTCATCGCACCCCGGCTCCTCCTGGCGCGCCCCCTCCTGGTCGCGCACGTGGGAGCGTTCCTCCTGGGAACGACGCAGTTCGTCTTCTACATCCTGCTTCCCAAGCTCGCCGAACTGCCCGTGGGACTCCCCGCGGCGGACGCCCGCCTGATCGACTACGGCTTCGGTCTCTCCGTCACCGTCGCCGGGCTCATCCTGCTGCCCGGCACGCTGTTCGGGCTGCCGGCGAGCATCGGCGCCGGACGGGTGGAGGCACGGTGGGGCCCGCGGGCGCCGCTCGCCCTGGGGCTGGGGATCAGCGCCGCCGGGGGCGCGCTGCTGACGCGGTTCCACGCCGATGCCGTGCAGGTCGCCGGCTGTTACGCCGTCATCGGGACCGGTTTCGGCTTCGCGATGGCGGCGCTGCCCAAGCTCGTCCACAACCTCACCACCCCGGACCAGGCCGCCACGGCGAACGGCATCAACACCGTCGCGCGGACGGTGGGCGGCGCGGTCGGCAGCCAGCTCGCCGCCGCGATCCTCGCCTCCCGGGCCATCGGGGACACCGCGCTCCCGGCCGCGTCCGGCTTCACCGCGGCGTTCTGGACCGCCACCGGTGTCGCGCTGGCCGGAGTCCTCCTCGTCGTCACCGGCCCGGGGCGGCGGACGGGGGGCGGTCGGCATCCCGACACCGGGACGGGGAATGGTCGGCATTCCGACGCCGGGACGGGGAACGGCCAGCATTCCGACGCCGGGACGGGGAACGGCCGATGCCTCGTTGCCCGGAGGCTGACGGACGAGCCGGTCACGGCGTCGTACGGGGAGGGGAAGACGGGCGGGGAGGGGAAGACGGGCGGGGAGGGGAAGACGGCTCGGAAGGAGAAGACGGCCGGGCTCTCCGACGGGGCTGGGTAACCGATCGGGCCGGGTCGGCCTATAGGACCGATCGGGCCGGGCCGACCTATAGGCGGGCCGGTGGGGCCTGGCCGCCTATAGGCCCGGCCGGTAGAGGCCGGACCGGTGGGGGCAGCGGATGAACATGCCGCTGCCCCCTAACGAAAACGCCCGCCCCTCACTCCCTCATCAGAACCGGGCCCCGAAGTTCTGCACCCACCAAGGGCCGCCGGAACCGTTGTGGATCCCTATCCCGACCTCCTTGAAGGAGCAGTTCAGGATGTTGGCACGGTGGCCGGGGCTGTTCATCCACGACTTCATCACCTCGGCGGGGCTCTGCTGCCCGCGCGCGATGTTCTCGCCGTACGTGCTCCACCGGTAGCCGGCGGCCGTGATGCGCTCGCCGGGCCCGGTGCCGTCCGGGTTGGTGTGGTCGAAGAAGCCGCGCGCCGCCATGTCGTCGGCGTGCCGTTGTGCGGCTGTCTGCAACTGGGCGTTGTTCCGCAGCGGGCCGCACCCGTTCGCCGCGCGCTCGGTGTTCAGTAGGGCGATCACTTGCCCGGCCGCCCCTGAGGACGCCGGGTTGGCGACGGCCCGGGGCGCCGAGGGACGAGAGGCACTGGGGGCCGCCGGAGCAGTCGGCGAGGCCGACGTGGGGCGGTGGGTGGGGGTGGCCGAGGTGGTGGGCTGGTCGGTCGGCCGGTCGCTGTGGGATGCGGACGCGGACGGGCTCGGCTTGGCGGTGGTGCTGTGACTGGGGCGCGGCGTCGCCGACGGGCTTCCGGAGGCCGTGCTGCCGCCCGTACGGGCGACGACGGCGCGGCTGTCCCCCGCCGCGTCCAATACCGTGCGGTCCTTGTCGCCCTTGCCGTCCTGCGACGCGTCGGGCACCAGCAGGAACGCCCCGACCGCGGTGACCACCGTCGTGACCCCCGCGATGACGACCGCCGCCCGCCGCTTGCCGCGCTGCCGCTCCCGGCGGCGCTGTCCCCGGCCCGTCTCGGCACCCCGTCCACGGGCGTGCTGCCCGGCCCCGGCCTTATGACCACCACGGACCGCGGCCCGCCCGCCCGTGGCTCGCCCGCCCGGGTTCCCGACCTGTACGACACCTTGGGCACCTTCGGCGCTGGCGCTTCCGGAGCCCCCGACGCCAGTGCCCCCGGAGCCCCCGGCCGTGCCGGTCCCGGCGAGCCCTTCGCCCGCCGCGTCACGACCGAACGCCGCCACGCTCTGGCTCCGGAGCACACCCGAGCCGACCGAAGCCGCCAGCGTCGCCGCCACCGGCACCAGGGCCAGCCCGGCGAGCAGCCCCTCGGCCGGCACCAGACCGCTCCAGAGCCCCGAGCAGACCGCGCATCCCCGGGCGTGCCGGGCGATCCGCTTGCGCCACAGCGCGGACGGTACGCCGTCCCACTGGGCGACCATTGGCGCCAGCTCCTGGCAGCGCGGCGTGGCCGACAGCGCCCGCACCACGACCCGGGCGGCCTCCAACTGCGCCTTCATCCGCTGCACCCGAACGGCCGTGTGCTGCGGAGACAGCTCCAGGGCTGCGGCCACCTCGGCCCGGGTGAGCACGCCCACCGCCTCCAGCCACCACAGCGACAGCAACGCGCGATCGTCCGCCTCCAGCCAGCGGGTGGCCTCGGCGACATCGCGGCGCTGCCCGGCCAGGCCCAGCCGCATGATGGTCAGGTCCACGAAGTCGGCACCCGGGTCGGCCACGCCGTGCGCGTCTTGCAACCTGCCGTCGACCGGGGCCGACTGGTGCGCGTTCCAGTGCCGTCGTATCTGGTTCATCGTGATCGCCACCAGCCACGACCGGAAGCTCTCCGGCTCCCGCAACCCGGGCAGCCCGTCGAGCACCCGGATCATGCTCTCCTGCACCACGTCGTCGACGTCCGCGTGGCCGTTCAGCGCCCGGCCCACGATGTTGTAGACCAGCGGCAGGTACTCGGCGATGAGTTCGTCCTGCGCCCGCTGGTCACCGTCTTGCGCCGCCACAACCAACGCGGCTCCGCGCTCACTGATCACGCCTGTCCACTCGCTTCCTCAGCCGGCGGTAGATCTTCTGACACTGGGGAGATCCTGCGGCCCGGGATGGATAACAGAAAATCGCCACACAAAAAATCGGATCACAGAAGATCCGCGCGTGGGGCGGGGACAGGAGCGGACGGGGGAGGGGAGGGAGGCGGATGGGGGTGCGCCGGGGGAGGGCCGGGGCCGGGCCGGGGACGGAATGGAGTGTGCGAGGCCGGGACGGGACAGGGTGCCGGGGCGAGACAGGGCGCTGGGACGGGATGCCGGGGCGGGCTTCGACTCGCGGGGCTCAGGGATTTTGGACGGGACCCTGACGCCCGCGTCTCAGGGTCTCCACCGCAACGGGGTGCTTCCGTCGCCGGGGGTCTTCTCGCCGGGTTTCCGTTACGGGACCGGGATCCCGGCCATCGCGTTCCCGACAATCCAGATTCTCAGCCACCGAGAATCCAGGCGTCCGTGCTCCGGGAAACCAAGCCTCCGCACTCGGGGATCTCGGCCTCTCTGCTCCGGGATGCATGGGGGATGACCCGGATGTGCCGACCACGCCGAAGCCGAGATGCTGGTGATCCAAGGCAGAGCTGCTGATACAGGGCAAAGCAACTGCTACAAGGCAAATCTGCTGATCCAAGGCAGAGCTGGTGGTCCGAGCAAAGGGACGAGGTGAGCCGGTGTCGGGCGGGGCACGGCGGGTTTCTCGCCGGCCGTACCCCGCCCACCGGCTCAGGAACGGAGGGCGTCGACCGTGGGAACGACGAGGCCGAACAGGTCGGTGATGGTGGTGAGGGCAGCCGTGTGGAGGGAGGCCGAGGAGATAACGGTGCCGTCCGGGCCGGGCAGGGCGCGGGTGGCGGTGGTCTCGGCGACCACGGTGGGCCGGTAGCCGAGGTTGAAGGCGCCCTGGGCGGTGAACGTGACGCACATGTGGGTCATGAACCCGGCCAGCACGAGGTCCTTGCCGCTGCCCGCGCCGAAGCCCAGGTCGGCCAGGGTCTTCTCCAGTTCGGTGGCATGGAAGGCGTTGGGGAACTGCTTGACCACGACCGGTTCGCCGTCGACCGGGGCGACCTCGTCGCTGATGGACCCGATGTGGGCGCGGATGTCGTAGGGGGTGTTCTCGCCGCCGTCGTTGACGATGTGGACGACCGGGGTGCCGGCGGCGCGGGCGCGCTCCAGCAGGCGGGCGGCGGCTGCGAGGGCTTCCTCGGCACCGTCCAGGGCCATGACGCCGGTGCGGTAGGTGTTCTGCAAGTCGATCATGATCAGGACGGACTCGCTCAGCCGGGGCGGCTGGTTGTCCAGACCGATCACGTCACGCAGGGTCGTGGAAGGGGTGCTCGTGCTCATGAGAAACCTTTCATATGAAGAGGCGAAAGAGGAGGAAGGGACAGAGGAGGAAGAGGACGAAGAGGACGAAGAGGAGGTGAGGGCATGGCGAAGTAGTCCGCCTCGCGGATATGCCGGGGGATGAGGGTGGCCGGAGGGCGGAGGGGGGTCTCAGGCGGCCTGGGTGCGGAAGCGGCGGCGGTAGGCCGCCGGGGTGGTGGCGAGCTGACGTCTGAACGCCCGGTGCAGGGTCTCCACCGAGCCGAACCCGGCAGCGGTGGCGACCTGGTCGAGCGCGCAGTCGGTGGTCTCCAGCAGGCGCCGGGCCACCTCGGTGCGGGCCGCTTCGACATAGGCGGCGGGACTGGTGCCCGTCTCCTGTTTGAAGACGCGGGCGAAGTGCCGTTCGCTGAGGCACATGCGGGTGGCGAGGGCGTGCGCGGACAGGTCCTCGTCGAGGTGTTCGGCGATCCACAGACGTAGTTCGTCGATCTCCCGGCGGCTGGCGGCGGGACGGCTGAGCGGCACGGAGAACTGGCTCTGACCGCCCTGCCGTTTGAGATACATCACCAGTTGCCGGGCCACCGCCAGCGCGGTCTGCTCGCCCAGGTCCTCCGCGACCAGGGCCAGGGAGAGATCGAGACAGGCACTGATCCCGGCGCCGGTCCACAGCCGGCCGCGGTCGGCACGGACGAAGATCGGGTCGGGGTCGACCGTCACGTCCGGGTGGTCGGCGGCGAGCTGGGCGGCGGTCGACCAGTGGGTGGTCGCCGTTTTCCCGTCCAGCAGCCCGGCCGCCGCCAGCACGTGCGCGCCGACACACACCGACGCGACCCGCCGGGCGTGCGGGGCGGTCTCCCGCACCCACTCCACGACGGTGCCGTCGATACGGGGGAGGGGGCCCTCGTCGGTCATGTCGACCGCGCCGGGCACCAGCAGGGTGTCCACGTGCCCGCCGACATCGTCGAAGGCCATGTCGGTCAGCAGCCGCACCCCCGCCGACGTGCGCACCTCACCGGCGACCGGGCCGGCGAGGCGGACCTCGTATCCGGCGCGGCCCCCGGTCTCCCGGTTGGCCAGCGAGAAGACCTCGGCCGGGCCGGTGACGTCGAGGAGGTCGACATCGGGGAAGACCGCGATGACGACACGGTGCGAACTGGGCATGCCCCCATCCTCACCACGGCACCTCATGGCCGCAATGACGATTCCCTGTCACATCCGGACACGCCGATCACCCAACTCGTCCATCACCCCGCGCTCCGAAAGGTCCGGCCCCCCGTCCCCGACTTCCTTACTTCTCCTTCCTCCTTAACTTCTCCTTACTTCCTTCCGACGACCACGACATGCGCGCGGCAGAAGCAGCAGAAACGGGCCCCGAAGTCCGGAACTCGTCCCAGGAGATTCACGGCTGGAGCACGACCTTCCCCAGGGTGCCGCGCTTGGCGGTGAATGCGGCTTTGGCCTCGGCCAGCGGATAGACGGCGCCGACGTGGGGTCGTAGGAGCCCGGCGTCGGCGCGGCGGGCGAGCTCGGTGAGCTGGGCGCGGTCGGGTTCGACGATGAAGAAGGCGGCCCGGGCGCCCTTGGGCTGGACCGGGGGCGGGGCGGTGATCGATACGAGGGCGCCGCCGGGCTTGACCTTGCCGGCGGAACGGGCGAGCAGATCGCCGCCGATGGTGTCGAAGACGAGATCCACCCGGTCGACGGCGTCCTCGAACGACTCGCGTTCCAGGTCGATGAAGGTCTCGGCACCCAGTTCGGCCGCCAGCTCGGCGGCCCCGCCCCGGCCGGTGGCGATGACGTGCGCACCGGCCTCCCGGGCGAGCTGGACGGCGAGCGAACCCGTTCCACCGCCCGCGCCATGGATGACCACGGTCTGCCCCGACCGCAGCAGGCCGTGGACGAACAGCCCCTGCCAGGCCGTCAGCCCGGCCAGCGGCAACGCCGCCGCGTGCACGAAGTCGAGGGACCGTGGCATCGGCGCCAAGTTGCGCGCCTCCACCGAGACGTACTCTGCGGCGGCACCGTCACGGTGCCAGTCGGTGAGGCCGAAGACGTGATCGCCGACGGCGAATCCGGGCGTGCCGTACCGGACCTCGGTCACCACACCGGCCACCTCGTGGGCGGGTATGGACGGAGTTCGGTCCCGCCCGGCGCGGTCCACCCAGGTTCCGGGCCAGCTCAGCTCGTCCGGGACGAAGCCGGCGGCGCGCACCCGCACCAGCACGTCCCCGGTCGCGGTGTGCGGAACCGGTGCTTCTTCGAAGACGAGACCGCCCGCGCCGCCGGTCTTGTGGATGCGGATTGCCTTCATATCGATCCCCTTTCCACTGGTGGGTAGCCGTTCGGCAGTGATGGTGGCCGGGGAGCGCCGGGGTGGGAAGGGCGCGGGGGCCGGGCAGGCCCGAGGGGCGGGAAGACGCGGGACCGGATGGCGGCGGCGCCCGGCAGGGGCGGCCCAGCCCGGTGGCGGTCCGGACCTGCGGTGACCTCAGGCCGGGTCGATGACCTTCTTCCGGTGGTGGCCGTAGATGACGGAGGTGCGGACATCGGCCAGTTCCTGACGCTTCGTCAGCTCGTCGAGGACGACGGCGTTCAGGTGCTCGATGTCCCGCACGGCGACGTGCAGCAGGAAGTCGTCCGTGCCGGTCAGTACGAAGACGGCGATCACCTCGGGCATCTCCTCCACGAACCGCTGGAACTCGTGGATCACCGCGCGCGTCGGGGGGCGTACCCGCACGGCGATCATCGCCTGCAGCCCCCGGCCCAAAGCGCCGAGGTCGACTTCGGCGTGGAAGCCCGTCAGCAGTCCGCGCTCACGCAGGGAACGCACCCGCTCCAGACACGTGGAGGGAGCGATGCCCAACTCCCGTGCCAGGTCCCGATTGCTGCGCCGACCATCCTGCTGGAGAAGCCGCAACAGCGCCGAATCAAGTTCGTCCATGTTCAACTCCCACGCTGTGGAACCGAATTAAATTCGGAGCTTACTCGCATAGCTCGGCAAATTGATACGCTCACGGCCGATTTTTTCGCGCATTATTCGATGGGTGTTCGTGGGCCCTCCCTTGAGTGTGGGGGCCGCAGGCGCTGACCGGAGGGGAAGATCACCGTGAAGGCAGAGAAGGCAGAGAAAGCAGGGAAGAGGACCAGGTCGGCGGAGGCCGGAAACACCATGCGGCCGGAGAGGGCGGGGAGGGCCGTGCACGCCGGGGCGGTGGCGGCCGTGGCAACCACCGCGCTGTTCTGGAGCAGTTCCTACGCCGTGACGAAGGAAGTGCTGGACGAGGTCGGACCGCTCAGCATCGGCGCGGTGCGGTTCACGCTTGCCGCCGGGCTGCTCCTGGTGATGACGAGGCTGATGCGACGGAGCGCGGGCCCCCGGCCCGACCGGCGCCAACGACGCTTGATGTATCTGAGCGGGTTGCTTGGCATCACGGCTTACTTCGTGCTGGAGAACGTCGGCGTGGAGTTCTCCACCGCCTCCGACGCCTCGCTGATCGTGGCCTCCTATCCCTTGATGACCATGCTCCTGGAACTGGTGGCCTTCCGCGTTCCCATGCCGCTGCCGCGGATCGCCGGAGTCCTGCTCGCCACACTCGGCGCGTTCCTCGTCGTGCGCAACGGCGCGGCAGTGGGCGGTGACGGCCGGTGGCTCGGTGACGTCCTGCTGCTGCTCGGCGGTGTGGTGTGGGCGGGGTACAACGTCGTGGCGAAGGTGTCCGGGGCGGGGCACAGCGCCCTCAGGGTCACCTACCACCAGACGGCGGCGGGCGCGGCCGGCTTCCTCCTCGCGTCTCTCTGGGAGGCCCCGCGGTGGCGGTGGCCCAGCGCGGACAGCGCCCTGCTGCTGGCCTACCTCGCCGTGGCCTGCTCGGTCGGCGGGTTCCTGCTCTACAACTTCGGCCTGCACCGGATGCGGTCGAGCGTCGCGGTGAACATCCTCAACCTGGTTCCGGTGTTCGGTGTGCTGGGGGCCGTGGTCATCAACGGCGAGGTCGTACAGACCAACCAGCTTCTGGGCGGGGTGATCATCGTCGCCGGCGTGATGCTCGGGCTCGTCGAGCGCAGGCGCGACGGTGAACGCGACCCCGACGGTGAACGCGACCCCGACGGTGAACGCGACCGCGACCGCGACGGCGACCCCGATTCCGGGCCGGAGTCTCCTGGCCGGGCTCCGAGTTCCCCGAGTCCCGTCACCCCCACCGGCTGATGTCCACGTCCAGGCCAGCCGTGATCACGCAGGCCAGCCGCGACCACGTGATCACGTAGGCGATCACGACCGACCATCGTTTCTCGTCCGGCGACGGAGGCTTGCGTCCCCTCCACCGGAGACGAGGAGTCCGGCATCCTCCGCGCCGCCGGGGACTGGATAGAGGGCCACCCTGTGGCACAGAACAGGCCGGTCAACCTGCACGGGGAGCCTCGGCGCGCCCGGCCTGCGTTTCCTCTGGACAATAGTGCAGCGATTGCGTCATACGGAGGGTTTCATGGCAAACATGGTGTTTTCGGACGCGCGTTGCGCTTGATTGGCTGAGACGACATGCGCGTCGCCCGAGGGGCGTCGCGGGCCGAGTCCGGCTGCCGCGGTCTGTGGGGCCGCGGTGCCGTTTTCGCCGTGAGTCGGGGCGGCGTCGATGCGGACAAGGAGGGTGGCCGACACCAGCACTCCGACACCAGCCCCCTGCCAGCAGCACTCCGACAGCAGCACCCAGCCAGCAGCACTCCGACGTCAGCACTCCGGCGACGTCAACGGCCCGTTACTCGTCGGTACTTGGCGGCATTCGTTCGTACTCGTCCGTACTCGCTCGTACTCGTCCGCCCCGGACATCGACTGACACACCCACCCGGCACCCGGCACCCGGCACCCGGCACCCAGCGGAACACCCGGGCGTGCCCACCGACGCGCCGCCCAACGGGCGCCTTGTCCCGCCCGGTGGCGCGCATCCCCGCAGCGGCCTCCGAGGCCCCGCACGGGCGGTGGCCCGCCGGTCCGCAGCCTTCGCATCGCACCGCCACATCAGTCTCCGAAGGAGGAACCGTGTCCCAACCAGGTGGAAACCCCGAACAGTACGTCGGCGCGTTCACCCTCGCAGGCCCCCTGGACGCCGCCCCCGTCCCCCTGCCCTACCCGGTACCGGAGCCGGACGATGTCTGGACGCTGCCGGGCGGTACCGCCCATGTCTTCCGTGGCGAAGGCAACCAGGGCATCGTCCGCCCCGTGATCATGGCTGACGGCTTCAGCCTCGGCCCCAGCGACCTGACCTGGCTCTACGCCGCCCTGAACCGCGACTTCCCGTTCCTGACCGAGTTGCGCCGCCGCGGCCGGGACGTGATCCTCCTCGGCTACGGCGAACGCTCCGCCTCTCTCCTCGACAACGCCCGGACCGCCACCGCCTGCATCCGCCGTGCCGTCACCGAGCGGATCGGCAGCGCCCGGCTGGTCGTCGGCGGCTTCAGCATGGGCGGCCTGGTGACCCGCTACGCGCTGACCCGCATGGAGAGCCGGCGCACCGACCACGAGACCGCCGTGTACTTCTCCTACGACAGCCCCCACCGCGGCGCCGTCGTCCCCATCGGTCTCCAGGCGTTCTCCCACTTCATCCCGGGCAAGAACGACTTCGCCCGCCAGATGAACAGCCCCGCCGCCCGGCAGATGCTCTGGCGCCACTACGACCCGACGACCCGTAAGACCGGCGTCGCACCCGAACGCACCGAGTTCCTGCGGCACCTCCACGAGATCGGCGGCTGGCCCCGCATCCCGCAACGGTTCGGAGTCGCCAACGGGCGCGGTGACGGCACCGGCCTGGCCATCCCTCCCGGGGACGTCACCCTGGTGGTGCGCAAGATCTTCCCCGGCACCACCTTCTACGCCCAGGCCCAGGGCCACAACGCCGTCGTCGCCGAACTCAAGCGCCGCCTGCCCTGGGCCCAGAGGACCATCACCACCGACGACTTCCCCGAACTCGACGGCGCCCCCGGCGGCACCCTGGCTTCCTTCGGCATCCTCGCCGACGCGCTGCGGGAGAAGGGCGCCGAGGTGGACCTGCGCCACGAAGAGGTCTGCTTCGTGCCCTCCGTCAGCGCCGTAGCCATCCGCGACCTCGACGACAACCAGGACCTCTACACCGACATCAACGCCCTCGACCCGAGCGAAAGCGAGCTCGACGACTTCCTGTGCTCCTCCGCCACCACCGGGCACGCCGCCGCCACCGAGGAACTGTGCACCTGGCTCCTCGACCGCCTGCCGGACTGATCCCCTCGGCTGTGCGCTCTCCGCCTCGGAATCCGCTGGTCGGGCGCCCGTCGTCCGCCTCTCGTGCCCCTGGAGGGGTCACATCAGGCGAAGGACTGGAAGAAGCGGTTCTTCGGGAGACCGCCGAGGAGACCGGCCTGCTGACAGCCACCGTGGTCCGGCGGATCGCGGTGGAGGACAGGCCTCACCCCGACACGGGGCAGCCACGGCGAACCAGCTTCTTTCACCTCCGCGTGCCCGCGGACACCCCCGAGGCGTGGGAGCACCACGTCAGCGGCGACGGTGACGATGCCGGGCTCGTCTTCGCCTGCCGGTTCCTCCCGTTTCCCGTGGAGCGACCACTGGCCGACAGCCAAGCCGACAGGCGATCCCACAGCCAAGCCGACAGGCAAGACGCATGGCTGGGCCGCATCGACCCGCGCTGGGGCACCACCGTTACCGGCGACCGTCAGCAATCAGCAGCCGAACCCGCACGCCGAAGACACGGCACCTCGTCACGCGGCGAGCTCACGGGGTCCGAGACCGGTGTGCTGACGCGCGCGCTGACGCGGGTGGTCGACGCGTGGCCCGGCACGTCCGCCGGCGTCATCGTCAGCGCCGTATGCCGACGTCGTCGCCGGTGCCGCCGTATCCCGAGCCACGACAACCCGGCCACCAACGCCGCCGACGCTCCCACCGCCATCGTCGTACCCCCTACGGCGATGACGCGTTCGACGGACGCGGCGGCCAGGTACCCGGTGCCGGCCTCCGCGCTCGCCCACAGGAGCGCGGCGGTCGCGCTGTACGGGGCGACGCGGCGGTAGGGGACGCGGGTGGCGCCGGCGAGGTGGGGGGTCAGGGTGCGGATGACGGGGAGGAAGCGGCAGACGAGGACGGCCTGACCGCCGCGCGAGGCCATCAGGGCCGTGGCGCGCCGCCAGGCGGCGGCGGGGATGCGGCGGCCGAGACGGTTGGTGCGCAGGCGGTCGCCGAGGAGCCACCCGGTGCGGTGGGCGAGCGCGTCCCCGGCGACCACGGCCGCCGCGGCCAGGGCGATGACGGAGGGCAGGTGGAGGATGTCGGCGCGGGCGAGGGCGCCGGCGGTGAGGAGCAGGGACAGGGTGGGGACGAACGCGCCGATCAGCAGCAGGGACTCGGCCAGCACCGCGCCCGTCAGCAACGCGTAGGCGACCGGGACGGGAACGTGGCCGAGGAGGCCGACCAGGGCGTTCACCGGTTCGCTCCGGCCTCGGCCCGCAACGGGTGGGGTGCGGCGGAAGGGTGAGGGGCGCGCAGTTGCCAGACCCTGGCCGGGGGCACGTTGCCCCATATGGTCCGGTGGCCGGTGGCGTGACGGCACTGGTAGCGGGCCAGCAGCCGTTCGACGGCGAGGTGCCGGGCCACCTCCGAGCGGGAGGCCAGCAGGCGGCGGGCGCGGCTGGTCCCGAGGTAGGCGAAGTAGGTGAGCGTGCCGCCGGGGCGCAGCAGCTCCAGGTACCGCTCCATGATCAGCTCGACCTGTTCGGGGGTGAAGTTGGTGAACGGCAGGCCGGAGACGATGACGTCGTAGCGACGGTCGGTATCCAGACGCTCGACGAAGGTCTCGTGGACGTGAATGGTGATTTGGGGGTCGTGGACGCGGACGTGGATTTGGTTGCGGGGCCGAGCCGGACAGTGTGACTCGGTCTCGGTCTCGACCCCGGTCTCGGACTCGGCCCCGGTCCCGGCCTGGCCTCGGTCGCGAACCTGCGGTCCTCCCGTCCCGACCGTTCCGGGATCGCTCTGGACCAGGTGGCGCAGGCGGGCCGCGAAGCGGGGATTGGGCTCGACGGCGTCCAGGTGACTGCCGGGGCCCAGCGCGGGGATGAGGGCGCGGGTGACGGAACCGGTGCCGGGGCCCGCCTCCAGGACGGTCAGGGCGGCGCCGCCCCGGGCGCGCAGCGGTTCGGCGAGCGCGCGGGCCAGTTGCCGACCGCTGGGTGCGACGGCGCCGGTGGTGCGCATGTCCCGCAGCGATTCGACGAGGAACGCCCAGCCGGCCCGGCTCTGGGCGGCTCGGCTCTGGGCGGCTCGGCTCTGGGCGGCTCGGCTCTCGGCGGCCCGGCCCTCGGCGGCCCGGCTCTCGGCGTCGCGCCGATCGGAAAAGCGGTGGTGGGAGGGGGTCGAGTGGTTCATACCGGCGACGCTAGGGACGGCGCGTGACGCGGAAATCCGTCCTTGTACGACGGCTACCCCCGACGAAAGTAGGGGGTAGTGCTGACGGTCGTCGGATCCGGAACGGTGGGTGGGCTGCTTAGGGTGGGCGGGTGAGCACGTACATCAGTTCCCGCTGGGCCGGGTCCCCGTGGTTGCGGCGGGTGGCCGAGGTGGCGCTGGTGGCGCTGGTGACCGTCCTGTCGGTGCAGGAAGCCAGCGTCTCGGCCGGTGGCGCCCTCCTCGACCCGACCATCGCCGTGGCCCTGGTCGCCGGCTTGTCCGTGGCGGCGCGGCGGCGGTGGCCGCTCGCGGTCGCCGCCGTGACGGTGATCGCGGCCGGCGGGTGGCACCTGACCGCGCCGTTCCTGGTGGCCCTCTTCCATCTGGCCGCCCGTGGCCGCACCTGGGAGGCAGCCGGCGGCGCGGTGGTGGCACTGCTCCTGAACGCCCTGGTGGACCCGGCGATGGTCCTGTGGAGCACGCGCTCCTACGGCCCGGTCATGCTGCCTGCTTCGGCCGTGGTGCTCGGGCTGTGGGCGGGTAACCGACGCCGTCTGGTCGACGCGCTGGCCTCGCAGGTGGAGCACCTGCGCGTCGAACGCGAACTGCGTGAACGGGCGGCGCGGCTCGCCGAGCGGGCCGCCGTCGCCGCCGAGATGCACGACGTCCTGGCCCACCGGCTCAGCCTGATCGCTCTGCACACCGGCGTGCTGACCACGCGCAAGGACAAACTGCCGGAGCCGGTCGCCGAGCGCGTCGGCCTGCTGCGCACCGCCTCCACCGAGGCGCTCGCCGACCTGCGCGACGTGCTGGGCGCGCTGCGCGACCCGGATCGCTCTCCGGCGGGCGCGTCCACCGACCCCGCCCTCCGGGAGGTGGACGAGCTGGTCGAGCAGGCCCGCGCCGCCGGTCAACGCGTCGAGGTGGACCTCGACGGCCACCCGGAACGGGCTCCCGCGGTCCACCGGCTCGCGGTCTTCCGCTTGGTCCAGGAGGCGCTGACCAACGCGCGCAAGCACGCGCCCGCCGCGCCGGTGCACGTCAGGATCCGTTACGGGCCGCCCGAAACCCTCGTGGACGTCACCAACGCCGCCGCGGCCCGCCCCGGGGACCCGGTGCCGTCCGGCTTCGGCCTGGTCGGCCTCAGGGAGCGGGTCCAGGCACTGGGCGGCGAACTGCGCGCGGGCTCCCACGACGATGGCGCCTGGAGAGTGTCCGCCCGCATTCCTCATCCCCCGGTCGGCCATCAGCAGAATCGTTCCTCCGCATGACGGGCCAAGAGACCGGCGGGGTGGTTCATCCGGCCAGTAGGGCGACCTTGCTGTCCAGTAGGGCGGTCCGTTTGATCGGTAGGGTGGCCTCTCTGACCGGTAGGGCGGTCTCTGTGACCGGTAGGGCAGCTCCTCTGTCCAACAGGGCGGTCTCTCCGACCGATTGGGCGACCCCTCTGTCCAGCAGGACGGTCCCTTTGGCTTGCAGTGCGGCCCCTCCATCCAACGGAACGAAAACGGGCCCGATGCGCGGCCCCCGGAACGAAAAGCGGCTCCCGCATCCGGCCCTCCCCTCCCGGCATCCCCTCAGCAGAATGGTCCCCGCACGTGATCCGCGCCATGATCGTCGATGACGACGCACTCGTCCGCCTCGGGCTCGCCGACCTGCTCGACGGGGACGACGGGATCGAGGTCGTCGCCCAGGCCGCCGACGGCCTCCAGGCCATCGAACGGGCCATCGCGCACCGTGTCGACGTGGCCCTGGTCGACGTACGGATGCCGCGCATGGACGGCATCGCCGCCACCGCCCGCCTGCGGGCCCTGCCGCACCCGCCGAAGGTGATCACACTGACCACCTTCGACCTCGACGCCTACGTGTACGACGCGCTCGCCGCCGGCGCCGACGGCTTCCTGCTCAAGGACACCGACCCGGCCGACATCCTGCGGGCCGTCCACGTGGTGGCCGCCGGCTCCGCCATGCTCCACCCCACGGCCGCCCGCCGTCTGATCGACCGCTACCACCGCACGGCCGGTCCCCAGGCCACCGCCGCCCGGGCCCGGATCGACCGCCTCACCCCCCGCGAGCGGGACGTCCTGGCCCTGCTCGCCGAAGGCGCGACGAACGCCGACATCGCCGAGGGGCTCGGTATGCGCGAGAGCACCGTGAAAGCCCACGTCAGCCGCATCCTCACCACCCTGGAGGTGACCAACCGGGTCCAGGCCGCCCTATTGGCCCGGGACGCGGGGCAGCAGGGGTGAGGTGTGTCCCGGCATCGAGGCCGCGAGGCGTGAGCGCACCGGCTCCTTCCGCGATGCGGCCGATGCGGCTCGCCCCGGATCTCGGGGCCGTGTGACCGACCGGCAGGTTCGGCGCGGCGTGGCGTGCGGGCTCGGGCCGGGCTCGGGCCGGGCTCGGGCTGGTGGGCTCGCCCCGGACTCAGGCCGGGCTCGGGCCGGGCTCGCGCCGGGCGCGCGCCGGGCGCGCGCCGGGCTCGCGCCGGGCTCGGGCCGGGCGCGCGCCGGACTCGCGCTGGTGGGCTCGCCCCGCACTCGCCCCGGACTCGGGCCGGGCTCGCGCTGGTGGCCTTGGGGGGTAGGGCTTCGAGCCGGGCGCGCACAGCAGCATCGCACCGGTGCGGCACCGGCTCTTCCCGTGGTCCGGCCGGCGCGCCGCTCACCCCAGAATGCTGTCGAGGTAGTGATCCAGGACTTTCTGGGCGTCCTCGGGAGACCGCGCCCCGCGCATGACGTCGACGCCGAGGCTGGCGGCGAGGGTCCAGCAGATGTCCGCCTCGATCAGGTGGTCCCCGCCGGGCGCAGCGCCGCGTGCCTCGCGGGCGGCGGCGATGAGAGTGGACGTGAACGACAGCAGCTCGTCGTCATCGCCCGGGTCGAGAACCCTGGCCATGTCCGGATCGGTGATGGAGCGGCTGAGGGTGGCCACGCCCAGGCGGAGCAGCCGGGCACCTTCCTCGTCGCGGGCGAGCATCGCCTGGAGGCAGGCGCGCAGCGCGGCCTCGGCGTCCGTGGTGCCGGCCGCCTGTAGGGACGCCTCGATCCTGGCGTTGACGGCGTTGACGGCGCGCAGCATGGCGTCCCTGACCAGCTCCTGCATCGTGCCGTAGTAGTGCTGGACCTGGCCCATCGAGACACCGGCCTCGGTCGCGACCTTGCGCAGCGTGACGCCTTCGAGCCCGTCGCGGATCGTCAGCGTCCACACGGCTTCCGTCAGACGCCTTCTGCGGTCTGCGTGGTCCACGACCTTCGGCATGCACTCCTCCAATGTTTGCAATGCGATCGCATTGCGTCGGCGACGGCAGATTAATACAATGCAAGTGCATTGCCGAGAGTCGGCCGGCTCACGGCAGCGCGCTCTCGTTCGCGTTGCCGCTTCACTTCCGCCTTCGGGTGGCCTCCGCCGGCGTCGTTCTCCTTCCCCGTCCTTGCCGGCGCCCTGACCAGCACGGCTTCGACAAACACCAGGTGCCGCAAGCACCAGGTGCCGCAAGCACCGCGTTCCACGAGCACCGCGTTCGACGAGTACCGTCCAGCACCGTCCTGAAAGGCATGGCCATTATGAAGTTCGATGTTCTGCAGATCATCGGCGCAGTCCTGACCGTTCTCGGCGCGCAGGGGGCGATCCGGCTCCTGGTCGACCACGACAACACCGGACTGCTCGGCTGGTTCCCCGGAGGGTTCCCGGCCGTGCTGACGGCTTACATCGTGGTCACCGTCATCGGCGCCCTGACGGCCGGCTGGTCGCACGACCAGGCGAAGGCGCTCGGGCGGCGTAAGTGACAGCGGCGAACATCCGGCGACCGATGCCGCGATTACTCGGATCACCCGTCGCCCTGATCCATGACCCGGCGAGGCTGGTGAGGGCCGGGAGAATGATCGTGGTCACGGTCAACTACCGGCTGGGCGTCTTCGGATTCGTCCCCCACCCCCGGCTCGGCCGGAACGGCGACTTGGACCGCCAGGACCAACTGGCCGCCCTGCGCTGGGTCCGGGCCAACACCGCCCGCTTCGGCGGCGATCCCCGCCGGATCACCCCGGCCGGAGAGTCCGTCGACGCGATGAGCGTCTGCTCCCCGATGACCGCACCGGCCGGTCGGGACCGTTCCGCTCCTGCAAGGCAACACCCAGGACGAACACCTCGAATTCCCCAGTGCCCTACCTCTTCGACTTCCCGGCTGATCCCCCGCTGACCGCTGACTGCTGACCGCTGATCGCTGATCGCGGACCGGCGGACCCTCGCCGCACGGCTCATCGGGTACTGGCCCCGGCTCGTCGCGACCGGCGATCCCAACGGCACCCCTGGCACATCTGACAGCCCTGGCACCCCTGGTACACCCGGCACGCCCAGCACACTCGATCCGCGTCTCCCGGCCTGGCCTCGTCAGGAACCCACGAGCGACACTGCCCTGAGCTTCACCACGGACGCTGTGCGCACCATCGACCTGGGTGCGAACGACCACCGCGCACTCTGATCCCTCGCGAGGCAGGCAACAGCACAGCGAACGAAGCCGAGGAAATGTACGGAAGGAAAGCGACTTTTGATGTCTCAGGCCGGATACGCGGCAACCTCGAAAAAACCATCCGCCTCACCGCAGGACGACCTGCTGTCAGCGCAGGACGCCTTGCAAAGCGAAGCCAATGCCGTCGTCTCCGCGCTGGGACTCGACCGAACGTTGCGGGCCTTGGGTGACCCGGTCCGTACCGGTAGCTCGGCTCTGGGGTTGATGGCGGTACGCGACATCGACATCACGGTCGTCTGCGCGCGGCTGGACGCCGTGGCCAGGCAGGCCGTCCTCCGGCTCGGCGCGGAGTTGGGCGGGCACCCCCGCGTCAGGGAGGTCACGTTCCGGAACGACACCGGCCGGTGGAACGCCGAGCCGACGGCATACCCGGACGGCCTCTACCTCCGCGTGCTGTACCGGGCGGACGACGCACCAGAAGGTGCGCGCAACGAGGACGCACCAGAAGGTGCGCGCAATGAGGGCGCACCAGAGAACGCGCGAAACGAGGACGCACCTCAAGGCGCGCCGGACGGAAACGCACCACAAGGCGCGTCGGCAGACGACGGAGCGGACGGGCCGCAGGGCGAGTGGAACCTCGACATCTGGTTCGTGGACGAACCCGAGCGCCAACCCGACCTCGCCCACCTGCGCTCCCTGCCACCGCGGCTCACACAGGAGGCCCGGATCGCGATCCTGCGCATCAAACGGCACCTCGTCCGGAGCGGGCGGTACGGCCGTGATGTGCGCAGCTTCGCGGTCTACCGGGCGGTCCTCGACGGAGGCGTCCGCACCCCGGACGAATTCGAGCAGTGGCGGGAGACGGACGACCGCCAGGAGTAGCGAACGAGCCCGACCTGACGACAAACACCAGGTGGGAGCGGCAGCGACTGCCGACCCGTCAGCCGCCACCGCCCCCACCCGGATAGGGACCTCAGCCGGAACACGCCGACAGACCCTGGCAAACTTCCTGCTCGATGCTGAGTACAACCACTATCCGCGGAGACGCGCCACCGCCGTACGCGTCGCTCACCGCCATCGTGCACCACCTGACGGCCACACGAGAGACCCCGCGCGCCGAAGCGCAAGCCACTCACACCGCCACCCGGAACGCCCTCACGACATGGCTGCGCCTCCACGAGGCGACAAACGACGAGGCGACGACCGGAGAGACGAACGAGGCGACGACCAGGGAGGCGAACGAGGCGGCAAACGAGGAGCCGGACGAGGAAAGGGACGGGGAGCCGGACGGGGAGACGCTCGGGGGTGGCGGCACCGACCACCGCCACGTCGCGCCGGTTCGCCTGGGGCCCGTGGGCGTCGTCCGTCACCTGCTGTACGAGTCCGACCGGCTGTACGAGCTCATGCGGCACATGCCGCGGGCGCGGGGCGTCCGGCTCCGTGACGAAGCCGCGTGGACGGCCGTGCTCTTCTTCCGGCACGCGCTCCGCGACGTCTCGCGCATCGCCCGTCGGAGCACCGCCGCGCCGCACTCCGGTGGGCGGCCTACGCTCTTCGACGCCCTGCCACGGGAAGCCCTGTACGGGCTGGTGCCGATAGCGGCGGCGACGGACCATGTGCCGGGCCGCACCGCACGCGGGGAACGTCTGCGCCGCGCGGCGTCCTCGTCGCTGCTCACCGACGCCGAACGGGACATCGTCGAAGCGGCCCTGGAGGCCCCCGACCCCGCCTACTTCGTCGACGTCACCCGGAGAAAGCAGACCTGGGGCGCCGACCTGTGGCCGTCACCCGCAGCGACCGCTGCCGCTCGGCCGGACCGGACGACACGGGCCGAACCCCACCAGGCGGACGACCCCATGGCCGCCATCGAGGCCCTGGAAACCGCGGCGGCGGAAGACTGCGGCCTCACCCTGGCCGCACTACGCACCCTCCGACAGCGCGCCTCCAGGCCGGAAGCCACCAGGCCAGAGGCAGCCACGCCGGAAGCCACCACGCCGGAAGCCACCAGGACACAGGCAGCCGCGCCCGCAGCCGATCCGCCGCCAGGTCCCCTCTCGTCCGACGAGGAAGCAACCCTGCGGGCCGCGGCCGTCCGGTTGCGGGCCCGGGCCGCGGCGGCCGTACGACAGCGCCCCGACGACCACGGGGCCTACGAACTCGACCGCTGGGTCGGCATCGCCCGTGAATCGGCGGACCGCTTCACGACCGCCGTCGCCGTGGACATGCTCAACGCCGCCGACACCGCCCGGGAGGCCCTGCGGCACCGTGCGGCGTCGGACGCCGCGGCGCGGGCCGTCCGGTCCCTGCTGCCCAAGGGGAAGCCCCAGGCCATGTGCGAGATCGACTACCTCGGCCAGGTCGAGGAACAGGTCGCCGAGGCGCTCGACGGCATCGGGCACACGGTGCAGAGCAAACGCATCGTCCGCGTCACGGACCCGTCCACCGCCGACACCGCCTTCGACCGGCTGAACGAGGCCTTCGGCGGCACCTGCGTCCTGACGGGGGACGGGTTCGGCGTCACCGTCCGGCTGCCGCCGCCGAGCGAGTTCGGCATCGCTCTGCGCGGCCGTCGCTGCGACTGCGGCCGGCACGCCGCCGGGCGCGGACCGTACGGAGCCGCATGACCAGCCCCTTCCTGCGGCGTCTGAACAAGCGGCTCGCCGAGACGGCGCACGCCGCCTGGGTGGAGCGCCACTGTGCGGGCTGCGGTGCGCCCCTGGACCCGTCCAACGTCGACGACTACTGCGGCATCGCGTGCCGCCCGGCCCGCACGGTCGTACCGGCCTACGTCACCAGGAGCCCGGCGGCCCGCATCAGCGGCTTCCGCAAAGGCGCGGAGTCGCGGGCGCTGCCCGGAACATGGTTCGAGGACGTCGATCCGCTGGACGTCCTGGAGGCCGCCGACTGGCGCTGCGAACTCTGCGGGGAGCGCATCCCGCAGGACGTCGACTGCTTGACGCCGCTCGCGGCGACGGTCGACCACCACATGCCGCTGGCGCTGGGCGGCCACCACGTGCGCGGCAACATGCGCGCCGCCCACCGCGCCTGCAACAGCGGCAAGAACGCCACCCATCCCACGGACCGGCCCGCCGTGCCCCGCCGACGGGCTGCCGGCACGGACTGAAGGGCCGCGGGCGCCACGGATTGACGTGGGGTGGCGGAGCCAGGGCTCGCCACCCCACGTCCTCCTGCTCGGACACAAGCCGCCTGCCGGGAGCCAAGCACCGTTTCGCGTGGCTACGGACAGTGACGGCGATGGCGATTCCTGTGCACATAGCAGTGAGAGGTGGGGGTACCGGTGGTGCGGCGCGGACGCCTCCGCGTGCGGACCGGGTCCGGTGGCCTCGTACGGAACGCGTTCCACGGCCCCCGAAGCAGAAAGCAAAAGAATCCGAGAACCCCGAGAACCCCGAGAACTCCGAGTGCTCCGAACACTCCGAGAACTCCGAGCGCTCTGAACACTCCGAAAACTTTGAGGACTCCGAGGACTCGCAGGGCTTCGAGAACTCCGAGAACTTCGACAACCAAGGAAAGACAACCAAGGAAAGACAACCAAGGAGAACGTCATGTCCCAGTTCCTGTCCCGCCACGGTGCGGCGGCGCGGCTGAGTGCGGTGGTCGCGGCGGCCGGTGGTCTGCTGGCCGGTGCGGCAGTCCTGGCTCCTTCGGCCGCCGCCGAGACCGACCCGATACCCGTTCCTCCCCACCGGGGCGTGGCCGTCCGCCTCACCTCCAGCCCCGACCTCGTACTGGACGTCGCCGGTTCCACCACGGACAACAGGGCGGGGGTCAATGTGCAGCACTACACGGGCGCGAATGACCAGCTCTGGCTGGCAGTGCCCAAGGGGGGTTCGCAGTTCGAGCTCCGCAACGTCCACAGCCGCAAGTGCCTCGACGTCCGGGGCGACTCCAGCGAGGCGAATGCCGAACTCATCCAGTACGACTGCCATAACGGACGCAACCAGCTCTGGAGAGCCGTCGCCTCGGGCAAGGGCTACCAGCTGATCTCCGGAGCGGGGCTGTGCGTCGACGTCTTCGACGAGAAGATCCACGAACCGGCCGCCGGGGAAAAGGTCGTCCAGTTCACGTGCAGCAACCCGGTTGGCAACGACCAACGCTGGAGCTTCGACAGCAGGTAACAGCAGGTAACAGCAGGTAGGCACGGCGACGCCAGGCACAGCGACACCGGCCAGGCCGTCGGCCGTAGGGCGTCCGGATCGGGCACCCTACGGCCGACGCTGCCATGTCGGGACCACGGCCGGCAGTACCCCGGTCGGCAGTACCCCGGTCGGAAGGGAATGGCCGAATTCGGTGTCCGGAATTCGGGGAACCGACGACGGGCATCCGAGGGTCTGGTCAGACGGGCTCACCAAACACCAAACCTGGCAGGGCGAGCTCCCGATCGACGGCAGAGCCCCGATCCGGGCCGGATTCCACCCGGACGAACCTCGGTGCTCCGTACGGTCGCGAAAACCCGAACGACCGACCACCCACCAAGGAAGCCATGTCTCTGCTCTTCAACGAATGCTCCTTCCAATATGGCCAGTACGGCCAATACAGCCGATACGGCAGGAAGGTCCCGGTTCTCGACCGGCTCAGTCTGGAAATCGGCCAACGGGCCACCGTGTTGCTCGGCCCGAACGGCGCGGGAAAGAGCACGCTGTTGAGCATCGCCTCGTCGTGGCTCGCGCCGACCGATGGGTCGGTGAGCTGGCGGGGCATGGAAACCCATCGCAAATCCCAACTGGCGCGTTATCGAAGGGCGGTTGGCTGGTTACCGCAGCACGTCAAGCCCATGCCGGGATTGACCGTGCGGGAGAACGTGGCGTATATCGGCTGGCTCAAAGGGATGTCGCGCACCGAGGCATGGGACCAATCGGCTCCGGCGCTGGAGCGCGTGAAACTCGCGAGCCTGGCGGACCGCAAGAGCCATCAACTCTCCGGTGGACAACTCCGGCGCATGGGAATCGCGGGGACGCTCGTCCATCGCAGCGAGATCGTCCTCCTCGACGAACCCACGGCCGGTCTGGACCCGTCCCAGCGAAAGGTCTTCCGCGACCTGGTGACGGACCTGCTGGCCGACGTCCACGTCGTCGTATCGACCCACCAGACCGAGGACCTGGACGAGATGTACGAACGCGTCATCGTCCTCGACCAGGGGCGGGTCCGCTTCGACGGCGACACCGCGGGATTCCTTTCCCTGGCCGGGCCGGACGTCCCCGGGGGACGACGGGCCGAGGGCGCCTATACGCAGCTCATTTCCCAGGAGGCGTGAGCCGTGCGATGGCGTACCGTTCTGCGTTCGTCCTCGGCGACATGGCTGGCACCGCTCCTCGCCGGATTCATCGCCCT
The DNA here is from genome assembly GCF_040611095.1 of Streptomyces sp. NPDC003077. Taxonomy (NCBI): domain Bacteria; kingdom Bacillati; phylum Actinomycetota; class Actinomycetes; order Kitasatosporales; family Streptomycetaceae; genus Streptomyces; species Streptomyces sp. NPDC003077. The sequence continues at coordinate 88,472 of NZ_JBEXNM010000022.1, read as the reverse complement.
TCTCCTCCGGGACGACATGACCGCTCACGCGAGTGACGGGTATTGGGCCGGCGCTCTGGGCGCCGCCGGTTTCGCTCTCCCTTTCGTGGCCCCCGCGTGCGCCGCGGCCGGGGCGTGGGAAGCGTCGAGGCTTTCCCGGGGACAGGTGGGAGTGTGGGCCCCGGCGCGTTCCCGGCTCGGCATCACCCTTCCCTTATTACTCCCGGTATTCGTGCTCGGGATGGTGGGCATGGCCGTCGCCATGGCGGTCACCATTTCCGCGACACAACCCCGCACGGGTTTCCCGCCCCTCGGCATCGTGCCGGTATGGATGCTCATCTTCATCGCGCACGGCATGGCCGGGTCGCTTTTCGGCAGGTACCTGCCCTTGGTCGTCGCCGCGCCCTTGGCCCTCATTCTGAGTTTCGTGCTGATCGCCTATCCGGCGGCGTTCGAGCCCTTGTGGCTCCGCCACATGGTGGCCGGTGGCACGTCCTCGTGCTGTGCGCTGGACGAGACCTTCGACTGGCGGGCGGCGGCCAGCGCCGCCGTGCTGGCGCTGGGCGTCATCGCCGCCGCGTCCGTCGCCATCGCCGCGTCGTCGCGCCTCCTCACGCGCGGCATCGTGTGCCTGGCGCTGCTGGCGACGGGGCTGGTGGGCAGCGGTCGGCTCGCCTACGGGCTGCCTGCCGAACCGGCGACTCCCCGCGCCGCCGACCAACTCGTCTGCTCGGGGAACGCGCCCCGCTTGTGCGTGTGGCCCGAGGCGGTGGACGAGATCACCATGATCCGGCAGAACGCGTCCGAGGCATGGCGGCGGCTCCGGCAGGCGGGCCTGTCCGTGCCCGGTGTCATCACCATGAGCAGCGCCCCGGAACCCGGCTCGCTCTTCATCGGCGTCGGGGCGCGGCCGACCCCGGACCTCGTACGCGACGCGGTCGGGGAGGCCCTGATGCCGATGGAGCCGCCGCGCTGTGCGGAGGCGGGTTCGCATCCGGGGATCGACGCCTCCGGACCCGTGGGCTCGTGGCTGCTGCTCACCGCCGGAGCGGACGAGGAGACGGCGGCGACCCATTACGGCCGACAGGACGCGGCGACGGCCGTCAAGGTCCGGCAAGCCTCCCGGGAGCAACAACTGGCGTGGTACCGCCACAACAGTAAGGCCCTCCAGGACTGCACCACCCAGCCCGCTCCCGTCCCGTCGGCGGCGCCCCGCCGGACCGCAGGGGAGACGGCGTGACCTGGTGGCTGAAGACCAAGGGCGTACCGGCCGTCCTGGTCGCCTCGCTGGTGGCCCTCCTCGCCGCCGTCCTGGCCCGGGACTCGGCGATCCCCGTACCGTCCATCGTGGGGACCGCCGGCCGGCTGTTGGTGGCGCAGGTCCTCGGGATGCTCCCCGCCGTCCTGCTGCTGCACGGGATGGAACGGGGCGACGCCAGCGCCGAGTACGTCGCCGTGCGGGGCGCGGGACGGCGCAACATCGTGCTGTGCCTCGCGTTCGCGGCGTTCTGGGTGCTGTCGGCAGTCCTCGTCCATCTGGTGCTGGACCGGCCCGAGGCGCTGGAGCTGGCCCGCAATAGCGTCGGGTTCCTCGGAACGGCGCTCGTGGTGCGGCCTCTGCTGGGCGCCGGGATCGCGTCCGTCTGCGTCGCGGCGCTGCCGCTCGTGTGCGCGGCGGCGGGGCACCGGCCGGGCGGGGGCGCCCAGCCCTGGGCGTGGCCGATCCACGAGGCGACGTCCTACTGGGGCGCGGCCGAGGCGGCGGCGCTGTTCCTGCTGGGCTGCGTGCTCCTGCATCTCCGGCCGAGGCCGTTCGTCAATCCGTTGGCGCGGGTGGCGTGATCGAATGTTGCGGCCCGTCCGACCGGTCCTCACTCCCATGAGGCACGGTCTGCCTGATTGACCGGTGCTGTCTGTCGGCCCGATCGACCGACGCGGCCCGTCCGACCCATCAACGCCTTCCGCCCGACCGCCCCACCCCGCACTACGCGCACGGCGAAACACCCCACCCGCCCCCGCACGCCGCGGCACAGTGTCGCTCATGCAGACTCGAACAGCCGTCCTGTCCGACATCCACGGAGTGCTGCCCGCCCTGGAAGCGGTGCTCGCCGAGCCAGAGGTCCGGGCCGCCGACCGCATCGTGCTCACCGGCGACATCGCGGCCGGGCCACAGCCGGTACGGGTCCTGGACCTGCTGGCGGGCCTGGGGGAGCGCGTCGTGTGGGTGCGGGGGAACGCCGACCGGGAGCTGGTCGAGTACCGGCGCGGGAACGTCGCGGCCGTCCCCGACGCGATCAGCGCGTGGGCCGCCGGGCAACTGCGCGCGGACCACCTCGACCTGCTCGCCGGCCTGCCCCTGTCGCTCAGCCTCGACGTGCGGGGCCTGGGCAAGGTCCTGTTCTGCCACGCCACCCCACGGGACGACGAAGAGATGGTGGTCGTCGACTCCCGTCCGGACCGGTGGCGGGAGGTCTTCGACGGGGTGGACGAGGAGGTCCGCACGGTGGTCTGCGGCCATACCCACATGCCGTTCGTCCGGCTCGCGCACGGCCGGCTCGTCGTCAACCCGGGCAGTGTCGGCATGCCGTACGGCCGGAGCGGGGCGCACTGGGCGCTGCTGGGGCCCGGCGTGGAGTTGCGGACCACCGATTACGACATCGAGGCCGCCGTCCGCGAGGTCGTCCGGGACTCCTCGTACCCGGACGCCGCCGCCTGGGCGGATTACTACCTGCGCGCCCGCGCCACCGACGCGGACGCGCTCGGCGCTTTCGGACCACGGGACGGGCGCGCGGGGACAGCGTGACGTAAGGAGGACGTAAGGAGGCGGGGCGGTGAGGAGCGGGGCGTCGGCCGCGGGGCGCCCCCGGAACCTCGTCCGCCGCGGATCCTCGTCCGCCGCAGCTCTTCGTCCGCCGCGGATCCTCGTCCCTCGATAAAGCCCGTCCCACGCGAGATCCGCCCGCACACGCACACCCCTGGCGCGTTATCGAATCCTCAGCAACACCCCCCACCCGATATGCGCAGCTTTCGCCCGGAAGTCTGGGATATTCGCTGTTGCCGCATCCTGCCGTGGCCGGCGAGGCCGGTCCCGAGAGTTCCGAGTCCCGAGTTCCGAGTCCCGTGGAGCCGTGCGTGCTGACGCTGATCCTGCTCCACTTCGCGCTGGCGGGGCTCGCCCCGCCGTTGGTGCGGTGGGCCGGGCGGCGGGCGTTCTTCCTGCTGGCGATGGCGCCCGCGGCGGCGGCCGGGTGGGCGCTGTACGCGTGGATCGGCACGGAGGGGCCGGTGGCGGCGGCCTGGCGATGGATTCCGGACTACCGGGTGGTCATCGCACTGCGGCTGGACGAGCTGGGCACGCTGATGATGCTGCTGGCCGGTGGCATCGGGGCGCTGGTGTGCGTGTACTGCGCCCGCTACTTCGAGGACGACGAGCCGCGGCTCGGCGCGTTCGCCGGGACGCTGATCGCTTTTGCCGGTTCGATGCTCGGGCTCGTTCTCGCCGACGACCTGATCGTGCTCTATGTCTTCTGGGAACTGACCACGATCTTCTCGTTCCTGCTCATCGGCCACCGCAGCACCGGCCGGGGCGCCCGGCGGTCGGCGCTCCAGGCGCTGCTGGTGACGACCGTCGGCGGGCTGGCGATGCTGGTCGGGTTCATTCTGCTGGGGGAGAGCGCGGGGACGTACCGGATCTCCGAGCTGGTGGCCGGGCCGCGCGCGTCCGGCGGGGCGGTGCTGCCGGTCGCGCTGGTGCTCGTCCTGCTCGGGGCGCTGACGAAGTCCGCGATCTGGCCGTTCAGCTTCTGGCTGCCCGGGGCGATGGCGGCCCCCACGCCGGTCAGCGCCTATCTGCACGCCGCCGCCATGGTCAAGGCCGGTGTCTACCTCGTGGCCCGGCTCGCCCCCGGTTACGCGGACGTGCCCCTGTGGCGGCCGGTGCTGATGGTGCTGGGCTCGGCGACCATGCTGCTGGGCGGGTGGCGGGCGCTGCGGCTGTACGACCTCAAGCTCGTGCTGGCCCACGGGACGGTCAGTCAGCTCGGGTTCCTGCTCGTCCTGGTCGGGGCGGGGAACCGGGATACCGCGCTGGCGGGGACGGCCATGATCCTGGCGCACGCGCTGTTCAAGGCGCCGCTGTTCCTGGTGGTCGGCATCGTGGACCACGCCACCGGGACGCGGGAACTGCGCCGGCTGTCCGGTGTGGGCCGGGCGATGCCGGGCGTCTGCGCGGTGGCCGTGCTCGCCTCGGTGTCGATGGCGGCGCTGCCGCCCACCTACGGGTTCACCAGCAAGGAGGCCGCCTTCCAGACGCTGCTGGACGGGACCGCCGTCGACCGGTGGGCGCTGGCCGCGACCGTCGTCGGTTCGACGCTGACCACCGCCTACACGCTGCGGTTCCTGTGGGGCGCGTTCGCCCGCAAACCGGGCCGCGAGGACACCCGCGTGCACGCCGCCGGCCCGCTGTTCCTGGCCGCGCCCGCCGTGCTCGCCGTCGCCGGGCTGGTGCTGGGGCCCCTCACGCGCTGGGAGGAACCGCTGTTCGCCGGGTACGCCGCCGCGTTCCCCGTCTCCGGCGACCCCTACCACCTCTCCTTCTGGCACGGCGTGGGCACCGCCCTGGCGCTGTCGGGGCTGGCGTGGGTGGGCGGCGCGGCGCTGTTCTGGCGGCGGGAGCCCCTGCTGCGGCTCCAGCGGCGGCTGGCCTGGCCCGCCGCCGAACGCGCCTTCGGCTCCGTCCTGCTGGGCCTGGAACGGCTGGCACTCCAGGTCACCGGCACGGTCCAGCGCGGTTCGCTCCCCGTCTACCTGGCCACCGCGCTGGTCGTGCTGCTCGGCGGGCAGATCGCCGTCCTGATCGTGGACCACCCCTGGCCGGACGGCATGGCGCCCCGCGTCTGGGACTCGTCCGCCCAAGCCGCCGTCGGACTGGGCGTCGCCGCCGCGGCCGTGCTGTGCGTGCGGACCGACCGGCGGATGACGGCCGTCGCCATGGCCGGGCTGACCGGTTACGGTACCGCCGTCCTCTACGTCCTGTACGGGGCGCCCGACCTGGCCCTGACGCAGTTCTCCGTGGAGACCGTCTCCCTGGTGGTCTTCGTCCTCGTCCTGCGGCGGCTGCCGGTCCGCTTCGACGAGACGGTCAGCCGGTGGCGCCAGGCCGGGCACCTGCCGCTCGGCGTGGCCACCGGCGTGCTGACCGCCACGCTGGTGTGGATCGCCGCCGCCGCGCGGACCGCCGCCCCCGCGGGGCCGGAACTGGCCGTGGAGACCGCCCACCACGGGCTGAAGAACGTGGTCGCCACCATCCTCGTCGACCTGCGGGCCTGGGACACCCTCGGCGAGTCCGCGGTCCTGGTCACCGCCGCCGCGGGCGTCACCAGCCTGATCTTCCTCCGGGTACGGGCCGGGCCGCCCCCGCCGCCCGCCGTGCGCCGTCAGAAGGCGGGCGACCACCGCGTCTGGTCGCTGAGCCACGGCAAGTTCGCGCACTTGCGGCGCCTTCCGTCCGGCGCACCCGAGGACCACTGGCTGGCCGCCGGCAAGTCCCTCGCGCCCGAACGCCGCTCGGTCATCTTCGAGGTGGTGGCCCGGCTGACGTTCCATCCGATGCTCGTGCTCTCCGTCTACCTGCTGTTCTGCGCCGAGAATCTGCCCGGTGGCGGCTTCACCGCAGGACTCGTCGCCGGCCTCGCCCTGGTCGTGCGCTACCTGGCGGGCGGACGCTTCGAACTCGCGGAGGCCGCACCGGTCGGCGCCGGCTTCCTGACCGGCCTCGGGCTCACCGTCTGCGCGGGCACGGCGCTGGGGGGCCTGATCGGCGGCACGGTGTTGCAGAGTGGAACGTTCCACGGTGAGCTGCCGCCGTTCGGATCCTTCCACCTCTCCAGCCCCGTCCTCTTCGACACCGGCGTCTACCTCCTCGTCCTCGGCGTCGTCCTGGACATCGTCCGCGCGCTCGGCGGCAAGATCGACCGGCAGGCGGAACGCGGGATGGAACGGGAGACGGAACGGGAGACGGGGGACCAGGACGAGAGCGGGGAGGCCGCCGCCGGACGAGCCGGGGCCCCGGGCGCCGCAGCGGAAGGGCGGGCCCCGTGACCGTCACCCTCGCCCTGCTCGCCACCGGCGCCGTGCTGATCTCCACCGGCGTCACCCTGCTGCTCGCCCGCGCGCTGACCCGCATCCTGCTCGGCGCCATCCTCGTCGGCAACGGCGTCAACCTCCTGGTGCTCTCCACGGGCGGGCCCGCGGGACCCCCGCCGCTGCTCGGATCGGGCACCGGGCCCAAGGACGTCACCGACCCGCTCCCGCAAGCCATGATCCTCACCGCGATCGTCATCACCCTCGCCATGACCGGCTTCCTGCTGGCGATGGCCTACCGCAACTGGCAACTGACCGGCGGCGACGAGGTCGAGGACGACATCGAGGACCGCCGCGTCGCCCGCCGCGCCATCGACATCCACCGCCGGGCCGCCCGGGAGGCCGAGGACCACCGGGCCCGCGCCGGACAACGGCGCCACTCCTCCGGCAGGCACCACTCCTCCGGCAGGCGGCGCCCGGCAGGCCGCGGCGCCCGGCGCACCGGCGCCTCCACGCGCTCCGCCTACCGCTCCGCCCGCCGCGGCCTGCGCCGCGAGATCCGCGTCGAACGCGCCCGCCGGACCCACAGCCGGCACGCCTCCGGCGATCTGTGGGACGGCATTCTCGGGGAGGACTGGTGAGCGTGTTGGTGGTGCGGGGGGCGGGGGGTTCGGGCCGGTCTGTCACCGTCATCGCCTTCGGGCGCGGTTCCGGAGAGGAGCACCGGTGAACTCCCTCGTCCCGCTGCCCGTCGTCATGCCCCTGTTCGCCGCCGCCCTCAAGCTCGCCCTGGGCCCGCACGCCCCGCGCCTGCAACGCGCGACCAGCGTCGGCGCGCTGGCGGCGGTGCTCGCCGTCTCCCTCGTCCTGCTCGTCACGGCGGACGCCGAAGGACCGCAGATCGTCCAACTGGCCACCCACCCCGTGCCCATCGGCATCACGCTCATCGCCGACCGGCTCTCCGCGCTGATGCTCACCGTCTCCTCCGCCGTGACGCTGTGCGTGTTCGGCTACTCCATCGGCCAGGGCATGGCCGACCGGGACGCGGAGACGCCGCTCGCGGTGTACCGGCCGACGTTCCTGGTGCTGGTGGCCGGGGTCTCGGACACGTTCCTGGCGGGCGACCTGTTCAACCTCTACGTCGGCTTCGAGATCATGCTGACCGCCAGCTACGTGCTGCTGACCCTCGGCGGCACCCTCACCCGCATCCGCGCCGGCGCCACCTACGTCGTCATGTCGCTGATGTCCTCGCTGGTGTTCACGGCGGCCATCGCGATGGTCTACGCCGCCGCCGGAACGGTGAACCTGGCCCAGCTCGCCGGCCGTTTCGACGCGCTGCCCGCAGGCGTCCGCACCGTCCTGCACATCGCCCTGCTCACCGTCTTCGGCATCAAAGCGGCCGTCTTTCCGCTCGCCGCCTGGCTGCCCGACTCCTACCCGACGGCCCCCGCGCCCGTCACCGCCGTGTTCGCGGGCCTGCTCACCAAGGTCGGCGTGTACTGCATGCTGCGGGTGCAGACCCTGCTGTTCCCCGGCGGCCGGCTCACCGTCGTCCTGATGGTGGTGGCGCTGGCCTCCATGCTCATCGGGGCGCTCGGCGCGGTCGCGCAGAGCGACCTGAAACGGTTGCTGTCCTTCACCCTGGTCAGCCACATCGGCTACATGGTCTTCGGCATCGCGCTGGGCTCCCGGCCGGGCATCGGCGGGGCGATCTTCTACGTGGCCCACCACATCACCGTCCAAACCACCCTCTTCCTCGTCGCCGGACTGGTCGAACGCCGGGGCGGCTCCACCGAACTCCACCGGCTGGGCGGCCTCGCCCGCCTCTCACCCGCACTCGGCGTGCTGTTCTTCGTCCCCGCCATGAACCTCTCCGGCATCCCGCCGCTGTCCGGCTTCCTCGGCAAGCTCGGCCTGCTGCGGGCGGGCGTGGCCGACGCGGGTGTGTGGGCGTACGTCCTGGTCGCGGGCGGCACGCTGACGAGCCTGCTGACGCTGTACGCGATGACGAAGGCCTGGAACCTGGCCTTCTGGCGCGCGGCGCCGCCCCAACTGGCCAAGGTCGGCACGGTCCTGGAGTCCCACGAGACGGAGGAGGGCTACGGCGGACGCGACCAGAACGGCGGCGGCGACGCACGGTCCCGGGCGGAAGCCGAGGCGGAGGCGGAAGCGGAGGGGGAGCGCCGGGCGGATGGGCAGGGGACGGGAGACGGGGGAGAACGGCGGGAAGGGCCGGAATCGACGGCGGAAGCGGACGGGGACGGCCAGGACGGGGACGGCCGGACCGCTGACGGTCGGGCCGGTGACGGTCGGGCCGGGGACGGCCGGACCCGTGACGGTCGGGTCGGGGACGGCCGGGCCGGTGACGGCCGGGGCGATGCCGGGGCGGCGGACTCCGGGGCCCGCCTGGCCGGTGCCGGAGACCACCCCGTACCGCTGTCCATGAGCGGACGCCAGATCACCACCAGCGACCGGCTGCCCCGTTCGATGGTCGCCACTACGTGGGCGCTGGTCGCGCTCGGCCTGGCGTACACCGTGTGCGCGGGCCCGCTGGTCGGCTTCGTCAACCGCTCCGCCGACGAGCTCCTCACCCGGGCCCCGTACATCGAGGCGGTGATCGGCCGATGACGGACGCGGAGGGGAGCCGGGGAGAGGAAAGGCGGGAGGAAGGGCGCACAGAACGAGGCCGTGGGGATGAAAGACGCGAAGGCGGATGGAACGCCCGGAAGTCCGCAGACCGGGGACGCCGCCCCCGTCGCCCGCTGCCGCCGCTGAGCTTCTCGGTCGGCGGGCGGCGCCGGCCGCGCGTCATCCAGCTCCCGGTCATCGGATGGCTCACCGTCGTATGGCTGCTGCTGTGGGGCGACGTGACCTGGGCGAACCTGATCACCGGTCTGGTCGTCGGCACCGTCCTGTGCCTGCTGTTCCCCCTTCCGCCCATCGACCTGGGATTGCGCCTGCGCCCGGTGGCCTTCCTCCGGCTGGCCGTCCTGTTCAGCGTGGACATGGCGGTGTCCGGCACCCGCGTCACCCGGCAGATCGTCTTCCCCGGGTCACGGCCCAGCGCCGTGCTCAGCGTCCCGCTGCGCTGCCGCGACGACCTCATGCTCACCGTCACCGCCGTCATCGTCTCGGCCGTGCCGGGCAGCGTCGTGATCGACCTCCACCGCGCCACCGCCACGCTGTTCCTGCACGTCCTGGACGCGAGCGGGCACGAGGCCGTCAACCGGGCCCGCAAGGAGGTCTGGCGCGCGGAGGAACTGGTGGTCCGCGCGTTCGGCACCGGCCAGGAGATCGCCCGCGTCACCGCGCCCCCACCCCAGCACCCCGCCGACCCGAAATGCCACCCACGGCACAAACCTCCCCCGGACACACCTCCCCCGGACACTCCTCCCCAGGACGCACCCGGGCACGATGCACTTCCCCCGGACGCCCCTCCCCAGGACAAACCGCCCCCGAATACAACTCCGCACGACGAGCCTCCCGAACAGGGCCCACCGACCGAACAGGACCCACCGACCCGAGAGGACCCGCCGACCGGAGAGGACGACGCCCGATGAACGCCTGGTACGCGGCGACCACGGTGCTGCTGTTCTGCGCCGCGGCCGTCGTCCTGGGACGGATCTGGCTCGGCCCGTCGATGCTCGACCGGGCCGTCGCCGTGGACGTCCTGATCATCATCGTCGTCGCCGGTGTCGCGACCTTGGCGGCCCACGACCGCACCGGCCTCTTCCTGCCCGTCCTGCTCGTGCTGTCCTTCCTCGGTTTCACGGGGTCGGTGAGCATCGCCCGTTTCATCGCCTTCCACGACCACGATCCGGACGACGAGCAGAGCGCCGCCCGCGCCCAACCTCCCGACAGCGGCCCGGCCTCGGGCTACGACAACGCGTCGGGGGACGGGGAGGAGAGCGAGGAGCCCACGGAAGACGGCGAGCAGCCCACGGAAGCCACGGGGGAGGTCCCGGAGGGCGACGAGGCCCCGCACAGCGACGAGGCCCCGCACAGCGACGAAAACCCGGACGGCGACGAGTCCGCGCACGGCGACGAGGACTCCCCTCCTCCCGGAAAGGACCCCCGATGACCCCCTGGACCCGCCTCGCCGACGGCCTCGGCATCGCTTTCCTGCTGTCCGGCGCGCTGCTGTGCCTCGTCGGCGCCATCGGCATGCTGCGGCTCCCGAACGTCCTCTCCCGGCTGCATGCCGCCACCAAGCCGCAGGCGCTCGGCCTGCTGCTGATCCTGGCCGGCGGCATGCTGCGGCTGCGCAACCTGAACGACCTCGGCACCCTCGTCCTGGTGGGCCTCTTCCAGCTTCTGACCGCGCCGGTGGCCTCCCACATGGTCGGCCGGGCCGCCTACCGCACCGGTCAGGCCGACAGCGACGACCTGGCCGAGGACGAACTCGCCCAGCACCTCCGCGAAGAGAACGACGGCCAATCCCCGAACCGCTGAAGGCCGTTGCCCGGACAACCGACCGACCTGCCCGGACAACCGACCGACCTGCCCGGACAACCGACCGACCCGACCAGGAGTACCGACCGACCCGACCAGGAATACCGGCCGACCTGCGACGGACCACCGACCCACGTGCCCCGAGCGGCCCTGTACAACAATGCGCCCTCATGCGCCGTATCGCCCCGCATCAATGCGTCGCATCGCCCCCCGCGTCAATGCGGCATTAAAGACCCGTAAAGATTGCCGGAAACCGGCAATGACGATGTCGGGCCCCGGCTGTGAAGATATGGACACGTCGGAGGTCAGCGCGGGGTGAGAGGGGGACAGTGCACATGGTCTGGTTTCTCGGACTGGGCATCACGGGGGTTGTGCTGCTGACCCTGTCGCTGATCTTCGACGGAGTGTTGGAGGGGCTGTTGGACGGAGCCCTCGGGGGGCTGTTCGACGGGTGGCTGTCGCTGCCGGTCGTGGCGGGGTTCCTTTCGATGCTCGGCTTCGGCGGGGCCATCGTGCGGGGGGTGACGGAGGCCGGGCCGGTCCTGGCCACGGGAGTCGGTGCCGTCGCGGGGGTCGGCACCGGCTACCTGGTCTACCGGCTCAGCAAGGCGCTCATGCGGGACCAGACCGCCGCCACGCCCCGCGGGGACGATCTTGTCGGGGTCTCCGGTACGGTCGTCACCGCGATTCCGGCGGACGGCTTCGGCGAGGTGCTGGTGCGGCTCGCCGGGCAGCCGATGAAGCTCGCCGCGCGCAGCACGAAGCCGGTCGCGCGCGGGGCCGAGGTGTGGGTCGACGCGTCGCTCTCCGCGACCTCCGTCTCCGTACGCCCGGCCGAGTCCTGAAGCACGGGGCCCTCGGCCGCCCCTCCCTTTCTGTTCGTTCTACTGACTTGCTGCCATTGGGGGCGCATACATGAGTCCTGTCGTTGTCGCTGTGGTGGGGGTGGTCGTCCTCCTGGTCCTGCTGGCCCTGGTCGTGATCACTCGCTACAAGGTCGCCGGTCCGAGCGAGGCGTTCATCGTCACCGGGCGGCGCGGCAAGACATCCACCGACCCGCAGACGGGTCAGGTCTTCACCGACAACAGCGGCCAGAAGGTCGTCGTCGGCGGGGGTGTCTTCGTCGTCCCCTTCGTGCAGCAGAAGTTCACGCTCGACCTGTCGTCCCGGCACATCCCGGTCGCCGTCCGGGGCGCGGTCACCCTGCGCGGTGTGAAGGCGCACCTCGAAGGCGTGGCGATCGTCAAGGTCGGGGGCACCGAGGACTCCATCCGGGCCGCCGCGCAGCGCTTCCTCCAGCAACAGGACGGGATCGTGGGCTTCACCCAGGAGGTCCTGTCGGGCGCCCTGCGGTCGATCGTCGGCCGGATGTCGGTGGAGGACATCATCCGTGACCGGGCCGCGTTCGCCGGTCAGGTGGCGGAGGAGGCCGAGGCGAGCCTGTCCGGGCAGGGCCTGGTGCTGGACGCGTTCCAGATCCAGGACATCACCACCGAGGGCTCGTACCTGGAGGACCTGGGCCGGCCGGAGGCGGCGCGCGCCAAGCAGGAGGCCGACATCGCCGAGGCCGTGGCCCGCCGGGCATCCGAGCAGGCGCGCCTCAAGGCGGAGGAGGAGATCGCGATCGCCCAGCGGACGTTCGCGCTCAAGCAGGCGGAGATCCGGGCGGAGACGGACGAGGCCGCAGCCCGCGCCGCGGCGGCCGGCCCGCTGGCCGAGGCCGCCCGGCAGCAGGAGGTCCTGACCGAACAGGAGAAGGTCGCCGAACGGCAGGCCGCCCTGACCGACCGCGAACTGGACACCAAGGTCCGCAAGCCCGCCGACGCCGCCCGCTACAAGGCGGAGCAGGAGGCGGAGGCCAGCCGCATCGCCCTGGTCAAGCAGGCCGAGGCCGACGCCCAGCGGGCCCGCCTCACCGGTGAGGGCGAGAAGGCGCAGCGCGCCGCGCTCGCCGAGGCGGTCCGCGTCGAGGGCGAGGCCCAGGCCGCGGCCATCGCCGCCAAGGGCACCGCCGAGGCCGAGGCGATGCACAAGAAGGCCGACGCCTTCGGCCGCTACGGCGACGCGGCCGTACTCCAGATGCTGGTCGAGGTCCTGCCGCAGGTCGTCGCGAAGGCCTCCGAGCCGCTGAGCGCCGTCGACAAGATGACGGTGATCTCCACCGACGGCGCCGGCCAACTCTCCCGCACGGTCGCCGACAACGTCGCCCAGGGCCTGGAACTGCTCAACTCCACCACCGGCGTCGACCTCGCCCAGCTGCTCCAGGGCCTCACCCGCCGCGGCAGCACCACCCCGGACGCCCCGGTGAACGGCGAGCGGCGCCCGGAGGTCGGCGGGAAGGTCGAGATCACGGACTGAGACACACTGCGGCGCGGTAGGTACCGCGACTGCGAATGGGGCCCAGCGGGTGACTGCGCTGGGCCCCTGTCGCGTTGAGGCGTCTCCCTGGCTGCCGTCGAGCACCACAAGGACGTCGTGACGACGGGGCGGCGCCGCCCGATCAGGGCTTGGGGCAACGGCGTCGCCTACGTGACGAGGAAAAGACCGAGGGATGTGCGGATCGCAGCCCGCGATCGGTTGCGGCACGAGCGGTCGTCGCGGGCCGGAGAGCCCGTCTTGAGCCCGGAACAGTGGTCGCCGGGGGACCCGCAGCGGTAAGTGCCCCCGGCAGGAGCTGCACGAATTGGCTGGAGGTTCGCCGCATGGTGATCTGCGGATTTCTGCCACAGCGCGCGTGGAGGGGCACAAGCGGACGGTCCTGCTGGTCCGGGACGTGAATGGGTGATGGTTGGCCCTGCGCTGGAGGTGACCGCGCGTGTTCTATCCCCCCGTCGTCCCACCATTGCGATACGGGGACAGCGGGTCCCACCCCCTCACGTTCCTTTGTATTGCAGCTGCCCTTATACATGTGTTCATAAATGCGGTGGGGCGGAGCTGACACCCAGACGATCTGCTCGGTGACATGCGAGATCGGAAATGTTCGGGTAAAACGCTTGCGGTGCGATGCGTCGCCGAGGTGGTTGGAATCATTCCGGATATCGCCATGCCGCCGGTGCGGAGGGCGACAGTCGTGAATGAGCCATTATGGCGGCACGAAGCAGGGAGTGCGGCATGTGTGTCTCGCCGGCCGACCCAGCACAACTGCATGAGTCCGATGCAGACTCCATTGACTGTTCTGCGCCGTGACCTCGCGGATGGAATCTCTGGAGGAATTTTCGCCGGCACGGCAAGGGGCGATGGAGCGGACCGGATCCCCGGGGATCGGAAGTTGGTCTCGGTCATCCGGCGACCCAGAGGTTGTGAAAACTGTTGTTCTTGTGAAGTATGTTGCCGAAAGGCGGGGCGGCGCGAATGATGGAATGCCGCAGGATGTCAGGGCGCGCTTGCGTGGACGATTCTTTCGTCAGGAGCGCGGCTTGCTGCTTCGATGTGATGTCGTATCCAGTCGAAAATTGAGAAATTCCGCCGAAAGCTCAAGTGGGCTGCGAGATCTCGGCATGCGGCCGGGACCGGCTTCGATTTTCTGGCGGTTGCGCCACCCCGTGAAGCGGTCATTTGGCAGGAAGTGAGGTAGCTTCATGAAGCGGTCGATTGTTTCGCTGAGCGCGGTATTCGTTCTGATGTCGGGAATCGCGCTTGCCGGGTCCCCGGCAAGCGCACAGCCCGCCCCCATGACGGAAGAGGAGTTCGTCGCGCTGCCTTTGGAGGAGCAATCCGGCATATTGACTCCTCTGCAGGAAGCTGCCGAAGCCGTTGATGCCCAGGGGCGTGGTGCCTCGGCAGACATCTACGCCGGCGTCGAACTGGACGCGCCGGCCGCAAAAGTGAAGCTCTATATCACCGAGCCGTCCCGGGCTGGAGCATTGCTCGAAGCGGCTGAACGTGACTCTCCGGGCGTCGACCTGAGCATGATTGACGTAGTCGCGGCCAAACACACAAAAAACGACCTGCGATCCGCGCGGGAGAAGCTCGCCCCACAGGCTGACAAATACCACATAGTGAGTATGTCGGTGAAGACGGACGGTGCGGGCCTGCGAGTCGCCACGGACTCCCCCGCCGGGTTCTCGTCGGTGACTGACGAACTGTCTCGGGAAGCCGGCGTTCCCGTGGACGTGGTGCCCGGGGAGGCAGTGGAAGCGAAAAGTCGATTGGCCGACACATCGCCCTACGTTGCGGGCGGACGTATCAGGATCGACACGCGCTTATGCACGACGGGCATACCGGTACGAAAAAACGGCAGCAATAAGCCTTACATCGTCACCGCCTCACACTGTGGGCGCACCGGAAACCTGGTACGCAATGGTGGCGGGGTATACGAGGGAACCATCAGCGAGTACCAGACAAGGTGGGACGCTGCTCTTTACCCTGTAAAGGATGTGGAAGCGTATGAGTGGGACGGGCACAGCAACAACTCAAGAATCGTCCCGCTGAAGGGAACCTCGTACTCGCTCAAAGGAAACTACGTGTGCCAGGACGGCTACACCTCAGGGGTGGTCTGCAATATCAAGGTCTACGACGACGATATCTGGACGCGCGTCAGCAGCAGTTACCCCACCTTCGAGGCGCGAGGGGTCGCGGGGCAGAAGATGGGAGGCGGCAAGGCCGTCCAGGCCGGTGACAGCGGTGGCCTGGTCTTCGCTCTGAACGGCGGGGCGAACAAGCCCCGGAAGGTGCTGGGCCTGGTCAGCGCCGAACATCGAGGTTCCGAGACCAACATGTTCTGGACCGAGGCCAAGGACATCTACCGAGCGTTCAACGTTCACCTGACCTGAGTGCGAAATAAATGTGCGGCCCGTCCCCAACGTTCGGGGGCGGGCCGTCGTCATGAGGGGTGGAAGCGGACGAAGGGGTGGTCGTGGCCGGGTGGGATGAGGCGCTGACGGCCTTGGTGCGGGTGCGCGGCGTGGCTCTTCGGCGGTATGCGTATGTGCTGACCGCAGATGATCAGGCGGCCGAGGACCTGGTCCAGGAGGCGCTGGTGCGGGTGTTCGCGCGGCGTCGGGTGGTGGAGATCGAGGCGGTGGAGGCCTATGTGCGGGCGGTGATGCTGCGCTGTTACCTGGACGGGTACCGGCGCCGGCAGCGCTGGCGACGGCTGGTGCCCCGGCTGGCGACGCCGGAGGCGGACGGTGGGGGCATCGCGGAGGTTCCCGGACAGGTGGACGCGGCGGCGGCGCTGGGGGCGCTTTCGCCGCGGCAGCGGGCGTGCGTGGTGCTGCGGTTCTACGAGGACCTGGCGGTGGGGGACATCGCGGCGCGGCTGGGGGTGGCCGAGGGAACGGTCAAGCGGCACTTGGCGGACGCGATGGCGCGCTTGACGCCGTTGCTGGTGACGAATGGAGGCGAGGGCCATGCCGGATGAGGAGAAGGTTCTGCGGGACGAGGACATGCGACGCCTGGTGCGGCGCGCGGCCGAGCAGTCCAGGGCGTCGCAGGTCCCGGAGCGGGGACTGGTGGCGGCGGTGCGGCGCCGGCGGCGGGCGCGCGGAGCGCTGCTGGCAGGGGCGGTGTGCGCCCTGGGGGCCACGGTGGGCGGGCTGACGCTGACGGCGATGGGGGCGGACGGGCCATCCGCGGCGGTGGGCGCGGCAGGTGGCGGTACCCAGAAGGAGTTGCGGTGCGGACGGCCGGTACCGGGCTTGGTGGTAACGCGGGACGCGGATACGGGGCTGGGGGCGAAGGTGGTGGCGGTACACCGGGGGACGGCGGGCGCTCCGGTGGTGGAGGTGGAGCTGAGCGCGCCGCGCCGGGTGGTGTTCGAGCAGGGGCTCAGGGACGTGTCCGTGCTGGTGCTGCACCGGGACAGTGGCCGGGTGGTGGACCAGATCGGCGGCCACCGCATTTCCCCTGACGCGCCGACGACCGGCGCCGAAGTGGCCGCCGTGGCCGAACGGCGCACCGTCGCCCCCGGTCGCCCGGTACGGCTGGAGATCGAGCCGGACCCGCAGACCGGCTGCCCGTCCGCGGACTGGAAGGCCATCTGGTCCCGGCCCGCCGAGTACGTCCTTCTGACGGCTATGCGACCCCCGCTGTCCGACGCCCCTGAGCAGCCGGCCGAACCCGGCCCGGACCACCTCATCGGAACCCGCGGCAGCCTCACTCCGTGAAGAGCGATGCTGCGCCCCCAGCTCCGTAAAGCCCGTGGTGGTCAGGACGCGGGTCCGAAGGAGCGCGTAGCCGGCCACTCGTTTTTCGGTCGCTGGATCGACCGGTTTCTGCGGGTGACGTGCTGTGCACGGACATGCGCCTACGGGGGCACCACCACGGGCGCCTGCGGTGAACCGGCCTTGCGGCGCAGTTGCTCACGGGAGAGCTGCGCCGCAGGGCGTGTATCAGGTGGGTGGGGCGACGAGCATGCGTTCGGTGCCCAGGCGGTTGGTCTTGGTGTCGGTGTACATGGTGGTCTCGCCGTCGGACCAGCGGATGACGAGGTCGTCGGTGCGGCCGTTGGCGGTGTAGTTGCCGGTGGTCATGACGGTGTCGTGGGTCCACAGGTCATTGGCGTTGAGGATGCGTGCCTCGGTGCCCAGGGCCTTGGTGGTGGTGCCGACGTAGGTGTCGAGTTCGCCGTCGGACCAGCGCACCATCAGGTCCCATTTGCTGTTGCCGGAGAATTCGCCGCTGGTGAGCAGGGTGGCGTGGGTCCAGCACACCACCAGCAGGTCACTGTGTCCGGTCCCGACAAAGTTGCCGGAAGCCATCAGCTTGGCGTGCTTCCAGGTGTCCGCCGCCCCGGGCAGCACGGCGGAGACGTACGGGGGCTTCTCCCCCGGCTGCCGGTGCGCCTTGGCGTCGTCGAACAGATCCTGGGCGTCCTTGCCGTACACCGGCGCGTAGGTGATCCAGTGGACGTTGGCGTCATTGCCGCCGCCGTTGTAGCCGCCGGTGTTGCCGATGACCTTGCGGGTGCCGGTTTCCTTGTTGTAGTCCGTGATCCACGGGCCCCGGACACGCCGGCATAGAATCCGCTGCACTCCATGCGCATCTGGCGGAACCCCGGCAGCCGCGTCGTCGGTCTCGCGCAACGCCACGCCCGGTGGGTCGGGCTGGTGCTGTGGGCGGAGGGATAACCGATGACCGTCACGTTGTGCTGGAAGCTGGTGGCGGGCGTGAAGATCAGTGCCCCGGTGACCTCCTCGACCTTCTTGCCCTTGGAGTTCGGGGCAACGTAGGCAAAGGCGACGTCCAGGTCGGAGTCGGCCGCCTTGCTGTTGTACGTGACATAGCGGGGGTCCATGAAGATGGCCTTCACCGGGAAGATGCCGTGGGGCTGCTGCGCGGCGGAGCGCTTGTACCGGTACTGCGGCACAAAAACGGCGTGCTTGTTCGGTTTCTTCATGCCCATGGCGCAGTGCGCGGCGGTCAGCACGATGTCCTTGGCCTCGGTGCGCACCACACTGCCGGTGCAGGAGGTGCCGCCGTCGCTGACGGGGCTGCCGTCATAGAAGAAGGTGCCCACCATCGGATGCCCGTCGAAGTGGCCGGGGTTCTCCTCCTTGGGGGCGGGCGCGGCGGCCCGGAAGCCACGTCGCGGGGCGGAGGAAGGCGGGGCCTCGCCCCGGGCGGCGTCGACTGGCACGGCCTCGGCCATGCGCTCGGCCGTCCAGTACCGCTCAAGCTCCTCCATGTCCGGCTCGTCCATCGCTTTCGTCGCGGAAGGCAACGGAGCGGGTGCCGCATCCTTCGGTGACGAGGAGGGCAGGGAGCGCGGCGGGGAGCCGGCGGTCACCGGCCCCTGCGGCTGCGCCATCGACGCGGCGGACGGCTGGGGGTGCCACCGGTCGCGGCGGCGGTGGGAGCAGCCCCGAGGATCCCCACGCCCAGGACAAGGGGGAGAGCCGGCAGGGGGTCCGGAACGTAACACGGTGTCTTCCCGTCTTGCTGGAGGCCGAGCAACAACCCAACAGCAAAATCGCCCGACTGTTCGAAGCGAAGATCGCGAGTCTACCCATCACGGCAAGGATCCAGTGCCCTTGCGCTGACAGAAAGCCAGGTCAGGCCATGAACCGCCCCCGCACGGCCGCCCTGTGCGCATCGCTGCTCGCGCTGCCTGTCCTGATGACGGCACCGCCCGCGGCAGCCCAGCAGTCGCCCCTCTTACCCCTGGACAGCGTCCGCTCCGTCCATCCCGGCGACACGTTGACCATCAAGGCTCGCGACGATCAGGCGGACAGCGGCGACCTGGCCACCTCCCGGGCCTTCCACGCGGCCGAACCGCTGCGCATGAAGGCGCCCTACCTGACGGCCACGGTCGCCATCGGCTGCGCCGTACGCCCCGGCACCTACCGGGTCGACCTCGTAGCGCCCTGGGGCCGGCCCGAGAACCTCGGCGAACCGTGGGCCAAGGTGCGGGTCCAGCCGGCCGACGAGAGCGCCCGCGCGGCCTGCCGCGCCAAGGTGAAGAAGCTCCCCCCGGCCGACCCGGAGGAGACCTGGCCCTCCGGCACCCCCTGGCCGCGGACGCCCTGGGACGTCCGCACCTTCCAGCCCGGCAGCCGCCTCCTGATCACCGACAACGAGAACGAGGGACGGGGTGGCCTCATCACCCTCGTCTCCCCCGCCTTCGCCAACCGCCCCGTCCTGCAAGGCGACAAAGCCGTCCTGACGGCCACCGCGACGATCAAATGCGATGTCAAACCCGGCCTGTACCCCGTCTACCAGGACCAGCCCACCGCCTCCCCGGGTTACCGGCACCAACTGTGGGCACGCCTGCGCATCCCATCCACCCAGGGCTCCACCCCGGCCACGGCTGACTGCGGTCCCAAAACCGCGCATCCGGCCTCCGACGACACCAGCGCCTCCCCTACCCGCACGGTCGCCTGGGCCGCCGGCGGAGGCGGAGCCGCCCTGGCCACCACGGCCGGCGCCTTTGCCTGGCACCGCCGCCGGGCACGGCGCTCCGGCACGGACGCCGTCAGGCAACCAGGCACGGACGGCCCCTGAACACCTGAACAGCGGTAACTGACCGCACTCAGCACGCCGGCGGACCTGATGCGGGACCCACACCGACGACACGGCACAGGTCGACTTCCTGGAAAAGGAGTTCGCCGCCATCTCCTCCATCGCGCTTGCCGTCGGCGAGTCGCGAGATCGTCTTCACGAGTATCTGGAAGGACTGCACAAGTGACTACGATGAACGGATCCACCTGCATGGCCGGTACGTTGGAAAACGCCGTCTGGAGGAAGTCCTCCTACAGCGGGGGCAGCGAAGGGCAGTGCGTGGAAGTCGCTGACGTGACGCGTACGCACGCCGGGATCGCTGTGCGCGACTCCAAGAATCCGAGTGGGCCTGCCCTGCTCTTCGCCTCCGAGGTATTCGGCGGATTCGTCGCCGGAGTGTGCGAGGGCAGGTTCCGTCAGCCCTGACGCGTTTGCTCGGAGCGAGTGGCCCGTCTCCCCGAGTAGAGACCGGGGGAGGCGGGCCCACGCGTTCCCGAGGGCGGGACGCGCCGGACGAACGCCTAGAACTCCCTGGCCGGCCAATCCAGCAACCGGGCCCCGATGACCGCCGTCTGGAGGGTGTAGCGGTGCATCGGGTCGGCGGGGTTGATGCCCGTCAGTTGGTGGATGCGTTCCAGGCGGTAGGTGAGGGCCCGCACGCTCAGGGAGAGGCGGCGGGCGGCCTGTGCGGCGGTGCAGCCGACTTCGAAGTAGGCCTCCAGCGTCTCCAGCAGGGGCTCGGGTCCGCCGCGAGCCTGCCGCAACGGGCCCAGCGTGCCGGTCACCAGGTCGATCATGGCTTGCCGGTCCCGGGTGAGGACGGGATAGACCAGCAGATCGGCGGCGCGGGCCACCGGCTCGTCCAGATCGAGCCGTTCCGCCAGGTCGAGCGTGCTCAGCGCCTCCTCGTACGACTGCACCACCCCGCCGGCGCCCGGCTGGCTGCGGCCCACCGCGATCCGGCCGCCCTCCGTGGCCGCGTACGCCTGCCGCGCGAAATATTGCAGGAGGTCGTCCTGATCGCCGGGGGCGATGCAGACCAGGTGCCCGTTCTTGGTGGTGAGCAGGAAGTGCCGGTCGCCGAACCGGCTGATCAGGGCGCTTTCGACACGGCGGGCGACGGGGTCGGCGTCCGTGTAGGAATCCGGGCCCTTGGCGACGGCGACGGCGTGGGTCTGGGACAGGAGCAGCCCGAAACGTTCGGCGCGTTCGGCGAGCCGGCCGAGATCGCTGCGGCCGTAGAGCAGGTCGTCGATGAACTCCCGACGGGCCGCCTCCTCCTGGCGGACCGCGAGCCGCTGCGCCCGCTCGTACCCCTCGGCGAACGCGTCGACGGCCTGCTCGACGGCCGCCAGCACGCTCTCCGGTGACCCGGTTGGATGGGGCCACGCGCACCGGGTGGCACTCAGGTGCTCCCGGACCAGCCTGCGCAGGCTGTGCCCGTCGTCGGCGGCCTGCTCGCCCAGCGCCCGCCGGGCGTCGAGTTCGGCGCGCGTGAGCCGACGGCCCGTGGTGGCCACCTCGCGCAGAATGTCGCCGTAACCGACGAGGTACGGCCGTACCGTCTCTTGATCCACCACAGTTCCCCGCGCCCTTTGACGCGCCGTTGACGCTTTCTTGACGGCGCCCGTGTGTTCGAGAGCGTACGTAACGACCTCGGCGACCGCCAAAACGGACAGCGGTGGAGGAAGGGGGAGGGGAGGGGCTTCGGGGAGCGTGATCAGTCTGGTCCGCTGCTGATGAGGCGGTCTTCTATGACGCGCGATCGTCTGTCGAGTATGACGCGCGATCGTCTATCGAGGCGTGATCGACGTGAGCCAGTCGTCGACGGTGACGACGTCCGCCCACCGCGGGAACAGGCGCTCGACGAGGACGCGGTGCAGTTCCGGATCGGTGTCCAGGCAGGCGTCGGAGAGGACGGTGAGGCCGAAGTCCAGGTCGTTCGCCTGGCACAGGGTGGACAGCACGACAGCGCTGGTGGCGATGCCGGTGAGTACGAGGCTGTCGATACCGCGTGCCCGCAGCACCACGTCGAGGTCGCTGCCCGAGAACGCGCTCGCCCGCCTCTTGGTGACCACCACGTCGCCGGGCTGTGGCGCGATCTCGGGGTGGATCTCGGTGCCGGGGGCGCCCTCGACGTGGAGTCCGGCCTGCGCGATGGCGGCGAGAGCCCTGTTGCGCGTGCCGACTTCCGGGAAGCCGGGACGGAGCGCGATGACCACGTAGATCACGGGGAGGTTCGCCGCCCGCGCCCCGTCGATCGCCCTGCGCAGGCGTGGCAGGTATCCGGAGCCGTCGTCGGCGATGTCCACGATGGCCCGCTGGACGTCCATCACAAGAAGGGCGCTGCTCATGTCGCCTCCGGGAACGCAGTCGGTGCGGCGTGGAACGGGCCGGGCTCTGGTGTTCGGATCCTAACGGCATCGGTCGGAGGCGGTGACGGCGCGCCCGTCCGGCGAGAGGGGACGGACGGGCACCGGCACGTCTGCCCGAAACCTGCGCGTCACCCGGCCTGGCTGTTGTCCTTCAGCGTTCCCCAGCCGTGCCAGCGCTCGATCTCGATCCAGGCGCTGACCCGGCGGCGATCCCGCCGCGAGTACCGCTCCCCGAGGTAGTGGCGGGCGAGCCGGTCGATGTCGGCCAGGTTCTCGTCCTCGCGGAACTCGGTGACCCGGCCGATCAGGCTGAGGTGCGTGTACCAGTTGCCCTCGTCGAGCACGGTCAGCGTGACCCGGGGGTCGTTGCGCAGGTGCTCCAGCCGTTTGCGGCCTTCGTCCATGTTGATGAGGACCCGGCCGTCGTCCCAGAGGTACCAGGTGGCCGTCGAGACCGGCTGACCGTCCGGACGGAGCGTCGTGACGACGGACGGATTGGCCTTCTTCAGCATGGCGATGGCCGCTTCCGGAAGCGGGGGTTTCGACATGGTGTTTCTCCGTAGAGGTGGACGACAACGTCTCGGCCCGGGCCCGGTCCGCGCTCGGCCGGGCCGCGTCCGGGGCCGTTCGAAGTTTAGGGGCGGTGACGGCTGCAAGGGGTGGGTCGTGGGGGCACCGTACGACCGGCTGATCGCCACCTGCGCGGTGCCGCGCATCCCCGCCGAGTGGCTGGAGCAGGTGAAACCGGGGGACGGATTCTCGCCACCGTCGGCGGTCGGCTGTACTCCTCCGAGCTGGCACGCACGGCTCACCGTCCGGGAGGACGGGACCGCGGCGGGGCGTTTCCTGGACGTGGGGACGGCGTCCTGGGCCGCGCTGTGTCGCCACGGCGACCGCTGGATCGTGGAGGAGGGCGGACCCGTACCGCTGTGGGAACGCGTCGAGGATCACCTGCTCCGGCGGCGCGAGGACGGCTCCCCGGGGTCCGACCGTTTCCCTGATCACTGCGTCCCTGTCAAACAGACGATCACCTGGGCCGTGTGAGGGGAGGAGGCCGTTCGCCCTCCTCCAGGGAGCTTCGGCTATCTCGGAACCGAGAAAGGCATCAGGCACGTGACTCAAGTGGCTCGCTTCGCGCTTGCCTCACAAGTATCCGCGTGCTGTTCGGCCAAGTTCGGTATCTACGAGCACTGGCCTTCCGGGTGTCGGTATCTACGAGCACTGGCCTTCCGGGCGCTCGTTGCTCTGTGAGCTTGTTGCTCTGCGCGCTTGTTACTCCGGGCGCAAGGTGCTCGTAGCCGCCTGACACCTGACAGGCTCGGACTCAAGCGGCGAGTGTGAGACCGGGCGGGTCTGTGTCTGCTGGGGAGGGACCGTGTTGGCGACACTCGTGACTGCCGCTCTGGCGATTGTCGGCGCTCTGCTCGGCTCGATCGTCAGCGGCCTGTTCCAGGAGCGCGCCGCGGAACGCGCGGTGCGCGTCAACCACGATGCGGCGATCCGCCGGGATCAGTTGGAGGCGGTCACGGTGCTGGCCTGTGCCGTCAGCGACCATCGCAGGGCGATCTGGAAGCGCGGGGACGCCGTCCTCAAGCGTGCTGGCGACGAGCGGATCGAGGCCCTGCGAGAAGAGGGCCACGAGACCCGCGGCATGGTCGCTCGCCCGCTGGTCACGATGCGCCTCCTCATCGAGGACCAGGCCGTGCGGGCCACCGCCGACCGCATGATCGCGCTGACGTACGCGATGCACGGCGCGTGGTCCAGCAGGGACGGACTGACCAGGGCACGTGAAGCGGCGGTGGCCGCGCATGACGACTTCGTGGACGCCGCCGCCCGTTACCTGCGCGGTGGGCCGTAGAGGATCAGCCGTCCGCGGCTGCGGTATGAGAGCAGGTGACCGGCGCCCGGTCACCCACGTGGCTTCCCGGCTGTCGACCGCCCCTCGCGCCCGCCGGGGCGTTCGCTCGCCAGCCTAGGTACCAACTAGGTACCATGCGGGCATGCCATCGCTGAACATCACCTTCACCGACGAGGAACTGCAAGAGGTCCGCGCCGCGGCGGCGGCCGAGGGCAAGTCCCTCAAGCAGTTCGTGCACGACCTGCCGCTGCGGGAACAACACCGCCGCCAGTTCGTCCGGTACGCCGTTTCCTGGGGCGAGGCGCACCGTGCCGAGTTCGACGAGGCGTTCCCCGACGAGGTGCCCCCGGCCGGGCGCCGACAGGGAGCCGAAGCCGCCTGATGGTGCTCTACATCGACGTTCCCTGGCTCCTCGACGTCCAGGAACAGGCCGTGCCCGAAGACGTCTCGGTCGCGGATTACTCCGCGCTCGTCGCGGCCGTCGCCCGGCACAAGACGCGCATTCCGCGCCCCACGACCGCCGAGCCCGACGCGTCCTGGCGCGCCGCCGCGCTCCTGCACACCCTGGTGCGCCTCCAGCCCCTCCCGTACCGCAATTCCCTGTACGCCTGCCAGGTCGCCTCCGCCTACATGAACGCCGCCGGTGAGGGACTGGATCCGCCGTACGGTGCCCTCGTCGACCTGGTGCGCGACATCCAGGCCGGCAAAGCCAGCGTTTATCAGGCGGCGGATCGCATCCGTGGCTGGCGCATCTGATCTAGACCGGCAGCGGTCAGGATGGATCGTGGTGAGGATGGGGCGCGGTCAGGACGGACCGTGGTCAGGACGGATCGCGGTCAGGACGGACCGTGGTCAAGATGGGTCGTGGTCAGGACGGATCGCGGTAAGAACAAAACACGGTAGGAAGCCACCAGAGCATCGGCGAAAGCCCCGCTCTCCGATCCGATTCCGTCACGGAGAGCGGGGCCGCGGCTCGGAAGCCGTCCGCTCAGCAGCCGTCTGCGCGGAAGTCGTCCGCTCAGAAGTCGTCCGCGCCGTTGCGCAGCTCGTGCGTCCAGTAGCCGGTCTTCCACTTCGACGGGTTGACGGCGATGCCGTGACCCGGAGCCTTCACGGCGGCCATGCCACCGTTGCCCTGGAGCGTGACGGAGAAGTCCGTCACCGGCTCGACGTCCTCGTCGACACCGCCGCCCGACACCCGGACCAGCGCGTACGCGGGGGCGCCCG
This sequence comes from Streptomyces sp. NPDC003077, assembly GCF_040611095.1. NCBI lineage: Bacteria > Bacillati > Actinomycetota > Actinomycetes > Kitasatosporales > Streptomycetaceae > Streptomyces > Streptomyces sp. NPDC003077. The sequence goes on along the minus strand of NZ_JBEXNM010000022.1, from coordinate 63,560 downwards.
GCGTGAGGACGACAGGTGCGGCGGGCTTGCTCTTCGGGACGGCCGGCACGTTCTCCCGGTGGCTTTCGAGGAACTGGATCTCCGGGAAGCCGTTCAGCTTGCAGTTGTGGCGCGTGGTGTTCTTCGCGGTCAGGACGATGTGGGTGTAGGGCGGGCCGTCCTGGAAGGCGGCGCTGATCTTGACGTCCTTGGTGGTGCAGGCGGGCGCCGACGCGGCGGTCTTCGTGGTGGGCTTCGCGGCGGGCTTGGCGGCGGAAGCGGCACCGGCACCGGCGATGAGGGACAGCGTGAGCGCGGCGGTGCTCGTGGCGGCGAGGATGGCGGCGCGGCTGCGGTTCGTACGCAAGGGATCTCCCCCGTGGGTGAGGGCACGGACCGCCGAGGTCGTTTGGCGGGCCGTGCGTCGTTCGTTGACAGGAATGAGTCTGCTGCCCGTCACTTACGTCCCAGTGCTGGAGAACTGACGTCCCACTAACGTTGCGCTGACCCCCGCCCCGCCACACGTCAGCGCCCCCTCACCAACCACCAACCGGCCGTTCCCCAGCACCATTCCTTGGCACCATTCCTTGGCGCCGTTCCTCGGCACCATTCCTTGGCGCCGTTCCCCGGTGCCGTTCCCCGGCCGGTCGCCCCGTCAGCGGATCGGCGGGTGTGGGGGCGGAGGGCCTGTCCCGCCGGGCCGGGTCCGGACGCCGACGCCGTGGAGGGGCGGGGCCGTCCGGACGCCGCGGAGGGCCGGGCCGGGAGGCCGGCGGGCGGGTGGTTAAGCTGGCGGGCCGGTCCGCCGCACATGCCCGGACCAGGCAAAACACCGCGGTGCCCGGCACGGGACGACGCGCGGTACGGCAGTACGGAACACGGATCGACGGGGGTTTCCATGCGGGCTCGCAAGCGGATGACGGGCGTGGCGGGGGCGAGCGTGCTGATGCTGCTCGCCGTCGGCTGCGGTGGCGGGCCATCGGGCACCAAGGCGGCGCCGAAGGCGTCCCGGTCCGTTGCCGCCGCACAGCCGGTACGGGTGGAGACCACCTCCCGCCCGGCCACCTGGACCGACGACAAGAAGCAGGTGCACGAACTGCGGATCGCGCCCAAGAGCCTGGCGCGCGGCTCGGAGGCGGACTTCGAACGGGTCCGCCTGGACGACGACCTGAAGGGCCTGGTGCCCTATTACCTCACCTTCACCTACGTCAACACCGGTAAAGAGGCGCTGCACCGGGCGAGTCTGGGCAGCGAGTTCGCCGTCGTCGGCGCGGACGGTGAGCCCGGCGAGCGGATGTGGCTGATGTCCAACCCGCTGGCCACCAGCTCCGGCCTGCCGGACCAGTGCAGGAAGTCCGGGTCGGAGACGCTGGCCCCGGGCGCCTCGGCGGAGGCGTGCGAGATCTTCATGCTCGCGCCGAAGCAGGCGCCCACGACCGTTTCGTACACCGACAAGGACGGCGAACCGGTCATCTGGCAGGCCGGCGACGGCAAGGCCACCGGCGACACCGACGGCGTCCTCCCCGCGGGCAAGCCCACCGACGGCCTCTGGCAGGACAGCCACGAGCGCACCGTCACCATCAAGGCCACACCCAAGAGCGTCAAGGCCGGGACGGTGGCCGACCTCAGCCACTTCAAGCTGAGCGCGGACGAGAAGAAGCTCGTCCCGTATTACGTCACCGTGGAATATCGCAACACCGGCGAGCACGACCTGTATCCGGACATGCAGGACGGCGTGGAACTGAGGGGCGCCGGCGGGCAGCAGGCGCGAAAGCTGCTGCTGATCGACATCGGTGGCGACGGCGTCACGCAGTGCCCGGAGTCGGTGCCCTACAAGATGGTCAAGCCGGACGCCACGGTGGTCCAGTGCTCCATCCACATGCTTCCCAAGAGCGACCGCCCGGCCGTCGTCGTCTTCCAGGGCAAGGGGCATGGGGCGCAGCCGATCACTTGGCACGCCACCGAGGGCGAATAAGTGATCGTCGGTCTGCGTACGCCCTGACGCCGGGGCGGACCGGTCCGCGTGGGGGGGGGTGATGGGGGCGGCGGACAAACGGCGCCGGTACTCCACCGGCACCATGCCCCCGTCCCTCACCTCCTCACTCCCCGCGCGCCAGCCCGGCGATCATCGCCGCCGCGAACTCCGCGAACGCGTCAACGTCCTCCACCAGCCCCGACCAGTCATCCGCGCGCTCGCCCACGTACGCGTCCCGTGCCAGGTCGAGCACCGGCCGGTGCTCGGCGGGCAGCCGGTCCCGCACCCACCGCGCCGCGACGTCCTTGGGCACGATCTCGCCCGTCGACAACGTCACCCACATACGCGCCAGAGTGAGCACCACATTGCGATCGTCACCCCGTAGCCCGTGGAGCAGATCGGGCAGGCTGTCGGCGATCGCGCGCCGCACGTCCTCGTCCGGTACGGGGGCGAACAGTTCGCGGGCAGGCGGCCCGACGAGGGTGCGTCCGTGCTCCCGGACGCCGGCGAGCAGGATCGCCAGATCCGGATCCGGCCCCGGCGCGGGCACCTTCCCGGCCTCGAACTCCTCCCGCAGCCACTCCCCGTAGACCAGATCACTGACGGGCGGGAAGCGCCACGGCACGACGTCATCCCGAACGACGACGGTCACCTCGACGGGACGCGGCCCACGAGAGCGCCCACGGACGCCTCCGAGGACGTCCTTGCTGACGCCCTCGCTGACGCCCTCGCTGACGCCCCCGCGGACGTCTTCGCTGACGTCCTCGCCGTGGCGGCCGGAAACCTCCAGCAGCCCGTCCACCAATCGCCGCCGGTCCGCCCCGGTCACCCCATGCCGCACGGCCACCAGCACGTCCAGATCACTATCCGGCCGCAGCCCACCCACCACCGACGACCCGTGCAGATACGCCCCCACCACACCGTCTCCCAGGACGCGGCGCACCACGTCCACGACCTTCGCCGCCTCGTCCCACGGCAGTGCGTCAGCTTCCGTGTTCATGGTCAGGGAGCATCGCACAGGTGTGGGGACGGGGCCGAGGCGTTATCGAACGCGTTCGTCGCTCCGAGGGGGCGCGTCCTCCCGATGCCTGTTTCTGACGGAAACCAGCTCTCCCAGCGTCCGTCGTCCTACGGAGGACGGACACCAGTTTTCCCGGCGTCCGCTGTCCTACAGAGAACGAAAACTAGCTCTTCCGATGCCCGCCGTCCTACGGAAATCCACTTGACCGATCCTCTCCGCGCTCGCGCGCGACGGCGGCTTCCTGGGCGGCGAGTTCTTCCGGGGTGCCGAGGTAGGCGGGCCTGCAGCCGGCCGGCAGCCGTTCCACCACCATGGCGACGGCCTCGGCCACGGTCTCCGCCACGCCCACCGTCCGCGAGCGGGACGGACCGGATACCCGGTAGCCGCCGTCGGCAAGAGGCTGGATATAGGGAATGTCCCAGGTCCACCGCGGTTCGGTGCACCGGCTGAAATGCAGTTCGCCCATACCCGTCCACGGGAACAACTGCCGCAGGCGGGGCTCGGCGTAAGCGGCGTCCAGCAACTCCGGCCGCACCTGCCCGTCCTCCCGCACCGCCTGCCAGCCCGCTTCCACGGTTTCCATGGCTTTCATGGTTTCTATGGCTTTCGCGGCTTTCATGGCGTTCGTGGCGCTCATGACGTCAATAGCGTTCACGAGAAATCGGAAAACGCCAGGTGCGTACCGCACACCCGGCACCGAAACAGGTAAGCCGTCGGCTCGCCGTCCTTGTCCAGGGAAGCGAGATAGTGCTCGACCTGATCGGCGGGCCAGCCCCAGTCACCGGCCTCCTCCCGCAATACCTGAATGGCCTCGGGATGGTCCGCGAGTTCCGCCGCCCCCACACACCCGAGGAACGCGGCACCGTCACCGCAGTGAAAGAACCACTGCGGCTCCTGCCACGCGGAGAAGCCCGGCGTACGACGGTCCACGGCCTCCCGCACCGAGGCGTCCACGTTCCGATCACCCAGAAAACCGCCGGTGAAATGAGCGTCATAGCGCTCGGCGGCGCTTCCGTCCGCGATGCACCAAGGACAGAGCCGGTCGTCGAGATTCTCCCCGGTGTAGACCGGACCGCTGTAGAGGAATCCGCGAGCCTGCCCACAGCGGACGCAGCCCTCCTCGGAAGGAACGACGGCGCCGGTGGCGACGGGGTCGGGGTGATAGGGGAAATGGGGGAGTGGGTGGGTCACGGACAGGACCTTAACAATGGCCAGGTAAGGGAGGACAACTGCCCCATATGCTGTTCCGAGCGAAACACCCCAGTACAGAGGATCAGTTTCTGGATGCCTGTTGCGTTACTGTCGCGTTCACCGCCGGGTGTGTTTGTGGTGGGCCAGTCGATGTGGACGGACCACTGAATCTCCTGCGCAATCGTCAGGGGAAGTCTTCGGCACGCTGGGATCTTCAGGGCGTGCTGAGGGATCGCCGCGCCCGGGCGATCACCTGGTGGGCATCGGACCCGTACACGGCGGATTCCCGGAAGGTCTGCCAGGTGCGCAGGTGCGCAGGTGCACGGCGACGGCGTCCGGGTCGTCGACCCATAGCTCGGCATGCCAGGTTTCCACGATGACCAGATGCTCGTCGAAGACCCAGAAACCATTTGCGGGAGGGATTCTGAGCGAGGCCCCGAGCGGAATGATGCCGAGTTCCACGGTGTCCAGGCCGATGGCGCCGGCCAGTCGGTCGAGCTGGGCGGCCAGGACTGAGGGCGGGCACACCAATGCGTGCAGCGCCGCCTCCCACATGAGAATGCGGTATCGCGTTCCTGGCCGGTAGAGCCCTTCCTGCCATTTCATACGGGCACGCACCGCGGCGTCGGTGTCGCGCGGAGAGCGTTGGAGGGTCGCGTAACGGGTGAAAATGTGCCGCGCGTACTCGGCGGTCTGGAGGGCGCCCACGATCATCGAGCCTTCCCAGGCATGGAAGAGCGAGGACCGCGCGAATTCAGTGCTGAGAGTGTTCTGGACGGCCGTGTGACCGGTGGCGAGCTGGCGGCGCCAGGAGCGGATGTGTGATTCGAGACCGGCCAGCCGGGTGACCAGTTCTTCGGCCTGCTCCGGCCGGCCGGTGGCCTCGGCCCAGGCCCGTACGTCCGTGGTGCTGGCGGTCTGCCGGCCGGTCTCCAGTTTGCTGATCTTGGATGGTGGCCAGCCAAGGCGCTGGGCGAGCTGTACCTGGGTGAGCCGTGTCCCGCAGGAGCGGCGCAGTTCTCTCAGCCGGACGCCGAGAGCCACCCGCGCTTGCCGGAAATCCGTACTCACCTGGCACCCCTACCTCGCGGATGACACCTCCGCTGCGAACGTCTCGTACGGCACCGCGTAGTGCGTCGCAGCATCCCGCACTTGGGCGTAGCGCAACACCGTGGCCGGTTCGGTGATCAGCTCCACATCGGTCAGCCGGTCGTCCTGACCGAAGCGCAGCAGGGCGACCAGCCGGGAGTCGAAGAGCCAGAAATCCTCGTTCGGCAGGCCCAGCCGGTCGGCGTCACGGCGCCGCAGATTGCGGATGTCCTCGCCCACGGCACTGTTCCGCCGCGCATTGTCCAGCAAGTAGAGCTGACCGGTGGTGGGCGGGTCGTCCACCACCCGCACGCGCTCAAACCGCTTACCAAGCGCATGCTGCGCCCGGCGCTCCGCGCACCATTCCGGGTCGGCTCCGCTCCAGTCCACGCGCCCGCCGCGGGTGAACTGGCGATAGGTGTCCGTTTCCTCGTCCGATGCGTAACGGGTACGGCTCTCCAGCCGCCACGCCGTGCGGTCGAACTGGGTGAACAGACGATTGAACGCGTCCAAGTCGATGATCCGGGGCACTCGGATGACCTCCTTCGGGCCGAAGTCGACCAGCAGGGCGCGCAGCACGACGATGGCCGTCTCGCCGGGAGAGAAGTGCCGTAGCTGAGCGAGATCGGTGGGGTCGGTGAGGGGTGGTCCATGCACGATGACCTCCTCGGTGTCGAGGTCCTCGTGCACCGACGGACAGCCGTTGATGCCGCTACCCGTTCCGTTGAAGCGCAGCCGCCTCATGGTGGCGTCCTTTCCCGGTCCTGGTCCTGACAGCTTCAACGACCGCGGTGTGCCGGGGCACGGCGCGGGAGCGGACCGAAGGAGAAGTTCCGAGAAGATTCCCGGGCCCCCGGAGAGAAGCGAGAAAATCCCCGGATGGCCTGCTGAGCCTTCTCCTAACGTCCCTGCCATGACCAACTCACACCCCCAGAGGGAAACCGACGCCGACGCGGCGGCCGACGCTCTCCACGCGGCGCTCGGCAGGGCGGGGATCGTCCTGCCGTCCCTCACCGCCGATACGGCGTCGCCGGACCTGGGCCTGGTGCAACTGGGCCGGGTACGGGCCGACGTGGCGCTGCGACTGGCCGAGGTCATCGAGTGGGGAGCGGGTCGTGCTCGGGGATGACCTTCCGTGCTGTGCCCTTGCCTACGATGCGAAGCGCCACCGTGTGGGCCGCGTGGTGGGGCAGGCGGGATCGCGTCTGGTGCTGCGAGCGGTATGCGGTGGGGAAGAGTGGGAGGCGGAACCGGGAGCGGTGCGTCCTGCCACGGCCCGCGAGGAACTGTCGGTCCGCTTGGCCGAGGTCAACGCCGGGTCGCCTCGACCGTGGTGACGACCGGAGGCCGGGCGTCGCGAGCCGGGTACCGGCGGCCCGTAGCCGAGGGGAAAGAAGCCGGAGGACATGGTCCTCAGGTGTAAGCCGAGTTGACCCCGTCACGGCCCACTCCCACCCCGCAGCCGCGCCTACTTCTCCTCCACCCTCACCCGCTCAGGCAGCAGCCTGGGCTCGGAGCCGTCCGTGTGCTCGTCCTTGCGCGCGCTGTCGTTCCCCGCCCGTGCCGTCGACTGCTTGAGCGTGTCCAGGATGGCCAGGCCCTGGGCGACGATGCCGGTGACGATCTCGCCGACGCCCTCCGCGCCGTTGAGGACCGTCAGGTTCGATCCGGTGATGCCGCGGGCGGCGGCGTCGGCGAGGGCGGGGAGGTTTTCGACGATGCGGTTGGCGGCGATGAGTTCCTGGTTGCCGTCCCTGAGGGAGGCGGCGCGTGCCGTGTTGGCGTCGGCCTCGGCCTGGGCGAGGGCGCGCTGTGCGTACGCTTCGCCGTCCGCCTCGAACTTCGCCTGGTCGCGGCGGGCCTCGGCCAGGGTCCGCTGCCGGTACGCGTCCGCGTCGGCGGGGCGGCGCACCTCGGCCTCCAGCCGCTGTGCGGTCAGCGCGGCCTGGCGCTGCGCGAGCGCGGTCTGTTCCTCGATGACCTCCTGGGACGCCCGCGCCTGGGCCAGCGGCCCGGCCTGCGCGGACTGCGCCTTGGCCTGTTCGGTCTCGGCCTGGAAACCGGCGCGCTTGATGGCGGTGTCCCGTTCGTACATGGCCTTCAGGGCCGAGGCTTCCTGTTCCCGTTCGGTGGCCTCCTGGTCCGCCTTGGCCTGGGCGATGCGGGCCTGGCTCGCCACGGCCGCGGCGTGGGGCGCCGCCAGGTTGGTGATGTAGCCGGAATTGTCCACGATCTCCTGGATCTGGAGGGCGTCCACGACGATGCCCAGCTTCTCCATCTCCGTGTGACTGCCCTCCTTGACCTCCTGGGCGACGCGGTCCCGCTCCCGGATGATCTGCTCGACCGTCAGCCCGCCGACGATGGACCGCAGGTGCCCGGAGAAGATCCGCCCGACCAGCTCCTCCATGCGGTGCTGTTCCGAGAGGAACCGGCGGGCGGCGTTGGCGATGGACACCGGGTCGTCGCCGACCTTGAAGACGGTCACGGCGCGCACGTTGAGGCGGATGCCCTGCTTCGTGACGCAGTCCTCGGCGATCTCCGCCTCGCGCAGCGCCAGGGACAGGATGCGTGCCTTCTGCTTGACCGGCATGACGAAGCAACCGTGCCCCGTGACGATGCGGAACTGTGTGTCCTGCGCCTGCCGTTTGGAACCGGAGATGAGCAGCGCCTCATTGGGCGCCGGGACGCGCCAGAAGAACATGACCGAACCCTCCTCGTACCACGACTCGCACTACGACACCGGCAGGGGAGCGACGAGGACCGAACGGGCCGACAGGGAGTCCACGACGACCACCCGGACGTGCCTGGCGATGGGTTCGTCGGACCAGGCGGCGAACGCCTCGCTGCCGCCACGGATGGCCAGGAGCACTTCCCCCGGCCCGTCCCGCGGAATGGAGACGGTCACGCGCCCGATCGCCCCGATCGGACTCGGATCCCCGTAGTCCGGTACGTCCATCCCTCCCGCCTTTCGCGGCGGCCACCCGGCTTCCGTACGGTCCGCCGGTGCTCCCCTCGCCTTGATAGAGCCCCTCTGCCGTATCGATGGTTCCCGAGGAGCGGCGGAATGTGCCCGGCCGCGTTCGTACGATTTCGGCCGAGCGAGCGTCCGGCGGTGGGCGGGTCGGTGGACGGTCGGCGGGCGGGGGAGAAGCGGCCTTCCTTGGTGGAGGGCCCGTGCTGGCCAGTACGTGGCGAACTCCGCGCTGACCAGCGGATGGGGAACTCCGCGCCGATCAGCACAGGTGGTACGCAGATGCTGAACTCTGCGCTGATCAGCACATGCGGTACTCGGCCGGGAAACCGGTCCAGCGCAATTCCGCGGGCAGGTGCCGCATGTCGTTGAAGAGGAGAACGGAAGACGGCCGGTCCGGTGCGTAACGGATGACCGTCAAGGCCGCATTGCAGTGATTGAGGCCCAACCAGCGCCATTTCGGAGCGTCATGGGCGGCGCGCACGAGCCAGCCGATGAGGAAATTGTGGGTGACGATCAGTTCGTGGCGCGAGTCGTCCCGGTCGTCGGCGTCGACCGGGCCGGTGAAGCGTGCGAGGGCGGCACGGGCCAGCGTGGAGCCACGCTCGCGCTCCTCCGGGGAGAAGCGGGCGAGACGCTGGAGCACGCCCGCCGCCGAGTCCGCGGGGAGCTCGGCCTCCTCGGGGACGTACGGAACGTAATCCCCGGCCGCTTCGGAGACGCGCAGCGGCACGCCATCCAGTTGCTCGCCGATCAGCTTGGCGGTCTGTTCGGCGCGGCCGAGGGGCCCGTGGTGGATCACCGACAGCGGTACGTCCCTGAGCCGTTGGCCGAGCAGCGTGGCTTGCCGGCGGCCGGCCGCGGTGAGGCCACTCTCGTCGGGCGTGGCCTCACCGTGCCGGGCGAGGTAGAGGTAGCGGGTGGCTGTGCGGGGCATGGTGGTTGTGCCGGTCGTGGTGGTTGTGCCGGTCATGGTGGTTGTGCCGGTCATGGTGGGGTTCCCGTCGAAGCGTCGTCGACACGTTCGTGATCATGGTTGGAACGTCATGATCATGGCGTTGGGCAGTGATCCGATGGACGCTTGCGGCGTTTCCCTGGTTCCGTGGACGTCGCGGGGCGGGGCGGGGGAGACGGTCACCCCGCACGGGCGGCGGGTCGGGCGGCTCCCGCTGACGGCGATCAGTCGCCGACCTGCGGTCGGGTCGGTCGGGGATTTGGCGGACGGGGACGGTTTCCGCTCCTCGTCTTCGGACGGGGGACGGGGACGGGGACGGGGAGAGCCTCCGCGCTTCGTCCTCGGACGGGGAGGGGGCGGCTTCTACTCTTCGTCCCCGGACCGGGGCGACTTCTACTCTTCGTCCCCGGACCGGGACGGTGACGACTCCCGCTCCTCGTCCTCCGACTCGGTGGCCGTGCGACCGACCAGCCGTTCGTAACGCTGCCTGGCGGCCTGGGGCGTACCGAGGCCGAGGCCGAAGGCGACCTCCTGCCAGGTCATGCCGCGGCCCCGGGCCATCTGGAGGAGGCCGGTCTCCAACTCGTCCATCTCGCCGCGCATCCTCGGGACGAGGCTCAGGGCGGCGGTGATGTCGGCTTGGTCCACCTCCGGCTCGTCCTCGTCCCGCCGGGCGGCCCCGCTGAGCAGGAACGCGACGAGCCTGACGGCCTCGTGCGGCCCGATGGCCGTGGGGTGGACCTGGCGACGGCGTTGCGCGTCGGTGGCGGCGTGCCGCTCGGCGATGCGGAACAGGGCGGCGTGGACGCGGTGCGCTCGCGCCTGCTCCGGATGAGGGGGCGTGAAGGGATCGATCGACTGATCGGTTGACTGATCGGTTGACTGCTCGGGGATCGCTGACATGCCGACAGCATGGGCGCACCACGGAGTGTTGTCAACGAGTTGTGTTGAACGAGTTGTTTACTTTTTGGATCGCGTGGGCGATAGCCCATCGGGCGGGCGCTCGTTCCCTGGGGTCCGTAACTCGTCACCGTGGAGAACGGGAGCCCACCACCGGATCAGCCGACCGAAGCGCCTCCTCCCGCCGCCGCCTTCTGCTGGCGGGCGGCCAGCCGGGAGCCCGACTCGCGGCGGGTCGTCCGGCGGAGCAGCGGTACGGCAAGGAGGAATCCGAAGACCGCCCAGGCCGCCAGGACCATGGCCACCTGCGGGAGTTGCCAGGAACCCGCCGCCTCGGCCGCGAGCATGGAATCCGGCAGCAAGGACGCGCGAACGCCCTGCGCCATCCACTTGAGCGGGAAGACGGCGGAGATCTGCTGGACGAACTGAGGCAGCTTGTCGGCCGGGAACAGGGCGCCCGAAATCCCCAGGAGGACCATGGCAGGCAACGCGACCAGGGCGACGGCCTCACGGGGATTGGGCAGGACGGCCCCGATGGCGGCGCCGAGCGGTACGACGGCCAGCAGCCCGAGCCCGGTGACCCAGATCAGGGTGAGCCACTGCGCCGGCCCGGCGGGCAACGGTCCGTCGGCCACCAGCGCACTGACCCCGAGCAGCAGCACGAGGCTGCCGACCGCCAGACCGACGATCAGCAGCGCCTTGGCCAGGAGGTATGCGGGGATGCCGCCGGGCGTCGCGCGCAGCCGCAGCAGCGCGCCCTCCTCGCGCTCGGTGACCAGGATCTGCGGGACGCTCATCAGCCCGAAACTGAACAGCAGAAAGGCGGCGAAGCCGGCGATCGACAGGTGCCCCAGGGGTACCGGTGTGCCGGGCACCTTCTTGTCGAACACCATCACCACGGCGACGGCGATCACGATGTTCAGCAGGTGGCCGCTCAATTCCTTGCGGTTGCGCAGCACGTGCCGCAGCTCGATGACTCCGCGCCGCAGCCCCGCCCGTATGTACCTGCGGGGGCCCGTGGGCCGGGTGGTCGGGAAGCCTGACGTCCGGCCGGGGCCGGAGGCCGTGCCGGGGCCGGGCACCTCGGCCGTGGCCGTGTGGTGTTCCGCCGTGGTTTCCTCCGCCGTGGTCTTCTCCGCCGTGCCGGTCTTGCTCATGCCGCGCTGTCCTTCCGGTGTTTGATGTGGGGCGTATCGTTCATGCCGATCGCCTGGCCCATCTCGTGCGCGTCGCCGCCCGCGGCATCGCGTGCGTCCACCGCATGGCCTCCGTCAGGCGCATCGCCCGCACCGTCCGCACCGCTCGCACCACCCGCGTCGCCCACGTCGCCAACGTCGTGTGGATCGCCCGCATCGACCCTGTTGACCATGTGCAGGTAGACGTCCTCCAGCGTCGGGCGGCGCACCTCCAGGTCGGGGATCGGCCTGTGGGCGTCGCGGTGCAGTTCCCAGACCAGCAGGGAGGGATCGTCCGTCCGTTCGCGCCGGGCGGTCCCGTCGGCGGCGGTCCAGCGCACCTCGGCGCGCGCGGCGGCCTGCCGGGCCAGTTCGTCGGGGGTGCCGCAGATGCGTACGCGTCCGTCGACCAGCACGGCGATGCGGTCGGCCAGGCGCTCGGCCTCGGCGAGGTCGTGCGTGGTAAGGACGATCGTCACGCCCTGTTCGCGGGCGAGCTTCCCGACCAGGGTGTGGAAGTGGCGGCGCGCTTCCGGGTCGAAACCGGTGGTCGGTTCGTCGAGGAAGAGCAGTTCGGGGCGGCCGACGATGCCCAGCGCGACATCGAGCCGGCGCCGTTGCCCACCGGAGAGCAGGCTGACCCGCTGCTTGGCGTGCTCGGTCAGGCCGACGAGTTCCAGGAGCTCGGCCGGGTCGTACGGGTCCGGGTGGAAGTCGGCGAAGTGGCGTAGCAATTCGGCCACCTGCCACCGTCCGTGGTCGCGCCAGGACTGGAGGACGAGCCCGAGCCGTCCGCGCCACGCGTCGTCCCCGCGTACCGGGTCCGTGCCGAGCACCCGCACCTCACCGGCCGACCGGCGCCGGAAGCCTTCCAGGATCTCGATGGTGGTGGTCTTGCCGGCGCCGTTCGGCCCGAGCAGGGCGAAGATCTCGCCGCGCCGGATGTCGAGATCGACGCCGCGCAGCACCTCGTTGGCGCCGTAGGACATCCGCAGGTCGCGGACGTGGATCACGGTGGGGTGGGACGCGGTCACCGGTTGGCCTCCGTACGTGCCGGGGTGAGCGAGGCCGCGGTGGCGGGCGGACGAGGAGCGCTCTCGGCGGATGGGTCGAGTTCGGATGGGTCGGGATCGGACGGGGACGGGCCTGGCCCGGCGGTCTGAGCGGCGCCTTCGACGATCGCGCGGAGTGCCGCGACGTGGCCTTCGAAGGCGTTTCGCCCACGGTCGGTGAGCCGCACCTTCGTACGGCGCTTGCGTCCGCCACCCTCCTTGCGGATCTCCAGGTAACCGGCCTCCTCCAAGGTGTGCAGCTGCTTGGAGAGCGCCGAGTCGCTCAGCGAGAGGCTGTCGCGGACGAAGGCGAAGTCGGCCCACGCGGTCGCGGCGAGCAGGGCGACCACCGACAACCGGGTGGAGGGATGGATCAGCTCGTCGAACCCGGCGGGCGTGCTCATGGCCGACTCCCACCGCGGCCACGCAGGGGGGCGATAGCCCAGCGGTTGACCGGTGCCCCGAAGAGCAGCAGGAGGCCGACGGTCACCGTGGCCTGGATGACGCTGCCAAAGGGCAGTTCCGCCCAGTCCACCAGCCGCCCGGACAGGATGACGGTGGCACCGGTCACCGCGCCCGCACCGAGGAACGCGACGCCCGATCGCCAGCTGTACCGCGTGTGGTGCAGGCGCATGCGGGACTTGCGGCAAGCCCGTACGGCCATCCCGCCCAGCACCGCGACATAGGCGCCCGTGACCGACAAGAGCCCCCACAAGGGGAGTTCCAGCCCACTGATCACCAGGTAGATCCACGCCGCCGCCGCGATGGGCAGGAACCCGCGCCATCCCGTGGCCGTCGAGCGCTCCATCTCGTCGTAGACCCGTTCCTGCGGCACCCGAATGCGTTGCAGGTCCGCCCAGGCGCGTTCGGCGTCCACCGGTGTGCTCATGCGCATCTCCTCCCCGAGGCAACACGTTGCCGTTTCGACTTTCCTGATCGGAAAGCTAAGTCAGACTTTCCTGGTGGGCAAGTCGGGGAGTGAGGGGTGCTCGGAGATGCCGGGTAATAGCGGGTGATATCGGGTGGGTTGGCTCATGGGGCGGCGCTCCGGCTCTCCGAAGGCTCCCGTGATGAAGGGGAGATGGAGAGGTGCTGGTATCGAGGCTGTGGTGTGTCGGTGGTGATGCGGTATCGAGGCTGTGGTGTGCCCGGTGGTGGCGAGGAGGCTGCAAGCCGGTACGGGAGCGGTGGCCGTGGCGGGGCGCGGCGGGTTGCGGCGGTCCTAGCGATCGCCGCCGTCCTAGCGATCGCCGCGGTGAGACGGCGGGCGCGGGCCGTGGGGCAAGGGCGGTGCGGACGACCTGGGGGAGGAGAAGCGCGGAAGGGCGTTGTCAGTGGTGTGCCCTAGCGTGGTCGAGCAGTGGGAGAACTGATGACCCGGGGCCCCGGACTCCCTTGACCAGGAAGGCGCGCGCGACATGACCACGAAGATTCGGATCGACGCCCGCGATACGCAGCACTGCGAGACGACAGCTCTGGGAGTGCTGCTACGGCACCAAGGGCTCGATCTGTCCGAGCCCATGCTCTTCGGCCTCGGGTCCGGTCTGTCCTTCATCTACTGGGACAGCAAGCAGATGGGATTTCCCTTCCTCGGGGGACGGGTCAAGCCTTTCGAGCTCACCAGAAACCTGGCCACCACACTCGGGCTGGAACTCCTGGTCCAGGAGACCACCTCTCCCCGTAAGGCCTGGGAGAACGTGGCGGCCCCCATTGACGCCGGCCACCCTGTCGGATTGCAGCTCGACAGCTACTACCTGGACTACTTCACGTCGAAGGTGCACTTCGGCGGTCACGTCGTCGCCATGTACGGCTACGACGACCACGACGCCTACCTGGTGGACACCGACCAGCAAGGCGGAACGGTGACCACCAGCCTGACCAGCCTCTCCCAGGCCAGGGCCGCGCGCGGCCCGATGAGCGCCAAACGCCGGTCCTTCACGCTCACCGCTCCCAAGGACCTGACCTCCCCACAGGACCGGATCATTCCCGCCATCACCGCCTGCGCCGACGCCTTCCTCAACCCGCCCATCGCCAACCTCGGCTATCGAGGAATAGAGAAGGCCGGCAAGCTGGTGCGCACCTGGCTCCGGCGGACCGGCGATCCGCAGCGCGACCTGCCGCAGGCCGCCCTCTTGATGGAGAAGGCCGGTACCGGCGGCGCCCTTTTCCGCAACCTCTACCGCGACTTCCTCGGCGAATGCGCCCAACTGCTCGACAGCAGCCACCTGCGCACCGGTCACGAGCTGTACACGCAGGCAGCCACCCTGTGGACGGAATGCGCGGCACTGATCACAAAAGCCGGTGAATCAGGCGATGAGCAGTGCCTCGTGCAGGCAGGCGCGGTCCTCTTCGACCTTTCACGAATAGAGCGCGAGGCCATGCAGGCACTGAGCCGCCTGGGGAGCGAGAACGCCTGACGCGATCCAGCTCTGAGTCAGGACTGACTCAGACCCGACTCAGATCTGCTCTGGCTCTGTCCCGGCTCTGACCCAGCGGATCGGCTTCACGGCGTTGCCGAGAATCACCGATACGGCGGCTGAACAGCCTCCTCGTTCTCCGAAAGGCAAAGCACCGGCACGACCCGTGGTCGCCTGAAGTACCAAGACGACAGTGAGTACGGGTACTCAGGCCCGTGGGCGGTAATGCCGCACATACTCGGGCCATGCGCATGGAATCGCCGGGATGCCCGGACTGCGGAATGCCTTTGGGGTCGTCTCCGTCCGCTCGGTGTATCTATTGCCAACTGCCCTTGACCGGCCCGGACGCCTCCGAACTGTGGCAGGTCAGGGACGAGTTGAGCGCGCTGGACGCACGCCGGGGGTGGCTGGTGCGGCGCCATGACGAGTTGCTGGCCGCGCTGCGGGCGCGCCGGGACGCACCCGCGGGGGTGCCGGCAGCCGCGTCTGCGGGGACGCCGGAGAGCGTTCTCGCGGACGGGGGCGGTGGCGGGCGCGGTGGTGCGGCGGGCGGTTCGAGGCGGGAGGTCTCCGTGCCGTCCGCTCGGACCGCGTTGCTGATCGTCGGTGGAGTGCTGGTCATCGTGGCCGCGCTGGTGTTCACCGTGGTGAGCTGGGGACGGTTGGGCATCGGCGGGCGGGCCGCCGTGCTGCTCGCGCTGACCGCGTGCGCGCTGGCACTGCCTCGTCCGCTGCGCCGGCGGCAGCTCACGGCTACCGCCGAGGCATCGGCCGCGGTGGGCCTGGCCCTGGTGCTCCTGGACGGTTACGCGGCCCGGCAGGCCGGACTCGTCAGTCTGGACCGCATCGGGGCGGCGGGCTACTGGGCCGTGCTCACCCTGCTGGCGGGCGTGGGGGCGGCGGCATACGGCTGGTGGCAGCGGCTCCGGCTCCCGCTGCCCGTGGGATTCCTGGTGGCGCAGTTGCCCGGCCCCTTGGCCATCGCCGCCTGGGGCGGAACGACCACTGTGGACTACGCGACCGCGATGATCGTCACCGCCGCGGTGGACTTCGCGGTCCTGTACGCGCTCACGGCCCGCGCCACCGGGTACGAACGGTTTCGCGACCGCCTGGGTGGCGAGCGGATCGCCACCGCCCTGGTCACGGGGGTCCAAGCGGTCGGCGGCGGGTGGGCGGTGCTGGGCGGCGCGCTCGCGGTGACGCACGCGGTGGCCGCCCACTCGCCGGCCGAGGTGATGCGGGCCTGGCTGCCGCTGGGCCTGCTGGCGCTGCTGGGGGTGGCGCTGTGCCGGGGCTTCCGCACTCTGCCGTTCGGGCTGCGTTCCGGCGGTGCCGGGGCGGCCGTCGTGGCGGTGATCGTGGCTGTCGGCGCCGGCTTGCGGTACGTCGTGCCCCTGGGGTGGGCGGTGGTCGGCTACGCGATACCGGCCGCGCTCGCCACGGTGTGGACGGCGGCGGCCTGTGCGCGCCATGGCCGGTGGACGAAGCCGGCGAAGGACGAAGGACCGTCCGTGCCGCCATCCGTGCCGTCGCCCGTTCCGCCGTCCGAGGCCGCGCCCGCGGTGGGCGGGCTGATCGCGGCCTCGACCGCGCTGCTGCTGGCCGGTGTCGTGGTCCTGCCGGAACTCGCCCACGCCCTCCTCCAGCCCCTCACCCCCGGCGTGGCACGCTGGCGCAACGGCCATGCAGCGCAGTGGAGTTGGCAGCTCGCGGCGGCGCCACTGATCGTGCTCTGGCTGCTCGTCTCCGTCCTGGCCGCCACGGCCGTCCTGCGTGCCCGTGCCGTCGAGGACCGGCACGTGGACGGACTGGGCAACGCGCCACGCAGCGCCCGGGCGGTGGCGGCCGTCCTGCGTGCCCTTGCCGTCGAGAACCGGAACACGGACGGACTGGGCGACGCGCTGCGCAACGCTTGGGTGGTGGCGGCCGTCCCCGCGCTGCTCCTGGTGCCGGTGGTGCTGGGGCTGCCGTACGGGTGGGTACTGGCGGTCGCTACCGGGACGGCCGTCGCCGTGGTCGTGGACTTCGTGCGTCGGCCGGGGAGCGCGTTCGTACCGCGGCTCCTGGTGCTGGCCGTCAGCGGCGCTCTCGCCCTGATGTGGTCGTGGGCCGACCGGGCCGGCGTGCTCGCGGTGTGGGGGACCTGCGCCGTGTCGGCCGCCGTACTCGCCCACGTCCTGTCCGCGCCGACGGCGCCGTCCGTGCCGTCGGTGTCGATCGCGCCGGTCGTGCCACCCGTGCCGCCCACGTCGTCCGTGCCGTCCGCGTCGTCCATGCCGATCGAACCGATCGAACCGATCGAACCGACCGAACCATCCGCCCGGCCCGCCGAGCGCGCGACGGCGCGCGTCGCGACGGCGCGCGTCGCGACGGCGCGCGTCACGACGGCGCGCGTCGCGGGTGCCTTCGCCGCCCTGGCCCTGGGAGTCGAAGCGGTCGCCTCCGGCCGCACGGCCGACCTGCCCTGGCACCTCATCGGGTTCGCGGTCCTCGCGGTCGCCCTCGTCTCCGCCGGTGCCGCAGCCGCCTGGCACCGGCTCCCGGGGCGCGAACAGGTCTCCGCCACCGTGGAAGGCACCGGTTACGCCCTCGCGGCCCTCGCCCTCGCCCTGACGGCCTCCCACGCCGACGCCCTCAGCCTCGCCCTCGCCGTAACCGGACTCGCGGGCCTGGCCATCGCACTGCGCCCGGACCGCCGCCGCGCCGCACTCGCCGGAACAGCCCTGCTCATCGCCTCCTCCTGGGTGCGCCTCGCGCTGGCGGACATCACCCTCCCCGAGGCGTACACGCTCCCCGTCACCGTGGTCGCGCTGGTCATCGGCCACCGCCGCCGCACCAGCATCCCGGAGACGGGCTCCTGGCCCGCCTACGGACCGGGCCTGGGCGCCACCATGCTCCCCAGCCTCGCCGCCACCTGGACCGACCCGAACTGGCTGCGCCCGCTGCTCCTCGGCACAGCCGCCCTGCTCCTCACCGTCATCGGCGTACGCTCCCGCCTACAGGCACCACTGATCGTCGGTGGCGGCGTCCTCATGACGGTCGGACTCCACGAACTCGCCCCGGCCGTGGTCCAGGTACTCGGCCTCATCCCCCGCTGGCTCCCCCTGGCCGCGGCCGGCCTGCTCCTGCTGCTGCTCGGAGCCACCTACGAGAAGCGCATCGACGAGGCCCGGCGCCTGCGGGACACCGTGCGCAGCATGCGGTGAGTTCCCGACACGAGCTTTGGGCCGAAGGGGAGGGCGGACGGGGGGAGAGCCCCCCACTCCCACAGACCACAAGCAACAGTTCCGGCGGGTTACGGCTGGACGAGACCGCGTGCGCCTCGTCGCCGAGCCGGGTTTGCCGACGCGTCATCAGTTCACGGTTGCCGTCCGTGGAGCCAGGGGGCCGAGTTCGAGGACTGTGGGACCGGCGGTGGTGTGCGCGTGGTGAGGTTTTCGCCGTCCTGGGCCGCTCAGCGGGCCTCCGCAGGGGCACGGAGCTGTTCGGCCAGCCGCTGGAGTTCGGCCGCGGTGGCGGGCGAGGCGGCGTTGAGCCCGCTGTGCACGGCCGTCGGGCTCCTCAGGAAGCGCCGGAACGCGGTCACGAGCAAGCCCTGCGGCAGCGTCCGCAACGCGGCGAACGCGCGAGGTACCGGTGGCGTCGCCATGGCGGCGAGGTTGTGCCGCACGAGGTGGAGCATGCCGCGGACCGCGTCGGGATCGTCGGCCAGCTCCACCGGGCCGCCCGCCATGTGCACCGCCTGCCCGAGCGGCACCTCGAACGCGGCGTGCGTCTTGAGCCAGGCATCCATGCGCGGTTCGGCCCTGGCGTTGATCCCGGCGGTGCGGAACGTCTCCACGATCCGTTCCAGCCGGGGAGTGGTGCGCCCGTCGGGCTCGCCGATCGGCATCGCAACCCGGCGGGTCATGAAGCTGCTCCTGCGGTAGCGGACGACATCGCCGTCCATCGTGCCGGCGGCCGTGGGGAAGCCGAGCAGCACCCGCTCGTGGCCGATCGCCGCGCCCAGCGGTTGCGCGCCGGCCGCCCAGTTGTGGAGGAACAGCACGTCGCCTTCGACACGGGCGAGTGACTCCAGCACCGCGTCCACCTGGTGGGTGCGGACGAAGACGGTGATCAGGTCGTACCCGCCGTCCGGGTGCTCGACCACCGGTACGGATATCCGCCTGACGACTGGACTGTCGCCCTCGGCGAGCCGCACGCCGTGCCGGCGCAGGGCGGTCAGGCGCTCGCCCCGGGCGAGGAGCGAGACATCGTGACCGGCCTCGTGCAGGCGGGCAGCGAACAGGCTGCCGAGCACCCCGGCGCCGTACACGAGCAGTTTCACTGAAAGCCCTCATTCACACGTTCGTTTGTTTCATGCATGCGTTTCATTCAAACGTATGGAGAGTCGAGTCCCTCGTGTGGCGACCTCGGACACCCGCACCCAGACCATCGACGTGGCCGGGCACCCCTTCGCCGCGCACGGCTGCCGTGGCACCTCGGTCCGCGCGATCACCAAACGTGCCGGAGCGAACCTGGCCGCCGTGGGTTAACCGCTTCGGCTCGAAGGCGGTGGTGATGGCCGCGGTCGTCCACCGCGCGATCGAGCCCGTCACCGCCGCCCACTGTGCCGGGCTCGACACCTTGCTCGCCCGGCTCCCCGACCCACTGGTCAGCGAACCGGTGGAGGCATCGCGGGGCCGCTGTTCGACGAGATGCCTGCCGGCGACGAGGGCGGCGCACAGACGTCCCGACTGATCGTGACGATCCTCAGCGCCCCGGCCGAGGAGGCAAGGCAGGCAGTTGGCCGGGTCCGGCCGAGGACGCGGTCCGCGAGCGTTACCTCGCAGCCTTCGCTCGCGTACTGCCCGGCCGTGCCCCGGAGGAGCTGCGGTTCCGGATGCGGGAAATCCTTGCTGTGTCGGCCCTCGTCCGCCTTCAGGCCAACCAGCAGCCCTTCCCTGGCCGCGTGCCCCCGGCAACGGGCGAGGCGGACCGGCGACGGACGATCACGTTCCTGCCGGCAGCGATGAGCGCGCCACCGAGCCGGACCCGAGGAACCAAGGCAGACGCCGACGGCCCGGACCCGAGTAGCCAAGACAGACGCCGACGGCGCCGGGTCAGGCCGCGATCGCCCTATGAACGAGGCAGTGAGGCGCGTGCCGGCGGCGTACTTGCTCCGCAAGGTGAGGTATCGGCGGATCACACGGCCCTGCGCCTTGTGGGCCGGGTGGTCGCTGTCGTACAGGACGAAGCAGCGGAGGGCGGTGAACTGGGCCTCGATCTCGTGTGGCCGTAGGGCTGGTCCCACCGCGTTCAGCGCCACTGACGTCCGGTAATGGGGGCTGGAGATTGAGTGAACCGAACTCCTGCATGCTGAGGACGACTTCGCGCTCGCCGGGCTCAGGCAGCACATCGCCGTCGGCGATGGCGCAGAGGTGTCCGACCCGGGTCTTTTTGCCTCATCGTCCGGGTCTTCTGAGGCCTTCCAGGTCCTCACCGTTGAAATGTCAATAATCCCAATTCTCTGTCAAGGGGGAAGCCGGCTGTCCTTGACCGCGCTATTCCGGTCCACCCGGGTCCTGGCACTGCCGAGCAGTACCAGGACCGTAAGCAAGGACTCGCGGCAACGCGTCTGCTCTGTCTCCGGATGACTGATTGCCCGCAGGACATCGGAGAGCCCCGCAGCAGGCCTATACCAACCGCAGGTGCACGACCAAAGATCGGGCATGACCTGCCAGCAGGTCAACACGGAGACACGGTCGCGGAAACTCTGCCATGCCGGCCCACTGAGCTGGACAAAAATGGGACGAACCATGACCAATGGGTGTGCCGGTATGCGAGACATTGCTGCGGAAATTTCTGTACAACGGTGACCACGGCACAGAAACAGGTGGGACGTATCCGCGGAAAATCTTCCCCGCTTCACAGTCTGACCTGACAAGATATGAGAATGATAAAGCGGCCTGGGTAAGCGTAGTGCGGGGACAAAAGCGCGGATTGACGCTCTTTCGGGTTAGTCACGCGGCCGCACATGCTGCAACATCACTACCTACGAAGGCGGCGGCAACCGCCCCGTTCACAGGTCTATCTGCCCGCGATACACCCATGCTTGGAGAGGCAACATGAACAATCCATCCTGCAGTACGCCCTGCGTCGCGTCGCGTCCCCTCACCGGAGCGGAAGTCAGTGTTCTGATCATCATCGTGATCTCCGCTGCGGTACTGGCAGCCGTCGGGTTCCAGAGCGTCAGCGTGATCGTCCTTATCGTGGAGGCAGCAACGGTTGGTCTGCGGCTGCTGCACAGGCTGCGCGGCAGCAGCCGCGCTGAGCTGGGCATCACGGAGGTCTGACCGAACATGGGGCGCCGCGAGAATCCGATCGTTCAGTGCAGCAAATCCTTGTTCGCTCTGGTGACCTGGTTGCGCGCCGGCCGTGCGGAAGTCGGGCTGACGTACCACCAGCTCGCCGAACACGCGGGCTTCAGCGCCGATACCCTCGCGCGCGCCGCCTCCGGACGCAGCGTGCCTCAAAATCTGAGTGTCGTCATCGCGTACGCTCAGGCCTGCGGCCGCAGTGCCAAAGAGGCGGAGCGGTTATGGAAGCACGCTCGCCGTGACGAGGCCCGGGCGCAGGGAGCTCTGAGCGGACACCGAGGCGGAGCCCACATCAGCGTCGTCAAGGACTTTGCCGATTTACACTCCGCCATCATCGATCTTTACCAGGACACTGGAAGTCCTCCTCTGCGTAGCCTGGATAAGCGCATCGGCGGAGTGGGACGTTTACCCCGCAGTACGGCCGGACGAGTTCTCAAAGGCCGCTCAATGCCCAGCCGCGCCTTCGTCCAAGCCTTCGCCGAGGCATGCGGCGTTCGCAATGCCGAGCTCGCGGAATGGGCAAGGGCATGGGACCGTGCAGATGCCGACCGCCGCAGCACTCGCGCACGCTACAAGGAGCCAAAGCCGGGAAGTTTGCAAGAGCGCCTCACCACACATGACCGCGTCACACCACGTGACCTGCAGTTGCTGATGAGTGACCTGGAAGCGTCCGCACGTAATAGGCCCGGAATTAGGCTACTTGTCAACATCCCAGACCCGAAAGATGCTGACGCGCAAAAGTCCGCTCGCATGGTCCGTGAACTCCTGGTCGACCAGGCGCAGCGACGAGGAGAACTCGCCTGCCCGCAGTGCCGACGGCCCTCGTTTGGCTATGACGCGGCGAAAGGTTGGACCGCGGCCCTCTGTGCCATCTGCATGCCCGACCGAACCACGTGCTCCGAAAGGCAGGCCGAGCAGTTCCAGGACGCGTCGCCACTGCCCCCAAGGCTGTCGGCTCCCTCTGGGCACCCACCTCTGCCACGGCGGAATCTCAAGAAGGAACGGCCGCTCCCAACTGATCCCGGCTCAGGTCGGCCGTGGGAAGACGGTGTCGTCGGCGATCCATCTGTTTGGAGTAATGCTCCGCAGCCGTGGGAGCCTGCTGGCCTACCATTTGTAACTGGCCTCTTCCGTCCATACCCGCCTTGGCGCAACGGAGAAAACACCACATCTGCCAGCGCGAGAACGAAGCCGGTGCGCCGAAAGCCGCTGAGTGACTTCTTCAAATCACGCGCACGTAGAAGTTACTGATCGCCCTATGAACTGTCGCGGTGTCCCACCGATTCGCCTTTCCTCCCCCGTAGGCCAACTGAATGACGGTGGCGTGGTGAGCGCGTTCGCTGCCGAGCGCTGCTGATCGCCCTCTGGCCGCCTCGCCTCGTCTCGCCTTGCCTCGTCTTGCCTGTCTCGCCTCGGAGAGACCGGGAGAGAACGGGAGAGGCCGGGAGGTACCTGCTGAGCCGAGTGGAAATCGCTTGTCGGGGTCGTCTCATGGTCAAGAGGATGGGTCCCATGCCTGCCTTCACCGCTCCGGACGGGACCGAACTCGCCTATCGCGTACTGGGGGAGGGAGAACCGTTGCTCTGCATCCCCGGTGGTCCCATGCGTGCCACCGCCTATCTCGGTGATCTCGGTGGTCTGTCGCGCCACCGCCAGTTGATCATGCTCGACCTGCGGGGGACCGGCGACTCGGGTGCCCCTGCCGATTCGTCCACCTACCGCTGTGACCGGCAGGTGGACGACGTCGAGGCTCTGCGGCGGCACCTCGGCTTGGAGCGGGTGGACGTTCTGGCGCACTCCGCGGGTGGCGATCTCGCGATCCTCTACGCGGCCCGGCACCCCGAACGCGTTCGGACCCTCTCCCTGATCACCGCCCGCGCTCGCGCCCTCGGCGTCGACTTCACCGAGCAGCACCGCCGCGAGGCGGCTGCCCTGCGCCGGGACGAGCCGTGGTTCGGGCCCGCCTTCGCCGCGTACCAGGCCGTCTGGGCGGGCACCGCGACCGACACCGACTGGGATGCCGTGATTCCCTTCTTCTACGGACGTTGGGACGCGGCGGCCCAGGACCACGCCGCGGCCGAAGGGGAACAGGGCAACGACGAGGCCGCGGAGGCCTATGCGTCCGTCGGTGCCTTCGACCCTGCCACCACTCGCGCGGCCATCGCCGGACTGAGCGCGCCGGTCCTGGTCCTGGCCGGTGAACTGGACGGCGGCCCGCTGCCCCGCGTCGCCGCCGACGTCGCGAAACTGTTCCCCGACGGCCAGTGGACCGTCCAGCCGGGCGGGGGCCACTTTCCCTGGCTCGACGACCCGGCTTGGTTCGTCCGGACCGTCGGGGCCTTCCTCGCCGCCGGACGTGTCGCAGACACCGGACCCGTCGAAGCGGTCGGAGGTGCCGCAGACACCGGACGTGCCGAAGCCGCCGGACCCGTCGAAGTGGTCGGAGGTGCCGCAGACACCGGACGTGCCGAAGCCGCCAGAGGTGTCGAAGCCGCTGGACCTGTTGAAGGCACCGGACCCGTCGGAGCCACCGGCGCTGCCACACCGGCTGACGCCGTGACCGACCAGGCCGTGGCTGACCAGGCCGTGACCGACCCGGGCGTCTTGGACGGCTCTCGGGGCTGATCGACGGTTACCGCGGGCGCGACGGTTGCCGCCGCCGCGCCTGCGGGGCAGGTGGCGCGTCGGGGGCCGATCCGCGCGCCTTCCTCAGGTCGTCGCCCGATTCCCGACGGCATGACCAGCGGTTATCCGGACCACCCATGATCACTCTCAGAGCGCGGTCGTAGCCTGGATGAGCGGCATGTCCCGTGTGAACTTCCGGAACCCGACGCTGTAGTACAGCCCGCGCGCCTGGGGGTGCCCCGGCGCACCCAGGCAGACGACCGTCGCGTGCGTGGCTCCGGCCGCCCGCACCTGCCGCATCCCGTGCAGCAGCATCGCCCGTGCCAGACCCCGACGCCGGTAGTCCGGGTGCGTCCCGACCGGCTCGAACTCGGCGGTCTTGTTCGCTTCGTCGAGCCACGTGATCGTCGAGGCCGCCATCGTTCCGT
This sequence comes from Streptomyces sp. NPDC003077, assembly GCF_040611095.1. NCBI lineage: Bacteria > Bacillati > Actinomycetota > Actinomycetes > Kitasatosporales > Streptomycetaceae > Streptomyces > Streptomyces sp. NPDC003077. The sequence continues at coordinate 39,423 of NZ_JBEXNM010000022.1, read as the reverse complement.
CCGGCGCTTCCACCAGGATGTGCAGGTCGCCGCGGTAGCCCGCCGTCTGCCGGACGCCCTGGTAGCCCTCGGCCGTGTACGTCGAGGGGGCCCAGGCGTCCAGATGAGCTTGGACGGCAGCCTCTGGCCCGGCCTCGTCGGCGGTGCGGAAACGGAAGCCGTCCGGCAGTACCGGCTGTTCCACGTCGGTCAGGTCCCGCTCGTTGAGTTGCATCCAGGACCCGGTGTCACCGAGCGAGGCCGGGTCGGTCTCGTAACCACGCGCCGCCCACCGCCGCAGGGCGAACTCGTCGGCGGCGCTCGGCACCACCGTGCGTTCGAGGCCCGCCCCCGTACCCTCGTACCAGTCGATCACCTCGTCGACCAGTCCGGCATGATCGGGATGGACCTGATACGCCAGGTAGGCGCCGGTGACCTCCCGTACCGACCCGTCGTTCCGCCGCACCCGGCGCGGAAGTTGGGCCCAGCCCCACGCCACCAGGTCCCCGCCGGAGAACCACAGTCGGCGCCGCCAGCTCGCGCCCTCGGCCGCGTGCCCCTTGCCCCAGTTCCAGGCCAGCTCGCCGAACGACGCGTCGCTGTTCACCAGGTCCGGGCGGGTGGCGGTGACGCGCTGCGCCAGGCCCTGCATGAGCCGTATGTCCGCGCCGGTCACAGAGTCGACGTTCGTCATAGCGCGCAACTGTGTCAGGAGCCCGCACCGCCGTCGAACCGTTTTACGGGGCTGCCGTCGCGACCGCCGACGGTGCGCAACGCACGGAGTGCACGGAGTGCACGAAGCGCACCGATCGTCGCGGTGGTGGACCGGTGGTGGACCGGTGGTGGACCGAGGGCAAGCCGAGGGCAGGCCGGACGGCCGTGTCCCTCGGTGGCACCGGCTTCCGGCGGATGCGATCGGTACGTGAGACGCGCCGCACGGCGAAAGGCGTCTGACAGGGCGGAAGTTGGTACGGGACGGTGGCCAGAGGTCTGGGCTGGGACCTGCGGCGGCGCTATGTGTCCAATGGGTACGGAGGACGGGGCGCCGTCAGGTCATCCTTGCCCCTGCCTCTGCCTCTGCCCCTGCCCCTGCCCCCGCCCGAGTTCCGCGAGGCGGGACAAGGCGGGGAGGGCGTTGGCGAGTGCCTGCCGTTCCTCGGTCGTCAACTGCGCGAGGAGCGGCACCAGGTGGCGCGTCCGGTCGGCGTGGCGGGAGCGGCCGATCCGCCGGCCTGCCTCCGTGATATGGACGAGCACGGCGCGCCCGTCACGAGGGTCGGGGCGCCGCTCCACCAGCCCTTCGCGTTCCAGGCGGGTCACCAACTGGGTGAGGCCGGGCTGGCTGACCTGCTCGGTCTTGGTCAGTTCGGAAAGCCGCATCGGTTTGTCGCTGAACGCGAGGGTGTCCAGGACGGACAGGGTCGTGAACGACCGTTGTTCCAGCACGGGGAGCCGGATGTAGAAGCGGTTGAAGTTTTCGATCGCGGCGGTGAAGGCGTGGGTGTCCAGGTCGTCGTCCGGGGTGGCGTCCGGGCCGTCGTTCGGGCCGTCGTTCGGAGCGGTGTCCGGGCCGTCGTCCGTAGCGGCGTTCGGGGTGCTGTCGCCAGGCCCCCGGCCCAGGCCGTCGAGTCGGGCGTCGTGGCGGGCGTCGAGCTGGGCGTCGTGGCGGGGAGTGCGATTCGAGGTGTCGTCCACCCGAAAAATATATCGCAGATTTATTTAAGTTGCTTATGATGTGGCCCTGGGCGCCGCCCTGTCGCTTCGCGGTGGGGTGCCGGGCGCTCGTGACGCTACGTCAGCGCAAGGGGAGAGCTCATGACTGTTCGTATCGGCATCAACGGCTTCGGGCGGATCGGCCGCAACGTCTTCCGCGCGGCAGTCGACCGGCGCGCGGACCTGGAGATCGTCGCCCTCAACGACCTCGGCGACGTGGCGACCATGGCCCACCTGCTGGCCCACGACTCCGTCCTCGGACGTTTCCCCGAGGAGATCAGCGCGGAGCCCGGCGCCATCCGGGTCGGGGGCACCACCGTCAAGGTCCTGGCCGAGCGCGACCCCGCCGACCTGCCGTGGGGCGACCTGGGCGTGGACGTGGTCATCGAGTCCACCGGCATCTTCACCCAGGCCGCGAAGGCCCGCGCGCACGTCGAGGGTGGCGCGAAGAAGGTCATCATCGCTGCTCCGGCGAGCGGCGAGGACGTCACGATCGTGCTCGGTGTGAACGAGGACGCCTACGATCCGGACCGCCACACGATCATCTCCAACGCCTCCTGCACCACCAACTGCCTCGGTGTACTGGCCAAGGTGCTGCACGACGCCGTGGGGATCGAGTCCGGCATGATGACCACCGTCCACGCCTACACCCAGGACCAGAACCTCCAGGACGCCCCGCACAAAGACCTGCGCCGCGCCCGCGCCGCAGCCCTCAACGTGGTGCCCACGTCCAGCGGAGCCGCGAAGGCCATCGGGCTGGTCCTGCCCGAACTGCAAGGGCGTATGGACGCCTTCGCCCTGCGGGTGCCCGTTCCCACCGGTTCGGTCACCGACCTGACCGTCACCACCGGGCGCCGCACCACCGTGGAAGAGATCAAGGAGATCTATGCCCGGGCCGCCGCCGGTCCGTACAAGGGCCTGCTGTCCTACACCGAGGCGCCCATCGTCAGCACCGACATCGTGGGCGACCCCGCGTCCTGCGTCTTCGACGCCGAACTCACCCGTGTCGTCGGCCCGCAGGTCAAGGTCGTCGGTTGGTACGACAACGAGTGGGGCTACTCGAACCGCCTCATCGACCTTGCCCTGCTGGTCGGTAGCAGTCTTTAACGGAGGGGCCTGGTGGCTGTCCGGTCGGTCGGGTTTCCCCTCCTCCTCGCCTTGCGACCACTTGATGGCCGGTGTGTGGAGTTCGTCGCCGTAGGCCGGTCGGGCTTCGCGGCATCTGTGGTCCTGCCTCGGTGAGCGAGGTGCTCGCCTTCGCCTCCGTGCACTACGGCATCGTCCCTGGCCAGCGGATCGTCTACGCCTTGACGCTGATGGCTGATGGCTGATGGCTGATGGCTGATGGCTGATGGTTGATGGCTGATGGCTGACGGCAGGGGAGGACGGCTGGGAGATCGTCCACGAGCACAGTTCGGTGCCGTTCGACGGGGCTGCGGGGCAGGCGTTGGTGGTCTTCAGCCGTAGTCGGTGGCGGGTGCGGTACGTACGGGGGAGGGCAGGGCAAGGGCGGTGCGCAGGCGGCGAATGCGGCTCGTGTGGCACTGCTCCGCCCTGGCCCGCTCCGTGATCGTCGGTCCCTGTTCCGTGATCGTCGGCGCCTGCCCCGTAATCGTCGGCGCCTGCTCCCTGACCATCGACCTCGGCTCCGTGATCGTCGGCGCTGCTCCGTGATCGTCGGCCTGTGCCAACGCGCGCGGCTTGACCCTCCGGTAACAGGAGGCCCTACGGTCCGAGTCATGAAGATCGTTGTTCATGACACGGCGTCCGCCATGCTCGACCTCCTCCAGCGACCGTTGGAGGAGCGGCCCGACGCCCTGCGAGAGATGCTCGGCCCGCTGCACAGCGCTATGTCCGTGATGGGTGACATCGACCTTGTCGAGGCGCACCAAAGCCTCGGCAGTGGTTTCCGACTCGACCATGACGACCCCCGGTACCTGCCCGCGCTGCGGCAGATGCGGGACGCGGGGGTGTGGAGCCGAATCGAGGACTCCCTCGCCGCCGCGTGGGAGCGGATCAGCGGTGCGGCGCCGGGCATCAAGCACGCCGAGACCGTGCACGTCGTCCTGGTGCTCGGTAATCCGGACGATGACCACCTGATGATCCGGAGCGGTGGCTCCTTCGGTTTGGGCGGGTTTCCGGGCGCGATCCACTTGGTGATGTGGCCGACCGACACGACCCTGAAGACGATCGGCCACGTCGCCGCCCACGAGCTCCACCACAATGTCCGCTACGCGAACGTGGTCTGGGACCCGATGACCGTCACGGTCGGCGAGTACGCCATCGCCGAGGGCTTGGCCGAGGCGTTCGTCCGGGAGCTGGCCGGCGAACAGGCCATGGGGCCGTGGGCCACGGCGCTGGCCGGCGCCGAACTGGACCGCGCCTACGACAAGATCACCGCTGACATCGACGTGACCGGAATGCATCGGCTGACCGCGTACGTGCTGGGTGACGCCACCGCGCGGCGCATGGGTCAAGAGCCCGTGGGGTTGCCGGACTTCGCCGGGTACCCGGTCGGACTCCGGATCGTGGACGCCCACCTGGCTGCCTCGGGCCTGACCGCCGCCGCGAGCACCGCCCTGCCGGCACGCGAAATCCTCCGCAACGCGGGCATCCCGACTACTGCGTGACCGCTTCCGGTGCGTCACGCTTGCGAATGGTGGAGCGGCCGGTTCTGATCCGCAGCGCGGGTGTGAGGTTGTGGGGCGTGCGCGGTGGAGCCGACTGTCTGCCGGGCGGTACGACCGGTCCGTCTACCGGGGACGAGTAGCGCGATGGCACGCCGGTTGTGGTGCGGCGGTCGGAGGTATGCCGATCGCGGCACGCCGCGAAGCCTTGTCCCCTCCGTCCTCGCTTTGCAGGCTGGGGGCCGCGAAGCCCCGTCCCCCGTCCCCTCGTCCGCACTTTGCGGGTTACAACGGCACCTTGCCGACCAGGGAGCTCAGGAGCGCGTCCAGGCGGTGTCCAACATCCATGACGCCGTTTTCGCGGGCGCCATTTTCACGGGGATGGATGTGCGGGGACGGATGCGTGGGGATGGGTGCACGAGGACGGATCGGGACTCACGGTGAGCTCCCAGGCCGCCGGTGAGCCGGCCGGCTGACGACCGGCTACCGTCCGGCCGGCTCCGGATCCGGCTCGGGCTTCCGGGCGCGGGGGAGCCGTCCGGCCGGCCCTCAGCTCGCCGCCCGGCCCGCTTCGGTGCGCGCGGCGTCCGGCTGGTAGGTCTCCCCGAGGACGTTGTCCCGTCCCCATATGCCGAGGGGTATCAGGGCCTCGTTGAGGGAGCGGCCTTCAGGGGTCAGCGAGTATTCGACGCGGGGCGGCACCTGGTCATAGGCCCGGCGGTGCACGATGCCGTCCTCTTCCAGCTCACGGAGCTGGGAGGCGAGGACCTTTTCGGTCACTCCCGGAATCAGTCTGCGCAGCTCGCCGAAGCGGGCCGGTCGTTCGCTGAGAGCCCACAGGATGACCACCTTCCACCTCCCACCGATCACGCCCAGTGCGGCGTCGGTACCGCAGTGATACGCCCCCGGCCTCCGTGTGATCGCCATGCTCCACCCCTCCTACCTGCTCGCCGCCTTCGCGGTCACCACTCACGTCGCAGTGTGTGCGAATAGCTTCGAAGGCTGCGAACAGCCTAACCGTCAGCACTGACAACGCCCGGAAACCAGTGCGTTTCCCGCAACAGGCCAGCCTGCGTGCCCATTTCCCGTGATCAGCTTGCGCACCCGGCTTCCTGGGATCCGCCTGTGCGCCCGGCTACCTGGAATCAGCCCGCGTGCTCGGCTTCCTGGGATCCGCCCGTGCGCCCGGTCTCCTGTCCCAGGTGATCGAGGACGAACCGGGCCCGCTCTTCCACCGGGGCGAGCGGGAGGTGCACGACCTCGTACCCGTAGTCGCTGTAGGCGGCGACTTGGGCTTCGTAAGTCCGCACCGCTTCCTCGTAACTCTGCTTCCGCTCGGTGTCCCGCGCGTAGATCTCCGGCCACGGCGGTGCGACGAAGACCCTCCGGTGGTATGGGAACGCCTGCGCCGCCGTGTGCAGATGAGCGGGCACCGGGTGCCCGAGGAGCCGGAGGTAGCCGACGACGTCGACGATGCCGCGGTCGAAGACGACGGGTCCGGAGTGGGCCGATGCGGCACGGTACGAGCGCATGTCCTGGGCGAGCATCAGCTCGGCGAACAGATCCGGGTCGATCCAGGGCAGGGCGCGTCCGGCGATGGCCATCTGGTCCTTGATGACGCTCCGACCGGCTTCGGGCGCGGTGCGGATGCCGCGTTCCGCGAGGCGCTCGACGAGCGTGGTCTTCCCGGCACCGGGGCCGCCCGTTACGACGATGAAGCGGGTGGCGGTGTCGGGGTAGGGGGAGGGGGAGGGGGAGGGCATGGTGGTGCTCCTTTCGTGCGGGGTGCGGGTGCGGGACACAGGACGCGGGGGCATGGGGGCACGGGATGACGTTCCCAAGTCGCCGTCGTGGACGGCCCGCTGGACGGTCGGGCTACACGGACGACGGCCCCACGAACCAGGCCACGACGGCCCCATGAACCAGGCCACGACAGCCCCATGAACCAGGCCACGACAGCCCCATGTACGGCATCACGGCGACAGCGTGCAGATCGCCGGCGTGCCCAGCCACAGCGTCCCGGACGTAACCATGACCGGCGGCAAGGACGCAGACCAGCGCCACCGACCAGCCGCGACCGCGACAGCACAGACCGGCCCTGCGAGAGCTCGCCCCGTCGACCGTCCGGGCCCCGACCACCCTCACCCCACCCCCACTCGAACGTCCAATCAAATCTGGACAACCATCCGCTCACCCCTGCTACCGTGGTCGGCATGAAGCGCGCCGCTATCGCCATGACGACGACGCCGGAGAGTGTCCCGGCGCGCTGAGATCCGTTTGTCTTGATCCGAAGCCCCGGGGCGAGTGCCCCGGGGCTTCGCCGTGCGGTCACTCGCCCGATGACCGATATCCGGTGGCCGGTATCCGATACCTCCGGTACCCGCCACCGATACCGCCGCACGCGAGGAGACCCCGATGCACCGGCACGACAACCGCAAGCACCGGCACGACCACCGCAAGCTCGGCCGCGAGCTGAACCTGTTCGACACCGACCCGCTGATGGGCGCGGGCCTGCCGTACTGGCTGCCCGATGGCGCCGCGGTGCGGCACGCCTTGGAGGAGTACGTCCGCCGAGCGGAGCTCCGGGCGGGCTACCAGCACGTGTATTCCCCGGTGCTGGGCAAACGGGAGCTGTACGAGACCTCCGGACACTGGTCCCATTACAGCGAGGACATGTTCCCCCCGATGGCGCTCGGCGGCGCGGCGGGCCAGGAGAGTCAGGAGGGCCAGGAGAGTCAGGAGGGCGAAGAGGTTGTTCTGCGGCCGAGCCTGTGTCCGCACCACGCGCTGATCTACCGATCCCGTTCGCACAGTTACCGCGAGTTGCCGCTGCGTATGGCCGAGTTGGGCGGCATGTACCGTTCCGAACGCTCCGGCGTCCTCGGCGGGCTGAGCCGCGTACGGGCCATCCAGCTCAACGACGCGCACATCTTCTGCACCCCGGACCAGGCCGCCGAGGAGGCGGGGGCCGCGCTGCGCCTGATCCGTGAGGCGTACCGGGCCCTCGGCATCCGTCCGACCCGTTACCGGCTCTCCCTCCCCGGCGCGGGCGGGAAGTACGTCGCGGACCCGGAGATGTGGCAGCGGGCCGCCGCCCTGCTGACCGAGGTCCTGGAAGAGGCCGGTGTGCCGTACGAGTCGGTGGAGGGCGAGGCGGCGTTCTACGGGCCGAAGATCGACGTCCAGATCGCCGACGGCGCCGGGCGCGAAACCACCCTCTCCACCGTCCAGATCGACTTCCACCAACCGGAGCGGTTCGGCCTGCACTACATCGGTCCCGACGGTGCCAAGCACCGGGCCGTCATGGTGCACCGCAGCGTCATAGGGAGCGTGGAACGCGCGGTCGCGCACCTCATCGAGGTCTACGGCGGCGCGTTCCCCGCCTGGCTGGCGCCCACCCAGCTCGTGGTCCTTCCAATCACCGAGGACGAGCTCCCGCAGGCCGCCGCCTTCGTGGCGCGCGGCGCCGAACGGGGCCTGCGCGTCCGGCTCGTGGGCCCGGAACACGGCACCCTGGGCGCACGGGTGCGCGCCGCCCGGCTCGTCCCCTATCAGGCGGTGATCGGCCCGAAGGAGGCCGTCGATGACCGGGTCGCCCTGCGCCTGCGCGATGGCCGCCGACTGGAGCCGCTGCCCGCCACTGAGGTGCTGGACCGCGTCGGGGCCCTGATCGCGGCGTACCGGACCGAGCTGTGGGAGGGCGACGGTGACGCGTAGCCGGACGGGACGGGGATGCATGATCGGACGGGACGGTGACGCGTAACCGGAAGGGAAGGCGGCGCGCAACCAGACGGGACGGCGACGCATAACCACGAGGAACGGCGGCGCTTAACCACGAGGAACGGCGGCGAGGCCTGACGCACGACCGGAGGGGACGACTCCGCGACGAGGGTTGACCTCAACCGCACTTCAGGTTTTACCGTCCCCGCATGACCAAGATCCTGGTGACCGGCGCGACCGGCACCATCGGCAAGCACATCGTCTCCTCGCTGGCGGCGGCGGGGTCCGAGGTCCGCGCGCTGGTGCGCGACCCGGACACCGCCTCGCTCCCCGCCGGGGTCGAGGCCGTACGCGGCGACCTGTCCGCCCCGGAGACCCTGGAGCCCGCGCTGCGCGGCGTACGGAGCGTGTACCTCATGTGGCCCGGAATCCCGGTCGAACCCGGCGTGGTGGAACGCATCGCCGGCCACGCCGAGCACGTCGTCTACCTGTCGGCCGACGTCACCGACCTCGCCGACGGCGAGCGGCCGACGATCTACCACCAGGAGATCGAGCGCCTGATCCGCGCGTCAGGCCTGCGCTGGACCTTCGTCCGCGCCATCGACTTCGCCACCAACACGCTGGCCTGGGCCGACCAGATCAAGCGCGGAGTCGTCCGCTGGCCCTACGGCCGGGCCGCCCGGTCACTGATCCACGAACGCGACATCGCCGATGTGGCCGTCCACGCCCTGACCACCCCGGGCCACGACAAAGCCAAGTACCTGATCACCGGCCCGGAGGCGATCACCCACGCCGACCAGGTCCGCATCATCGGCGAGGCGATCGGCCGCGAGGTCCGTTGGGAGGACCTGCCACCGGACATCGCCCGCGAACAGCTCACGGCGGCCTGGGGCAACCCGGAATTCGTGGCGGCCCGGCTCAAGGCGTGGGCCGGTTTCGTCGACACGCCGGAACGGGTGACGGACACCGTCGAGCAGCTCCTCGGCCGCCCGGCGCGAACGTTCCGCGCGTGGGCGGAGGAGCATGCGGGGGATTTCCGGTAGAGGACCGGGACGGAATTTCGCGGTTACGGGACTGCTGAGCGCGAGGGCTCTCGTGGCATCGCGAGTGAGGCGTTCGTGCTGGGCTCAATGGGCATGGGGCTGCCCTTCACGGACGGTGTGCACGCTGTGGGCGGCATTTCGCGGCGGTACGAGTTTCCTGGTGACGATGGCCAAAAAGGGAGCGGGTGGAGGGCCGCCGGATTGGAGAGCGGTTACGTAGGCGTGGGCGCCGGCGGACGGGAGCTCCGGGAACCGTGCGCGCAGCAGTCGCGCGGCCGGAACCCGACTGTGGGCCGCCGCGAATTCCCGTATTTCCTCGTGAAGTTCGTCCACCGCTGTCCTCACGGGAAGTTTTCGGATGTGCCTCCGGTAATCCGCCTCCCATTCCCCGGACTTCACGGCTGCATAATTGATCAGGTGGAGGCCGCCGTCCTCGCGGTCTACCAGGTACGGCCCGGTTCCCACGAGCATGTCCATCGGATCTTTCGTGCGCACGTACTTCGCGCTCTGGTAATACACCACCCACGCCAGTTCGTGTTCCTCGACCCATGTGATGACGAGGCGTAGGGATTGGTCACGGTCCAGTTCGTCCCGCACCAGCCGCAAGGCGAATTCACGATCGATCATGTATGCCAGGGTGCCCCGTAACCGAAGAAACGGTCAATTGTTTTCGTCCGCCGTCCCTGCTAAGGCAGGTCGTTGCCGGGCTTCGGCAGGTGCTGGTAGCGGTCCGGTTCCACGACCCTGGACAGACCATTGAGGAGCAGTTGAGTGCTACCCCGTAGATGAGCCACATCTTGGCTGCCGTCCCCGGTGAGGACGAGGTACGCGTACTGTTCGGTCCAATCGAGGCGTGCTCCGGGGCTCTGCGCGGAAAGCTCGATCGTTACGAGTGATACCCAGCGGCGCAGGCCGTCCACATGGGTTTCGTATGAGAAGACGATGCGTTTGTCGGGAACGATGTCGATGAACCGTGACCGGTATTCGAGGTGTTCTTCGATTCCCAGGGATATGAATACGTTGCGGGCGAGTTCGCCCCCGCCGACGCGGAAATCCAACTGGTGTTGGGCGGTTTTTGACGAGCCGGGGAGGCGGAACCAGCGGGTACGCAGCGCTGGTTCGGCGAAGGCCGCGAAGACCTGAGCTGGAGATACAGAGAAGTCAACCGGCAGGGAGAAGGAGCCGTGGACGACTCGCTGGTGTGTTTCTCCCGTTGGGGGACTGCTCACCGGAGTGGCGGACGAGGTATTCATCGCATCCACGCTAACACGGGCCAACTTGCCTCACCCTGCGCTCACTTGGGGAAAGAGGGAAGAGGATGATGCATGCCGGTCCGTTCGGGCGTCACAACGGTGGCGTCGGGTTGCGGCAGGAGTGGGACCCCAGATAGCAGCCGGATGTTCTTGGGAGGAAAGGGGTGGCCTCCGCGCGTGCATAGTCGAGGAATCGGCCATTCAGGGTTTATCCCCGGCCACACCCGCCGCCGACTGCCAGACTCACGGAAATCGACGAGACCCACGACGAGACGCACGACGAGAGCCACGGCGAGACTCACGATGAGATCCACGATGAGACCCGCAAAGCGCAAAGATCCCCAGGGAGGCAGCATGACCCTCGGAACAGTGATCATGACCGGGGCCGCGGGCCGTATCGGTTCCGCCGTCCGCGAGGCGTTGCGGGAGGAGGCCGGGCGGTTGGTGTTGCTCGACCGGGTTCCGCTGCGAGCGCAGGCGCCGAACGAGGAGGTGCGGGCGGTGGATCTGCTGGATGCCAAGGCCGTCGAGGTGGCGCTCGCCGGGGCGGACGCGGTGCTGCATCTCGGCGGGGTGTCGGACGAGGCGCCGCTCCCGGACCTGCTGGAGGGGAACGTCCTGGGCACCCATCACGTGCTCGAAGCCGCCCGGCGGATCGGTGGCGTGCGGGTGGTGCTGGCGAGCAGCAACCGGGTGACGGGTTTCCACCCCGCCGCGCACCACATCGGGCCGCGGGACCCGGTGCGTCCGGACGGCCTGTACGGGGTGAGCAAGGTCGCGGTGGAGGCGCTGGGGCGGTTGTACGCGGACAAGTTCGGGTTGTCCGTGATCTGCCTGCGGATCGGCAGTTTCGAGCGGGAGCCGTCCGAGCCGCGCCACTTGTCGACCTGGCTGAGCCCGCGCGACGCCGTGGGCTACTTCCGTGCCGCACTCGCCGCACCGCCCACCCCCGGCTTCGCCGCCGTGTACGCGGTGTCCGCCAACTCCCGCCGGTTTTGGGAGCTCCCCGAGGCGTCCGTCCTGGACTACACCCCCGTCGACGATGCCGAGGAGTACGCCGCCCGCGTCTCCGGCGCCCCTTTCCCCGCAGATGATTCGACACCGCAGGCCGGCCGGTTCGCCGAGCCGGGATTCACGCTGCGGCACATTCGGCCGTGAGGCTGCGGGGCTGCGGGGCTGCGAGGTCGGGTGGGTGGGCTGGTCCGAGGTCGTATGCCCGTGAGGCTCCGGGGCGCTGCGGCAGTACCGGTGAGCGGGGGCGGGGGGGCCACCGTGACGATGAACCGCACCGACTTCGGGAAGCCGGTGCGGGTAGCCGCTCCGCAGCCGAGCGAGGTCGTCTCCGTACCCGCCCGTGCCGGCGGTCGGCGGTGCCACGACCGGCTGAGGCCGGGCCGCGGCGTTGCGCCCGGGGCCTGCTTGCGCTGCTCTGGTCGGTGTACGCAGGGGTCGCCGAACCTCGGTGTACGCAGGGGTCACCGAAGTTCGGCACGCGCAGGGGGCGCCGAAGCGCTGCTGGGGGTCAGCCGTAATTGAGCCATAGCCACAGGAGTAGCCCTCCAAAGACTATGGCGATGCCGCGTACGATCCCGTTCGGCGACGGAGTGGGGCTGCCGTACAGTCTTTCTTCTTCCACCGCTCTCTTTATCGTCTTGTGGGACGCCACGCAGAAGGTAAGAAACGTCAGCATCATCACGGAATGGATGGACAGTGCCTGTTCGGGGCCGTGGTCCTTCAGCCAGTAATCTCCGCCCAGGTAAAGGATTCCGAGCAAGGGAATGCCGGATATCCGGAGCTTGTACTTCGGTGACGGCATCAGGGGAACACAGACGGCCAAGAACAACGCCGTCGTGATTGCCGCGATGATCCACCAAGTACCTACCGAAAAGTGCGGAGGGTGCACCGTGCTCTCCCTGACCGCTGCGGTGTCCGCACCAGCGGGCGCGGCGCGGGCACCACAGCTCATCCATGCACCGAGGGCCGGCCGACCGAACGGGCCGGTGGCTCGTCGAGCAGGCCGACGAGTCAACCTCGTTGAGCGATTTCTGTGTCTTCGTGCTCAACAACCCTACTGGTCCTGCGCCTGGTGTCGAACATGTATTTGCCTGTTGTTGCTGTGTGGGGTGGTGTTCGGGCGGCAGGCAGGCAGGCAGGCAGGCGGGCAGGCAGACAGGCGGACGGACGGGTGGGCCGGGGTGGTTGGTCGGACGGGGAACGGTCGGAGATTGGACGCTGGCCGGACGGGGAACGGACGGATATTGGATGCTGGTCGGACGGTCGGACGGTGGTCGAGCCGCGACGGAGCAACGGGGACGGGTTTCGGCCCCGAGTCCATCGCGGGCCGGGACCTCACGTCACTGTGACGCCAACGCGATGGCCCCGACCGGCCGGGCGGCCAGTTCCACCACCGCATCCCGCGCCGCCGTCAGCGAATTCGCCGCCACGCCCTGGAATTGAGCCAGCTCCGGTATGTCTCCGGCCCGGGTGAATTCCGCGTGGACGAAGTGCAGGCATTCCTCGTGCACCCCCAAGGCCGTGAAGTACGCGCGAAGGTAAGGCGTGTGGAAGTCGTACGCCGCTCGCGGGCTGCCGGAACGATGGCCCCCGCCACGGGAGACGACCACCACCACCCGCGTACCGCTCAGGAGGCTGTTGCCGGTTTCCAGGTCGGTGAAAGCTCCGGGAAAGGACACGCGGTCGATCCACGCCTTCAGGAAGGCGGGCACCGAAAGGTTGTACATCGGGGCCCCGATCAGCACGGTGTCCGCAGCCATGAGTTCCGTGATCAACGGCAGGGTCAGCGCCCACTCGCGCCGTTCCGCCTGCCCCTCCGTCAGCGCGGCCACCCGGCCCGCCGGGACGACGCCGCGACGCTCCACGCGCACACCGAGATCGACGTACGCCGGTCCGATCGGCGGCACGGGATCGGCGGCCAAGTCCCGGTACCGGTATGCGTCCGGTCCGTGCAGCTCCCGCCAGGTGTCGGCGAACAAGGAGGTCAGTTGCCGGCTGACCGAGTCTCCGGTGTGAGTCGCGCCGGCATCCAGGTGCAGGAGGGATGTCATGAGGAGGTCTCCGATCTGTCGTTGTGGCGTCGTTGCGGTGGTTCGCGGTTGTTGCCGCCGTTTCCACTGCCGCTTCCGTTGTTGTTGCTGCCACTGCCACTGCCGCTGCCGTTGTGGTCGGCGTTGTGGCGGTCACTTCTGGTCGTTCGGACTCGTCATAAACGTGGATGGCCCCATGTGTGCGCACGAGCCCACGGACGGAGCCGAGCTCCCGCGGCCGGTGAACCGGCTCCGTACAAGACCCAGCCCCAACCGGCCCCGGCCCCGTACGCGCCGTGAAGACGCGCCACGAAGGCGCGTCACCAAGGAGACGAAACCCGGCGAGGAAAGGTGACCGATGGACGAACACGACGGTGCGGCGGAACGGTTCGAGGCGCATCGGGAGCGGCTGCGGGCGGTCGCCTATCGGATGCTCGGTTCGCTCAGCGAGGCGGAGGACGCCGTGCAGGAGACCTGGTTGCGGCTCGACCGCGTCGGCATCGGCGGTGTGGAGAACCTGGGCGGCTGGCTGACGACGGTCGTCTCGCGCGTGTGCCTGGACCTGCTGCGCTCCCGCACGTCCCGGCGGGAGGAACCGCTGGACCAGCGACCGTCCGACCGGGCCGGGGACGGCGGTGATCCGGAGGCCGAGGCCCTGCTCGCCGAGTCGGTGGGCCGGGCGCTGCTCGTGGTGCTGGACACGCTGGGGCCCGCCGAGCGGATCGCCTTCGTGCTGCACGACACCTTCGCGGTGCCGTTCGATCAGATCGCGCCCATCGTGGGACGCTCACCGGCCACCACCAAGAAGCTCGCCAGCCGCGCGCGCCTACGGGTGCGCGGTGTGGCCACCGTGCCCGGAACCGTACTCGCCCGCCACCGGCACCTCGTCGACGCCTTCCTCGCCGCGTCGCGGGGCGGCGACCTGGACGCCCTGCTCGCGCTGCTGGCCCCGGACGTCGTACGCCGGGCCGACCGCGCGGCGCTGCCGGCGGGCGCGGCGACGGTGGTCCGCGGCGTGCGGGCCGTGACCGAGGGAGTCATGGCGTTCGGGCGCAGGGCGCAGTACGCCGAACCGGCGCTCGTGAACGGCTCCGTGGGCGCGGTCGTCGCCCCGCGCGGACGGCTGCTCCTGGCCCTCACCTTCACCATCGAGGGCGAGCGGATCACCGGGTACGAAGTGATCGCCGAGCCGGAGCGACTGCGTGGGCTCGTTGTCGGGGTGCTGGACGAGTGAGCTCTCCGGCTTTCTGGAAGCGGCCCCCGTGACCCGATGCCGGACCCACACACGCGCCGGACCCACACACGCGCCGGGTGCACGTACGCGCCGGGTACACGTACGCGCCGGATGCACGCACACGCCGCGACCGCACACGCGCAGACATCGAACGCACGCAGACATCGAACGCACGCAGAGATCGACCACACGCCGCGCCCGCACACCCTCTGAGCCAGCGCACTCCTGCGTCGTCGCACAACGATGAGGACGAGCCTCGGCCAGTCGACGGGGATCGGGATCGGCCCGTCCTGGGGGTGGACGCGGCCCGCCCCGGTTCGTCCGGAATGGCGGGCCGGTCCGCTCCCGCCCGGTGCCGCGCACACGTCTTCCTGGCGTACGCGGCCCGTGGAGGGGCACGGAGGGGAGCGGAGCGCACCGGGCGACGAAGGAGGCAAGTGCTGAACGGGATGCACCCCATGCTCCAGGTGCCTAACAGGCTATAGGTACATGAGCGACAACTGACGCTGTTACGGACCAGCCATAACCAAAGGCTATGTCTCGTCCTGAACCATCCCTTTCGGGGCTCGTGGTGGCCTCTTAGGGTGAGGGCGCTCCTCTTCAGGCACGCTCGTCTCTCTAGGAGGGTTCATGGCACAGCTCCTGCCCAACGGCGTGTACGTCATCAGGAACGCCGCGTTCGAAGACCGGGTCGCCGACCTGAGTGGGGCCAACCCCGAGCCCAACACCCCCATCATCGGCTGGCCCTACCACAAGGGCGACAACCAGCAGTGGGAGCTCCAGTCGACGAACGGCGCGAACCTGTACATCATCAAGAGCAAGATCACCTCGGGGACCAGCTACTTCGCCCTGAGCGACCTCCGGATCTTCCCGCCGCAGATCGCCGGCCAGCCGTACTACGAGAAGTGGTCGATCGAGCCGGTCGGTGAGGGCAAGTACCGGATCCACTTCCCGTACATCGACGGCACCGCCACCCTCCGCGAGGAGAAGGAGGGCACCCAGGTCACCCTGGAGCACTGGCGGGGCGCCAGCCAGCAGATGTGGCGCTTCGACTCCGTCTGATCTCCTCGGCTTCAGGGTTGCCCGGTGCTTCGCGGGCATCGGCAACCCGACCCGGTGACGTCCGCGGGAGTTCCCCAGCGGACGACGGCGAGTCCGTGAACGACGGCGAGTCCGTGAACGACGGCAAGGCCGTGAACGACGGCAAGGCCGTGAACGACGGCAAGGCCGTGAACGACGGCAAGGCCGTGAACGACGGCAAGACGTGAACGACGGCGATGCGGTGAACGACGGGCGCGGCCATGACGACCTTGGGAGGGGCGTGGCCGCGCCCGTTGCTGTGCGCGGACACTTCGTGCCCCTATCGCGCGTCCCCAGGGCGCGGCGGAGGGTTCCGCACCCCCAGGGAACGGCGCAGGGTTCCGCGCCTCCCGCAAACCACCACAGGGAACCAACTGTGGTGCACATGATGCGTTAAGACGCTCCTGCTACTCCTGTGACTCCTGAGCCGCGTGCTGACGTGGCCTGTAGGGTGTCGGGAAGTCATTTCATAGGCCAAAGATCCGCCAAAGATCTGGTGCCTTGGCTGTCACGACATGCATGGGGGAGAAGTGATCAGTACGGACCCGTCCCTGTACAGGGCTGCCACCGGGCGATCGCGTCGGGAGGCGGAGCAGTGAGCGACCTGTTCTCGACGAAGATCGACGACCCGGGCTCGCTGCGGCAGGCCGGAGCGGGAGCCCTGGAACTGGCCGGGGAGCTGAACTCCAAGAAGGAAGGGGCCTGCAGCGCCCTGCACATCGGTGGCATGGGCATGATCGGCGATTCCTGGGGTGGCGAGCTGGGCAACGCCATCTTCGAGGCGAAGGACCGGTGGGCCAAGCAGTCCGACGCGCTGGTGCAGGTCTGCCGCGATCTGCACGCGCAGTGCACCAGCACGGCCGACAACTACACGAAGACCGAGACGGCGAACACCGAGACGATGAACGCCCTCTCCAAGACCCGTTCCCCCTTCGGCTGAGGCGCGCCCGCACATGATCACGTACGAACAGCTTTACAACCTCGACGTCTCCAGCCTGTCCTGGGCGGCCGATCAGTGGGACCAGTACATCACCAAGCTCAAGGCGATGGACGAGGCATGTGACGACAAGGTCGTCAAACCCTTCGACAAGGCCGGGTGGATGAGCTTCGACGGGACCTCTGCCATTGCCCAGGCCCGGGTCGCCGCCGTCAATCAGGAGTTCAGCGACGCCCTGCAGGAGGCCAAGGGCATCCGCGGCGTACTGATGGACGCGCACGACGAGCTGAAGAAGCACCAAAGCGACTTGAAGCGCATCGCCGAGGAGGACGCCAAGCGGGACGGCCTGTTCGTCAGCGCGAAGGGCGAGATCACCCCGCGTCACGACCTGTCCAAGGACCCCGGCGCGGTGCACGACCCGGACGGGCCGGCGGCCATCGCGGATCAGAACCGCAAGGTCGAAGCCCTCAAGGCCCGCCTGGAAAAGGTCCTCAACGAGGCGGCCGAGGCCGACCGGTCCGCCGCCCTCGCGCTGCGCCACAACATCGGCAAGAACGACGGCGACTTCAACGGCAAGGCCGTCACCTCCATCGACGCGGACGAGTCCGCCCGTGCGACCAACCTGCTGAGCAAGTTGGACAAGGACGGGAAACTGTCCCAGCACGACCTCAACGAGCTCGAACGCGTCATGGAGCACAACCAGAACGACCCCGAGTTCAGCCGGATGCTGCTGAACAGTCTCGGCCCGAAAAAGACCCTGGAACTCGCCACCGAACTCGATCACCTCAAAGGCGACGACGACGTTTACGAAGGCAACCGCAAGCAGTACGGGGTCGTCGAACGCGCGCTGGCCAACGGCATCGGCGCGGCCAACCAGGACAAGGGCTTCTCCGAGAGGTGGCGCAAGGACATGCGCGACCTCGGCACCGAACAGATCGGCGACCATCACAAGGGCTCCGATCGCCCCCTGGGCTACCAGGCGCTGGCCGGCCTGCTCAAGCACGGCGACGGCAGCGGCTACCCGGCGCACATGACCATGGGCCTGACCGACGACATGATCGCGGCGGAGAAGAAGGACCCGGGCCTGTGGGACAAGCACAAGCAGGTCGCGGCGGGCGCCGACGTGGACCGCGTCAAGATCAGTGACCCGGTGGACGACATGCTCAACGTCATGAGCAAGGACCCGGACACCGCCACCCGCTACCTCGACCCCAAGACCGACGGGGACCACGACCGGCTGGAATACCTGCTCAAGAAGCGCGACTGGCCGGACCTGGAGGTCCAGGAAACCTTCCGCGGCATGGAGCCGGTGGGGGACGTCAAGCACCTTGACGCCACCAACTCCCGCGCCGGTTTCGGCAACGCCCTGGAAGCCGCTACGACCGGCGCCCAGCCCGGCGCGGAGAAGACCAGGTACGGCGGGCACACCGAGGCGCAGGCCCGGATCATGCACGACACGATCGAGCGCCTGGACGAGGGTGGGAAGGGCGACAAGATCCCCGAGAACATGCAGCGGCCCATGGCTCGCGCGCTGGCGGACTACACGGAGGACACCCACAACATCCTCGCCGGCGGCCACGGGGACACCTACGGCAGCAGGGAGCACGGGCGGGCGGACGCCTGGCACAAGGATGGGGAGGACAAGTACCACATCGGCGTCCCCCACGCCAGCGTGCTCCGCGTCTTGCGCGGAGTGTCCGACGACTCCGAGAACTACGCGCACATCTACGAGGCTGAGCGCTTCTACGCGGCAGAGCAAATGGGCAAATCTCCCGCCACGCCGGGCGGCGCGCACTCGGACTGGGAAACCCCGGCACGCGACGCGGGCAGTGTCCTGGGCGCCTACAACGCCATCGGCGCCGACGTCATTTACGACGAACGGGACACCAAGAAGCAGTGGGCGGATGACACCGCGAAATACGTCTACCACGGTGCGGGAATTCCCCTGACCGCGGTCCCCGTCGTGGGCGACACCGCGCAACGCCTTCTCGACCAGGGCACCTACGACTGGTCCAAAGACGTCAAAGCCACGGCCGACGCGAACGCGGGTGGCGAAGCCGCCTCGAAGAACGCGGCCGGCGTGGACGGTACGCACCAGCTCATCGACCGATGGGCGGCGGTGCGCGGCCAGGACTCGGAGAGCAACACCATCCGCCAGATCAAGCAGGAATCCGAGCAGAGTTACATCACCGGGCGCGTCGGAGCCATGGCGGTCCTGAGATCGGAACACTGATGGGCGCCCGCGGGAGCTGGAAGAACAGCAAGATATTCCGCGTCGGGGCGGCATCGGTGGCCGTTTTGGGGGTGGCGGCGGGCGCCCTCTACTACACCGGGACATTCGAAAGATGGCGGGACGGGAGAGCGGTTTCCCAGGCCTGTGGCGGCATCGTCCCCCAGGGCGAATTGGAGGAGTATCTCGGTGTGGGCCGGCTCACCTCCCGCCAGGCGTGGGAAAGTAACGCCCGGGACGACCGCCGGTGTTCCATTTCCACGCGTGTGGGAGAGGAGAAGGGAAGGTTCGGATGGCTCAAGGTGAATCTTGGTCGAGGCAAGTCGAGCCGGGATCTCTTGACCGACCTCGCCCGCACTGAGAGTTACGCCTTTGGCCCGTTCGTCACCCCTATAGGTAACGGTTGGCGGGGTGTTTTGGGAAATTTCACCACGCCATACAGCGTGGCGACGGTCGTCGTGCGATGTGGTGGTGAGGCGCGCGACGACCTTGCCGTCAACGTACAGGCGATGGCCCGGATGGGAGGCAGCAGCAAGGACACCAGAACACCCGAACAGCGGGCTCGTTTTGCGCGGATTGTCACGCAGACCGCGGCAAACGCCGCCAAGCAGGCTGGATGCGAAGTGCCGTCCGGACGAGACATTAAAACAGTCCCGGATGTCCCGCCCAATGCACCCACACCGGCGGGAAAGGGCACCGGCACCTGTGCAGGGATCAACGCTCCCACCTATGAGACCACCGCCGATCCTCTCGCCCCTATTGAGGACTGCATCATGGCCGATAAGAAGGGCCAAGGTCGCTTCCGGTTGGCTGCCTATTACGGTCCCTTTGTCGAGAAGGGAACGGCGAAAGTCTCGCTGCGCGACTTCGTGTTCACCAAACGCGCGAACGGTACAGAAGGCGCGTATTGGACCTCTACAGCTTGCCCGAAGCAGGGAGGCACCGCTTTTTTCAGCGCCGAGACGCTGCGTGACGGGGACCGGCTCACCGAACCGGATCCCGCCGCCCAGCAAGCCGCTCTGAAGCACTTCGCCGAACGCTCGGCGCGCTCACACGGCTGTACCCTGAACTTCGCCAAGCCGCCGACGAATTGAGCTGATGCCCACCGTGCCGACCCGCCGAATCAGCGGGCCGGTGCGGTGGACCTCGGTATGTGGCTGGTCATTCCGAAAGCGGCACCACCGCCGTCATATCAAGCACGAGTCCGGGCAGAACCAAACCCCCGGGCGAGTTACGGCCGTCTCGTCATTGAGAGCGAAGCACCGAAGGGCACCCGGGGGAGTGGGATGAACAGCAAGGCGCCAGCCGCCTACACGAACAACGCGAACGATACGAAAAACGCAACCGACACGAACGAAATCCTCGCCGACGTCAATGGCAAATGCAGCAGGTATCTCGTAGCACGGAACGACCACAACACCATCCGCGCAGTAGCAAACAAGGCACTGGACCGATGAAGCCCACCGCGCCCGAGAAACCCCGCACGTCGCGGAAGCGCATCGCCTTGTGGGCCGCGCTGGCGCTGATCCTCGTAGGCGGAGGCACCACCGGTTACGTCCTCGCCACCCGTGACAGCGACCCCGGCTGCGAGCACTTGCTCAACAGTGAGCCCCTGCGGCAGGAGCTGGGCGCGCGAATGCGTCCGGGGATGAGCTGCGGCGAACTCGGCGCGGCCCTGCGCGGCGCGGCCACAGGGCCGACGCCGGGCCGGCACACCCTGGCCCAGGCACGGATCATGCGCGCGACCGTCACCGCGATCAGCGAGGACATCGCGCAGCGCAAGGACCCCGTCATCGCCCCGGCGCTCCGCGAGCCCGTCGCCACCGCGCTCGCGGACTACAGCGCGGACACGTTCGAGATACTCGCCGGCGTCAACGGCGACTACGACGACCATGACGCCCCGTGGCGCGACGGTGCCGTCGTGCGGACGCCGGTCAAGCGCGTCGATGTCGTCCGGACGATGCGCGCGGTGTCCGAGAACCCCTCGGCCTATGCCACGTTGCGCACGGCCCAGACCCGTCAGTGCGCGATCGGCCTCGCCGGTGTGCCCCTGCAGGCGACAGGGGCCGCTCTCCGCGTATCGGCTCGTGACTGCGGCGCTGGTCTCGGCTACTTGGACGGCATCGCGGATGACATCCCGCAGGCCACGTCGCACACCTGGCGAGCGGCCGTGATCTCCCACCTCACCACCGGCGGGACCACACCGCCCGCCTATCGCGAGGACCCGGTACGGCACCTGACCGCGACCTGGCAGCAGGACCTGAGCCGAAAGCAGCCGAAGGAGACCGGTTTCCTGAAACGCCAGCTCGCCGAGCTCGTCCGCACCTGGGTGGCCGGTAGAGGGACGCCACGCGACGAAAGCACCGTGGGCACGCTCCAGGACGCCGTGGCCAGGGACGCTTCCACGTCCGTCGGCGAAACCGCGGAGATCATGCAGTGCACGCGTCAGCCGGAAGAACATCCGTGTGCGTGACGACACCACCCGTGCATGCACCGGGTCCCGGCCGAGTCGGTGCGCATCGACTTGGCTGCGAACCTCATGCCCCCTGACCCGCGACCCGTAACAGGTCCCCCCTACTCCGACCGCCGCAACAACCCCCGTTCCAAGGCGACGACCACGGCGCGCGTGCGGTCGTTCACGTCGAGCTTGGCGAAGAGGCGGAGGAGGTGGGTCTTCACCGTGGCCTCCGCGATGTGGAGGCGGGCGCCGATTTCGGCGTTGGTGAGGCCGTCGGCGACCGCGTTGAGGACGTCGGACTCGCGTGCCGTCAGGGGGATGGGTGCGGGCTGCCGCATCCGGGCGACGAGCTTCGCGGCGACGCGTGGGGCGAGCACGGTCTCTCCGCGTGAGGCCGCGTGGATGGCGTCGGCCAGTTGCTCGCGGGTGGTGTCCTTGAGCAGGTAGCCGATGGCGCCCGCCTCGACCGCGCGTTCGATCTCGGCGTCGGTGTCGTACGTGGTGAGGATCAGGACCCGGGTTCGCGGGTGCCGGGCGACGATCTCCGTGGTGGTGGCGACGCCGTCGAGGACGGGCATCCGCAGGTCGAGGAGGGCGACGTCGGGTTCGTGGCGGGCGACCAGTTCGAGGGCGGCGCGTCCGTCGTCCGCCGAGCCGACGATCTCGATGGTGGGTTCGGAGGCGAGCAGGGCGACGACACCGGCCCGCATCACCGCGTGGTCGTCGACGACGATGACGCGGAGCTTCCGGGTGCCGGGCGCGCCTCCGCCGTGCGTTGCGGGAGTCGTTCCGCTGCCGCGCCCTTCGGGAGCCGTCCCGCCGTTCAGTCCTATGCCTGCCATGCCGCTTGTGCCCTCACTCCGCGTCGCCCCCGTCATGGTCGTTGCCCCGTCATGGTCGTCTCCCCATCCCCGTCTCTTCATCCTCGTCACTCCACTCACGACATCCCCGCCACCCCCACCGCAACCTCCCCCTCCTCAGGAATCATCGGCAACACCGCGAGAACGCGTGTGCCGTCCCCGACCGAGCTGGTGACGGTGAGCCGCCCGCCGAGTTCCGCGAGGCGCTTGCGCATTCCCACGAGGCCGAAGCCCTGGGATTCCTCGACCACGAAGCCGCGTCCGTCGTCGGTGATCTCCAGTTCCACCCCGAACGGCTGCCGCGTCAGGACGACGCCCACCGTGGAGGCCGCCGCGTGCTTGCGGACGTTGGACAGCGACTCCTGCGTGCAGCGCAGCAGGGCGATGCGGGCCGGCTGGTCGCAGTCGACGTCGTCCAGTTCGGCGGAGACCGCGAGCCCGGTGTCCTCGGCGAACCGGTCCAGGGTCCGGCGCAGCGTATCGGCCACCGAGCCCGCCGCGGCGTGGCTGTGCTGGGCGGAGCCGACCAGGACGCGGGCCTCGGCGAGGTTCTCGCGGGCGGTGTTCTCGATGGAGCGGAGTTGCTGGGCGCTGTGGTCGGGGGCGGTCGGCAGCCCGGCGCGGGCGGCCTCGGCGAGCACGATGATCGACGCGAACCCCTGGGCGAGGGTGTCGTGGATCTCCCGCGCCATGCGTTCCCGCTCCTCCGCCGCGCCCTGGCGCTGGTGCGCCTCGGAGAGCTGAAGTTGCGCCCGTTCCAACTCGCCGATCAGCCGGGCCCGCTCGTGGCTCTGCTCGACCACCGCCCGTACCCACAGCCCCATCAGGACGCCCACCGCTGCCACGACGAGGGTGGAGACGAGCGTCGAGCTGAGGAACTCCGCGCTCCAGCCCTCCTGCAACCATCTCCCCGTCAGCGTCGTGCCGGTGACGAGCCCGATGAAGACCGTCGACGCGCGCACCGTCCGGGCGAACAGCCAGAAGTGCGGCAGCGTCACGATGAACAGCGCCGCGTAGCCGCTGCGCAGGTACGCCATCCCGCCCAGCCCGAGGACGAGCACCCACAGGTAGGTGTGCGGGCGGACCACGCGGTTGTGCGGGCGGCGGTCGACGACGGCGTAGCTGAGGATGACGCAGCCGAGGAGGGCCAGGGCCGCGTACCGGTCGGGGCCGGGGCCGCCCGTCGTGGCCAGACCGAGGGCCATGGCGCCGAACAGGACCCAGCACACCGTGTTCCACCGGCGGAGGGTGGCGACCCAGAAGGGGTCGGTGGGGGCGGGCGGGCCGAGGGCCGCGGCGCTGAAGGGGTTCGTAGGGCTGCCGGCCCGCGACCAGGGAATCATGCGCATAAATGTACGAGCCTCCGATGTACGAGCTCCCGCCGTACGAGCCTCCGTCGGCGAAGGAGTCACGGAAAGGAGTCACGGGAATGACCGAGAACCTCCCCACGGCACCGACATCCCCGCACGGGACGGAGCGGGTCCGCCTGGCCGTCTACGACGGCTTCGCGCGCACCGGCCGTGCTCCGAGCGTGCCGGAACTCGCCGCACTGACCGGACTGGCCCCCGAACAGGTACGTCGGGAACTGGGCGCCCTTCACGCAAGCCATGATCTGGTCCTGGACCCACAGGATCGCGATCAGGTCCTGATGGCCCACCCCTTCGCCTCCGTGCCACTCGGCTTCTCCGTCATGGGGGCGCGCACCCTGTGGTGGGGCGGCTGCGCCTGGGACTCGTTCGCCATTCCCCACCTGCTCAAGGACGAGCCCGAGGTCCTGGTCGCCACCCGCTGCCCGGCCTGCGACACCCCACACGCCTGGGTCGTCGGCCGCAACGCGCCTCCGCCGGGCAGCCAGGTCGCGCATTTCCTCACCCCCATGCACCGGGCCTGGGACGACGTCGTGCACACCTGCCGCAATCAGCGCCTGTTCTGCTCCGCTGACTGCGTCGACACCTGGTTGCGGGACACGGACCAAGTGCACGGTTGCACCATGGATCTGGGCACCCTGTGGCGCCTCGCCGCAGACTGGTACACCGGCCGCCTCGATCCCGGCTATACCCGCCGCGACCCCGCCGCCGCGCGCGATTACTTCGCCAAGGTCGGTCTGCACGGGGCCTTCTGGGGGCTGCCCGACTGAGATCCGGCTTTCTCCTGCCGTTCCCTGAGATGGGGGCGACGAGCCGGGCGGCCTATCTGATACCGAGGCGAGGAGCCGCGCATCCCTTCGTCGCCGCGGTCCGCCCCGGTCCGGCGCTGATCGGTCCGAGGCGGACCGGGGCGGTACGGCGGCAGGGCAGGGGCGCAGGGGCGGCGTATGGCGTCCGCGGGCACTGGATCGGGCGGCCCCGGCAGCGGCCCCGGCAGCGGCCTCGCGCGCCCACGGATCCGGACCTGGGCCCGATTCCGGACCTGGGCCCGGACCCAGACCCGAACCGAAGGCCGGGCCCGTCGCGTCCTTCAGCGCGTCTGAGCGTGCCCGTGTTCGTTCCCGTGCTCGGGCTCGCGCTCGTGTCCGTTCTCACGCTCATGCTCGTGCCCGTATTCGTAACCAGCACGAACGGTGGGAGCGGCGGGAACCGTGCGAACAGCGGGCGCGGACACCGGCCGACCCCACCGTGCCGCCCCCCGCGAGGGCCACCAGCTCGCCTCTCCCAGCAGCAGCATCACCGACGGCAGCACCATGATCCGGATGACGAAGGCGTCCAGCAGCACGGCCGCCGCCAGGACGAAACCGATCTGCTTCATTTCGATGAGGTGGAGGAAGACGAACGCGGCGAAGACCGTCACCATGACCATCGCCGCACTGGTCACCACGCTCGCCGACTTGCCGATGCCGTCGAGCACCGCCTGCCGGGTGGGCACGCCGCGCAGCACCGCCTCCCTGATCCGGCTCACGACGAACACCTGGTAGTCCATCGACAGCCCGAACAGGATGACGAACAGGAACAGCGGCACCCTCGACCCGATCGACCCGGTCGACTCGAACCCGAGCAGCCCCTCCGCCCACTCACCCTGGAACACCACGACCAGCAGCCCCAACGACGCCGCCGCGGACAGCAGATTGAGCACCACCCCGACCAGCCCGAGCACCACCGACCGGAACGCGAACACCGTCATGACGAAGGTGACCAGCAGCAACGCGCCGATGACCAGCGGGAGCTTGCCGCTCTGGTGCGCGGGATAGTCCGCGTACCGGGCCACGTCCCCGGTGACCCCGCTCTCCGCTCCCGGCACCGCGCCGACCGTCGCGGGGACGTAGGTCTCCCGCAGGTGGGCCAGCGACTGGCGGGCCGCGTCGGAGTTGCCGAGGTGCGGCACGGACAGTTCCAGCACGGAGACGCGGTGGTCGGCGGAGGTGCGCAGCCTGGGCCGCCCGGTGAACAGCGGGTCGGCCTGCGCGCGGCGGCCGAGGTCGG
The DNA here is from genome assembly GCF_040611095.1 of Streptomyces sp. NPDC003077. Taxonomy (NCBI): domain Bacteria; kingdom Bacillati; phylum Actinomycetota; class Actinomycetes; order Kitasatosporales; family Streptomycetaceae; genus Streptomyces; species Streptomyces sp. NPDC003077. Next base: position 13,829 of record NZ_JBEXNM010000022.1, on the reverse strand, counting down.
TGAGCGCCCGCCGCACGTCGGGCGCCCGGTCCGCCGTCGCGCGGACGACGACCTGGTGCGTCACGCGCAGGTCAGGGAACGCCGCGTTCAGCCGGTCGTAGGTCCGCATGGCCGGGACGGCGCGGGAGTGGGTGTCCCGGCTCATCTCCGTCAGCTTCAGCCCGGCGAGCGGGGCGGCCAGGCCGAGCAGGACGAGTACGGAGACGCCGAGCGTCAGCGCGGGCCGCCGGCTCGCGGGGCGCATCAGGGCGGCGCCGATCCGGCCGTTCCCGGTCTTCCGCTGCCATCGGGGCGTACGAGGGGGACGAGGGGAGGCATCAAGCGAACGCGAGGCACGGCGCTCCGCCCGGCGTTCCGCTCGTTGCCCGATCTTGACGAGCAGCGCGGGCAGCACCGTCAGCGAACTGGCCACGGCGACCAGGACGACGACGATGGTGCCGGTGGCCAGGGACGAGAAGATGACGTCCGAGGCCAGGTACAGCGTCGCCGTGGAGGCGACCACCGCCAGCCCGGAGACCACCACCGCCCGGCCCGAGGTCGCCGCGGCCAGTTCGACCAGGGCCTCGGGACTCAGCCGGCCGCCAGCGCGGGCGCGTTCCTCCCGTTCGCGCTTGAGGTAGAAGAGCGTGTAGTCGACGCCGACGGCGAGGCCGATCAGCAGGATCACGTTGTTGCCGACCCCGGCGTCGGGGGAGAGGTGCGAGGCGAGCATCGAGAGCCCCATGGCCGCCGCGATCGAGGAGAGCGCCAGCACCAGCGGCACCAGGGCCATGACCACCGAGCCGAAGACGAGCAGCAGCGTGATCAGGGTGACGGGCAGCGTGATCGCCTCCGAGAGCGCCAGGTCACTGCCGCGCTGCGCGTCCACCCCCTGCCCCACGGAGGGGCTGCCGGTCTCCTCCACCAGCAGGTCCGGGTGGTTCCGCTGCACCTCGGCCGTCTGCGCGCGCAACAGGCCGACGTCCTTCTTCGCCGCCAGCTCCGAGCCGGTCATGGTCACTTCGACCATGAGGACCCGGCCGTTCGAGGAGAGGCGGGGTGCGGCGACGGACGCGACCTGGGGGAGCTTCGCCATCCTGGTGGTCAGCTCCCGCGCGGCGGATCGGGCGGCCGTCTCGTCGAGAGCCGCTCCGGCCCGGGAGCCGGAGTCGGCCCCGGCTCCGTCCCCGGCTCCGTTCCCGTTCCCGTTCCCGGCTCCGTCCCCGTCACCGTTCCCGGCTTCGTCCCCGGCCTCCGCCTTCGCCGAAATCAGCACCTGCTCGGTGGGCCTGCGCTGCAACTGCCCCTCGGCCGCCATCGCCTCGGCCCGTCCCGCCTCACCGACCCGGTAGTCCTCGGTGGTCGCGTTGTGCGTGCCGACGGCGATGCCGGACCCCAGACACAGCACGACGAACACCAGCCAGCCCGCTATCGCCCGCCATGGATGCGAGGCGCTCCAGCGAGCAGCCCGCACAGCTACAGGGGGGCGTCCGTTCAACCGTTCATTCATACGGCAACTGTTGCTGTTGGGGCGGTGCCGCCGACAGCGTCGTCCGGTTGGATTTGAGGTCCGCCGGGTGGTGGAGGGGAGAGGTGGGGATAACCCGAGGCCGGGGTGGGGGTGGCCTCAGGGTGGGGCCCCGGTTCGCCCGGAGGGGATGGGCGCGGCACGGGCATGGGCACGGGCGCGGACGGATCGACAGCAGAGCGGTAGCCGGTCGGACTATTCGCCCGACGCAGTGAGAAAGACGCTGCGGGCCGCCACGTACCGCTCCCCGACCAGTCGGGCCACCACGGGGTGATCCGCCAGCGGCGCGCTCGCCGCCCAGGCGCCCAGGTCGCGCAGGGCGCAGGTGAAACGGCCGGGGGCGAGGAGGTACGTGGCCACGGCGACACGTCGGTGTCCTTGGGCGCGCAGGCACTGGTACGCCTCGGTGACGGACGGCCCGGTCGCCGAGCAGTACCCGGTTACCACCGGCACCGGGCCGCGCTCCTCGCCGAGCAGCACCCGAAGGCGGTCGGCCGTGCGGACGGCACCGGCGTTGCCACCGGGGCGGCCGGAGCCGGCGGCGGCGAGCAGGACGGCATCGGCCAGGCCGCCCGCGCGGCGTTCGGCCTGCCGCAGCCGCTCGTAGAGGGCGGTGGCGAGGGCGGGCTCGTCACTCAGTCCGTCGGTGAGGACGCACGCCAGCCCTTCGGAGCGGGCGGTGTCCACGACAGCGGGAAGGTCCACGGTCCGGTGATAGCCGTCGCCGAGCAGCAACGGGACCACCACCGCGCTCGCCCCTCCGGCACGCCGCACGCGAGACAGGACCTGACCCACATCGGGAGACCGGACGTCGAGGTGCCCGATGAGCGGGGTTACGCCGTACCACTGTGTCACCTTGAGGGCGAGCAGCTCGATGGGGCGCACGGCCTGGGGCAACGCGCTGCCGTGGACGGCGAGGACGAGCGCGGGGGCGCCGGGGTGGGGGGAGAGCATGGTGCGGGGCCTTTCTGCGTGCGGTGATGACGTCTGCGCCATCGGACGGGACGCCGGTGCCGGTTCGCGCGTCGGCGCGTACGCGGGTACGTCGGTGCGGGCCATGGAGGGGGGCGGCCCGCGTGCCGGTGGCGCCGCATGAGGAGACCCGGGACGGTCCGTGCCGGAACCGCCAGGTGGTCACGTCATAACGGCCACGCGGCCACGAAATAACGGCCAGGCGGTACGTCATAACGGCCATTCGGCCACGTCATAACGGCCGTTCGGAAGCCACCGCGTCGGAACCGTCGTGCACGCCGGAGCCGTCCGCTACCCCAATGGGGCGCCCCTCACCCGCCCCGGCATCCGTGCCACCTGGTCACCGGCATCCGCGCCACCTGCTCACCGGCATCCGCGCCACCTGGGCACCCCACGGCGCACGGCGCCCACGGCACCCGATGGAGCGAGTCGACGGTACGGCTGTGCTCCGGGCGCAGGAAGGGACCATCGGCCCGTAACGAGGGACCGTTTTCGCAAATCGCGGCCGAGAGCGCGGTCTAGGGTCCGAAGTGTGCCAGTTCGGCCGGTGACGTTGCCCGGGCAGTGCGGGGCAACGGCGGAAGGCCGTACCGGCCGCACAGGCTCGTAACGAGAGGTCCCCGCCATGACGCACACACTCGTCCTCGTAGGCCACGGCATGGTCGGCCAGCGACTGCTGGAAGAACTGGCGGAGCGCCACGCACTGGCGGGTCCGGACGGGGCGGGCGGGACCGGAGACCCGGGCGGGACCAAAGACCCGAGCGGCCCCAGAGACCCGGACAGCCCCGCATCCCCGAACGCCCCCGGAAGCGCGGACGGCCCCGCAGCCCCGGACACCCCCCGCTGGCAGGTAACCGTCCTCGCAGAAGAGAACCGGCCCGCCTACGACCGGGTGCACCTCTCCTCCGTCTTCGCCGGCACCCCCGCCGACGAACTCGCCCTCACCGACGACGACTTCTTCACCCGCCACGGCATCGACCTCCGACTGGGCGACCCGGCCGTCTCCGTGGACACCACCGCCCGCAAGGTGACCACCCGCAGCGGGCGCGACGTGCCGTACGACGCCCTGGTCCTCGCCACCGGCTCCGTCCCCTTCGTCCCGCCCGTCGCGCACACCGACGCCCCCGGCGTCTTCACCTACCGCACCCTCGACGACGTCGCCGCCATCAGGGCCTACGCCGAGAACGGAGCGGGGCCCACCCCCGCCGACGCCCCGGCGCGAACCGGCGTAGTCGTCGGCGGCGGCCTGCTCGGTCTGGAGGCGGCGGGGGCGCTGCGCACCCTCGGGCTGCGGACGCACGTCGTGGAGTTCGCCGACCGGCTGATGCCGCTCCAGATCGACGACGACGGCGGGGACGCCCTGCGCCGGACCGTGGAGTCCCTGGGCGTCACCGTCCACACCGGCACCGCCGCCCGCGAGATCGAGACGGACGCCGACGGCGTCACGCGTGGCCTGCTGCTGTCCAACGGGGAGCGCGTCGCGGCGGACCTGGTCGTCTTCTCCGCCGGTGTGCGCCCGCGCGACGAGCTGGCGCGGCGCGCGGGCCTGGCGGTGGACGAGCACGGCGGCGTCGTCGTGGACGAACGGTGCCGCACTTCCGATCCGTACGTCTACGCCGTCGGCGAGTGCGCCCGGACGGTCGACGGGCGGACCTACGGGCTGGTCGCCCCCGGTTACCGGATGGCCGGGACGGTGGCCGACCACCTCGCGGGCACGGGCACCGCCCGGTTCACGGGCGCCGACACCTCCACCAAGCTCAAGCTGATGGGCGCGGACGTCGCCTCCTTCGGCGACCCCTTCGCGGCGGAGCACGCGCAGAAAGCGGAGAGCGCCGAGAGCGCGGAGGACAAGAACGGGAAGGCCGCCCAGGACAGCCAGAACGGGCAGGACAGCCAGAACGGGCAGGACAGCCAGAACGGGCAGGACAGCCAGAACAGGAAAGACGCCCCGATCACCGCCGTAGTCTTCTCCGACACCCGCGAAGGCGTATACAAAAAGCTCGTCCTCGGCTCCGACGGCCGCCTGCTCGGCGGCATCCTGGTCGGCGACGCGGAGGCGTACGGCGCGCTCCAGCCGTACGCGGGAGCCGACCGCCCGCTGCCCGCGCCCCCGGCGACGTTCCTGCTCCCCGCGGATGCGGGCGGGGCGGCGCCGGGCGCGGACGCGCTGCCCGACGAGGCGGTGCTGTGCTCCTGCCACAACGTCACCAAGGGCGCCGTCCGCGAGGCCGTCGCCGCGCACGGGCTGACCGACCTCGCGGGCGTCAAGCGCCACACGAAGGCCGGGACGGGATGCGGGGGCTGCCTGCCCACGTTGCGCAAGGTCCTGGACGCGGAACTGGCGGCCCGGGGCGCCGGCCGCCCCCGCGGCCTGTGCGAACACTTCGCCCTCACCCGTTCGGAGATCTACGAGAAGATCCGCACCGAACGCATCCGCTCCTTCGGCGCACTGCTGGAGAAGTACGGCACCGGCGGCGGCTGCGAGATCTGCAAACCCGTCGTCGCCAACTGCCTGGCGGCCCTCGGTCCGGAACTGGGCCTGTCCCACATCCTGGACGGCGAACAGGCCACCCTCCAGGACTCCAACGACCTCTACCTCGCCAACCTGCAAAAAGACGGCACGTACTCCGTCGTCCCCCGCATCCCGGGCGGCGAGCTGACCCCGGACCAGCTCATCACCATCGGCGAGGTCGCCCGGGACTTCGGCCTCTACACGAAGATCACCGGCGGCCAGCGGATCGACCTGTTCGGCGCCCGCAGCGACCAGCTCCCCGCGATCTGGCGGCGCCTGGTGGACGCCGGGTTCGAGTCGGGGCACGCGTACGGGAAGTCCCTGCGGACGGTGAAGTCGTGCGTGGGCAGCCGCTGGTGCCGGTTCGGGCAGGGGGACTCCGTGCAGCTCGCCATCGACATGGAGCTGAGGTACCGGGGCCTGCGCGCCCCGCACAAGATCAAGGGCGGCGTCTCCGGCTGCCTGCGCGAATGCGCCGAGGCCCGCGGCAAGGACATCGGCGTCGTCGCCACCGCCCACGGCTGGAACCTCTACGTCTGCGGCAACGGCGGCGCCACCCCCCGCCACGCCGAACTGCTGGCCGCCGACCTGACCACCGAGGAACTGTTCCGCCTCGTCGACCGCTTCCTCATGTACTACCTGCGCACCGCCGAGCGCCTGGAACGCACCTCGGCGTGGCGGGAACGGATCGACGGCGGCCTGGACCACCTCAAGCACGTACTGGTCGAGGACGGCCTCGGCCTGTGCGCCGAGTTGGAGGCGCAGATGGCGCGGCACGTCGCCGCCTACCGGGACGAGTGGCGCGCCGTCCTGGACGACCCGGAGAAGCTGGCCCGGTTCGAGACGTTCCTGCCCGCGCCCGACGACGGCGTGTCCTTCCGCGACGCGCTGGAACCGGGCCGGGGACGCGCCGCCGAACTCCCCGACGGCAGCCGGGCCGCCCTGTTCAAGGACCCGGCCACCGGCGAGGTGTACGCGGTCGGCAATCGCGACCCGTTCTCGGGCGCGGACGTCATGGCCAACGGCATCATGGGCACGCGCGACGGCCGCCCCGTCGTCATCTCCCCCATGCACAAGCAGGCCTTCGACCTGCGCACCGGCGTGTGCCTGGACGCCCCGGACGACCCCACGGCAGCACTGCCCGTGGTCGCTCTGGACGGCCTGTCGGCACCCGCCCCCCAGCGCTGACCGGGGGAGGCGCCAACCCGGCCATCCAAGGCCCACCGGTCGGATCACACGGCGGGCTTCTTCAGAATCTCGACCAACCTCGTGGCGCTGTCGTCGGCATGGCCGGCGGCGGCGCCCCGCCGGAAGACCTCCAGGAGCGCCGCCGGCAACGTGGTGTCGACACCGGCGTCCTTCGCCGTCTGGACGACGTGGTCGACACTCGCCACCCCCATGGCGAGTTTTTCGATATCGCCCGCGAAGTCGCCCGCGTCGATCCGCTGCGTGTAGAACCCCATGAAGTCCGGCATACCAGCCAGCACGGACGACGCCGAGGGCAGCAGTTCCCCGGCCGAGACACCATGGGCGTCCGCCAGCGCGAGGGCCTGCAACCAGCCGAGCACGGTGGTCCAGAAGATGCCCACCGTCGCCTGGTAGTACAGGGCCGCCAGCCCCGGGTCCGCACCGCGATAGTTCGTCTCGGTGAGCACCTCCAATGCCTCCCGGTGCGCCTCGAACACCTCCTCGGGCCCGCTGTAGAACGTGGACGCCCCCGGCTGCCCGATCTGCGGAGGCGAAGCCTGCACACCCCCGGTGAGGAACCGCGCGCCATGCCGTGCGGCCCACCGCGCGGCCTCCCGGGCCCTCTCCGGCGTGTCCGAACCGAGGTTGACGAGGACCCGCCCGGCCAGCGCCCCGGCGGCCGGTTCGAGGATCGCGTACATCGCGTCGTAGTCCGTCAGGCTGAGAACGACCAACTCGCCCGCGGCGAGCGCGTCCTGCACCGTGGCGGCCCGCTCGGCCCCGGCGGCCACCAACTCGTCCGCCTTGCTCGCGGTCCGGTTCCACACGGTGACCCGGTAGCCCTTATCGAGGAACGCGTTCGCCATCGCCCGCCCCATCGGACCGAGACCGATGACCGTCACTTCCCGCTTGCTCATCATGGACACCTCGCTAGATCGAACGTTCCACTCAGGGTGAGGGGAACCTAGCACAGGACTAGTACGAACGTTCTATTCAGCGAGTGTGGAAGGGGCAGGCGTCAGGAGCCAGACGAGGACGGGGACGCGCCCGACGCGCCCGGCGAGCCCGCACGGGACGCTGAAGTCACGGGCGCGGCCCTCCAGCGCCGGACCCGCGCACGCCTGCCCCGGCGCCTCAGCGCAGGAAGTTGTTCTGCCACTCCAGTCTCGGTGGTGCCTCGCAGATGATCGAAGAACACCGCCCGCCCCGTCACCGTCAGTCGTGGTGCGATGCCGACCGGCCCGTACCGGGGTACCGTCAACCATCCGGCAAGAGCCGGCGGAACGGTCCCGGTCAGCGCCCAGGCGAGCAGGTGCGCGGTCTGACGGGGGTGTACCCATCCGGCCAGCGGATGCGGCCCGCCACGTCCTCGCCGAGCCTGGCCGCCAGGAACCGGTCCGCATCCATCGCGGCGCTCAGCCCCTCCACCAGTCCGGCATCCGCGCTCAGCGCGGGCAACCGTCGGCGCAAGTCCAGCAGCGTCCCGGCCCGCACGTTCGCCACTGGCCGTCGGCCCGACTCCCAGCCCTGCACTGTCTCGATGTCCACGTCCAAGTGCCGGTCGGGGTCATGATTCGGCAAGTTCTGTGCGGGAGAAGAAGAAATCACCGCGGCCGGTGCCCGGATCCCGGCCGCTCCCGTCTCGTTCCTCCCCGTGCGGGCCGCCGTCCGGCGCCGCGACCCGCGCTTTCTGCACGCGACCCCCCACCTGGCCGCCGCGCTCGCCACGGCCCAGGACGACGGCCGCGACGTGTTCGCGCACCTTCCCCCGCAATGGACGGAGATCCGTACATGGGCCCGACGCCTTCTCCCCCCGACGAAGCCATCGACCTCCTCACCGGGCACATCGGCAAGCCCACCGCCACACGCCTCCTGAGCGACCGGCGCGGCTCGCGAGCCTGGAAGATCCAAGGCCCCCGGGGCGCGGTCGCCTTGAAGGCCAACAGCCCCGACAGCGTCGACGCCCGGGACAAGGCCGCCGAAATGGCCCAGGAGGACGACCACCTCCTCCGCCTCACCAAGGCCGGGGCCCTCAGCCCCGGCTATCGGGTCGATGCCGGGGCGTGGCCGGGCGGCCGGTGGCTCGCCGTCCGCTGGATCGACGGCACGCCGCTGTGGAAGGCACTGGCCCCCACCCGAGAATCCGAAGGGGACCGCGCTTCGGCCCGCCCCCGGCTCCTGCGAATCGCCCGCACCTGGGCCGAACACCTTGCCCGGCTGCACGCCGTCGGCTGGGCCCACGCTGACGTGCAGCCCACCAACACCCTCGTGACCCGGGACGTCCACGCGGCGGTCATCGACTACGCCCTCGCCTGCGGCCCGCCGACCGGCCCCCGCCTCCCCTACCGGGGCGCACTCACCCACACCACCGCCCCCGAAATCGCCGCCGCGATCCTCGCCACCCCCGCCGACGCCCACATCCAGGCCACGCCTGCCGCCGACCTCTGGAGCCTGGGCGCCTCCCTGTTCTGGTGCTGGACCGGCCACCGCCCCGTCACCTATGACGACGACCTTCCCCGGCTGGAGAAGCTGCGCACCATCGCCAAGGGCAGCACGACAGCCATCAGCAAGGTCCGGCCGTGGCCCTTTTCCGCCTTCGAAGAAGCCCTCACCGCCTGCCTGTCCGCAGACCCCGCCCACCGGCCCACCGCTCAGGAACTGGCCGCCGCATGGTGATCCTTCGCGACCTGGTCCCCGAGGACGCCCCGGCCCTCCAGCGCGTCTATCGCGGCGCCTCGGTCCGCTACACCACCGGCAGGGCCCTCACACTCGGCGAGGCACACGACAGGATCCGTGCGGCCCTCGCAGGAGCGACCGAAAGGCCCCGACGGCAGTGGACCTGGGCAATTGTCATCGACGGCGAGCTGATCGGCCGGATCGCCCTGCGCCGACGAACCCCGGTCATGGGCAGCCTCAGTTACATCCTCCGCGAGGACACCTGGGGCCACGGCCACGCCACCGAAGCCGCCCGCCGCGTCGCCCGGTTCGCCTTCACCGCCACCGTCACCGGTCAGATGGTCAAGCTCACCGAGTACGACGCATACCTGTGGGCCGGTGATACCCAGCAGGGCCGGGTTTCCCGCGCTGTCAAGGCCATCTTGGGCCCCTGGTGCAAACGGACGGTCTGCCCACTGCCGAGAGCAGGGCCCCGGCTGCACTGCCTCCGGGCAGCGGCCGGGGCCGTGTGCTGCGTGGACTGGCGTCCTGGCTGGGCGTACCTCCTTCTCGCTCTTCCGCCCTGCCCGCTGCTGCTCACGCCCGCCTCTCTTCGGTTCTCCGCGCTGCCGGGGCCCACCGCGTCCGGGTCGCGCAGTGGCTGCAAGCCTTCCACCGGCTGCGAGGCGGTGAAGCTGTGCGGCCCGGGACGTTGAGGTTCTTGTGCTTGAGCGGGGACAGTCGGGCGACATCGCGGGGAGGGGTCGGCGCTCGCGGCCGATCAGCCGAGACCGGCCGCGACCGGCCGGCCCGGCGAGTCGAGCCACACCGTCTCGCCCTCGCCCGTCACCGTCAGGCCGAACCGCGCCACCTCCGGCCAGCCGGAGACGCGCCACCACTCTGCGCCCTCGGCCAGCTCGGCAAACAGGTCGTGCGGGCCATGGCGCTTGACGCGGAACGACTCACCGTCAGGGCGAGGCCGGGCAGCCGCCCACGACGTGAGGTCCGTCGAGGACAGCCACCACGTCCCTTCCGGGTTGCGGGCGGCTCGCAGCGTCGGGTGCCGCGCCCAGAGCGCGAAGAGGCCGTTGCGGTTGTCCCCCAGGTTGCCGAGATCCCCCTCGACCGTCGCCGTCTCGGCAGCGTCCCAGGTCGACTCGCGGAGCCGCGCCACCGCGTCTCCTTGGGACACCTGCCCACGGAGCGGCATGAAGTCGACCAGCTCGACGAACCGCCCCGCAGCCGCCCCGGCTTCGTCCACCCGGAGCAGGACGAGACCGGAGGGGCCGGTCGTGGTCGCGTGGGGGGCGAGGATCGCGCCGCCGGGCACGGTCCCTTCGATCCATGCGTACGGAATCGCGCGCGTGCTGGCGGTGGCGATGACGCGATCGAACGGGGCGGCGCCGTGTACCTGCCGCGTCCCATCGCCGCACCGTACGTGCGGCCGATACCCGGCCGCGTAGAGCGACTGGCGCGCGTGGTGGACTATCCGCTCGTCGATCTCGACCGTGATGACGTTGGACGAGCCGACCCGCTCGCACAGCATCGCGGCGTTGTACCCGGAGCCGGTCCCGATCTCCAGCACGCCGTGCCCGCCGGGCACGTCGAGGTGGTGGAGCATCGGGCACACGATGTCAGGGGCGGAGATGGAGGAGCTGAATCGGCCGGCGGCCGGTCCGGCGGACGGGTCGAGGTGGTCGTCCATCTGCGTGATGAGGGGTCGGTGTGGGTCGTAAACGGCCTCCAACCACGCCCTCGGGTCCGCTGTGCGGTCCCGGACGGGAAAAGTGCCGTCAGGTCCCATGACGGGCCACCACACGCGGTCGGGCACGAACGCCTCGCGCGGCACGATCGCGAATGCGGTGCGCAGCCATCCGTGGAGGTGTCCGTCGGCGGTGAGTTGGTCGGCGCAGGCCTGTTTGAGTTCGTCCCTGTAGTGGGCGTCGGTCATCGCGATCAACCGCCTCAGGGGGCGGCGGCGGTGGCCGGGCGTCCGTTGTTGAGGTACTGGACGGTGCCGGTCCGCAAAGCCGTCAGGGCTGCGGTAAGGCGGCGTTGTTGGGAGCCGGTGGAGATTTCCGCCATATCCTCAGCGGTCACCCATCGGTGGTCCCGATAGTGGTCGACGTCGAGTCGGACGTACTGGTCAGGGTTGTTGTCATAGGGGCCGCAGTCGAAAATGATGAACACGGCCTCACGGAAACCACCGATGTCGGTGCAGGCGGAGGGGTGGTCGACCGTCAGGATTCCGTGCGGCGTTACGGTGATGCCGGTCGCGGCAAGAGCATGGCTCATGCACGCGGAGACCGCCAGTTCACCGGATTCCGCTGGCCCGCCGGGAAGCACCCAACCCTCTCCCTCTCGCTTGAGCACGAGGAAACGCCCGTCACTGGTGTGCATGAAGGCGTAACCATATAGATGTCGCTCGGGCGCTCGATTGATCGCCCATTCGCCAATGCTGCGCTTCAATGGTCCCACGCTGCCTCTTTCGGTGTCCCTCTCCCCAACTTTGACGGGGTGGGGGAGGGATATCGGGGAATGTGTAAGCGACGTTAGCCATTAGAGCCGTGAACCCCCAACAGGTTGGGGGATAAAGCGTGAGGTGGCGTTATGTCGAAGGGGGGGGCTATAAATCGGAAAACCCCCGCCCGTACGGATATGGGCGGGGGCTCTGGTGGTCTAATTTAGCCCTGTCGTTCGAACCCTGACGCCTTGATCCGGCTCATCAGTGCGGAGAGGTGACCCCGGCCGACCTTCAGTGTCGCGGCAGGATCGTCACTCTCGCGCATGAGAATCAGACCGTCACGTGCCGCGACTTCCACGCAGTTTCCGCCGCCCTGATCGGAGAATGACGACTTCTGCCAGTAGGTCGTCTTATTCACGCTTTCACGGCTCCTTTGTGTCCTTGTGGTTGAGGCCCTGTCGCTTGCTCACGGGGAAGCGCTTCATTTCCGATCTTATTCGGTGAATCAAAGTCTCTTCTCCGGGTGCGTCCAAGTGTGGGCCGCGTGCGTACGTCGGTCCACCTCCCTCCGCGTATTAGCCGAAAGCGGCCCACATGCCGAGTCCTGGTCTCGTCCGCTTCAGTGGTGACGGCCGCATGTTGCGCCCGCCGTAAAGTGGCATACGTCAAGCGCCCCCACCTGCGCAGATGGGGGCGCTTGACGTATGGGTGGCGATGGCGCAGATCAGATCAGGTGATCGAATTCTCCGGCCTTGACGCCCAGGACGAAGGCGCGCAGTTTCTGGACGCTCGTTGTGATGATTACCTCGGGATGGTCGCTCTCCCGCATCTTGATTGCACCGTCCACGGGAGCCACTTCAATGCAGTCCTGACCCTGGCCTGCCCCCGAGAACGAAGATTTCTGCCATGCGATTGCGTCGCTCATTCACATTTCCTGTTCGGTGCGTTGGATGAGTTTACTGGACTCCTCCGCGTCGAGAGAGATGGACGCGATGGAGTCAAACAGGGCTCGATACCTCACTAGGTGAGCCTCTGCGTCCAAGATTCCGCTACCGAACGCGTGGTCCCTCTGGACGGAATCAAGCGCGGGAAGGTCGGCGCCGGCATACAACGCCGACTCCGCAGATCCAGTGATCCGCGCGGAAAACGGAATGACTCGGATAGTGACTGTTGGCCACAGCGAAACTTCATTCAAAAACGCCAACTGTTCCCGCATCACGTCGGCGTCCGTGTACCTCAGTCGAAGTGCGGCCTCGTGGATGAACGCTTCGAATGGCGCGGGCTTCGGACGGTCAAAGATCCGCCGCCGCTGCATCCGGTGCTGAACCCGAGCGTCTATTTCCGAACCGGGCAAATCGTCAATGCCGCTGCTGATCAGTGATCGCGCGTAGGATTCGGTCTGGAAGATGCCTGGGATAACCATCAACTGAATGCTTCGAAGATAGCTGGCGTGATGTTCCAGTTCCGACAGGTCCAAAAACTCGGGTGCGAGGATGCCGCGGTATTCCTCCCACCAGCCTTTCCCGCGCTCATCAGCCATGGCGGCGAGGGCATCGATCAGGTGCCGGTCGGTCGCCGAGTAATGAGAGGCGAGGCGGCGAACTCGGTCTGCGCTAACGCCGAACCGTCCCGACTCGATGTGGCTGATCTGTGCGCGTTGTCCGCCCAGGAACGCGGCGGCTTCGGCGCCGGACATGCCGGCTCGTTCCCGCATCTTGCGTAGTTCTGCGCCCAACCGTCGTTGGCGAGCGGTTGGGTAGCTCCGTCCCGGCATGGCGCCTCTCCTTCGTCCTCGGTGAGCAGTTTGCCGCCGATCGCGGCACGAGACCAACCGCAAGGGTGAGCTGTTCGCCTCACCCTTGCGGTACTTGAGTGCCGCCCCCTATGGTCCTCCCCGTACCGCGCGGCACGTCGAAGGAATCCCGAAGTGCAGCCGTACGAAAGCGAGTTGACCGAACTCGCGTGCGGTCGAGCCACGGTGACGAGCAGCGCGAATCGAACCCGCGTTGGGAGATCAGCCATGCACCCCCCACCACTCGCACCCCTCCTGGTACCACCCGCGCACCGCCGCCCGTTCGAACTGCGTGCCCCCCGCGACACACTCGCCCCCAAGCTGATGCGTAACTGGATCTCCGTCCTGCTCAGCGTGACCGGTCACCAGAAGTACATCGACGACGCGCAGCTCATCGTGGCCGAGCTGGTGACCAACGTCGTGCGCCACACCCGCGCCCCCCGCGTGGACCTGGAGGTCGTGGTCGAACCGACCTTCGTCCGGGGCTCGGTGTGGGACAACTCCCCTCAGTGGCCGTGCGTGCGCAAGGCCGGGCCGGAGGAAGGGGGCGGGCGCGGGCTGTGCCTCGTCGCCGCGCTCGCCTCGGACTGGGGCGTCTTCCGGACGGGGCCCCGGGGGCCTCTTCGTAAAGGCGTCTGGTTCGTTCTCGATGACGGGTCGGGGATGTCCACGCAGTGATACGTGGTGACGAACCTACGTTGCGCCTGCCGTTAGTCGGCATAGGCCAAGCGCCCCCACC
>NZ_JBEXNM010000021.1:0-122278 GCF_040611095.1 Streptomyces sp. NPDC003077 | reverse complement strand
GGTAACGGGTGGAGTTGACTGGTACTAATAGGCCGAGGGCTTGTCCTCAGTTGCTCGCGTTCACTGTGTTGGTTCTGAAGTTACGACCCGCTATTGGTTGGGTGTGTTAATTTCATAGTGTTTCGGTGGTTATAGCGTTAGGGAAACGCCCGGTTACATTTCGAACCCGGAAGCTAAGCCTTTCAGCGCCGATGGTACTGCAGAGGGGACTTTGTGGGAGAGTAGGACGCCGCCGAACAATTTTTGAAGAAGCTCCGGTTTCTGGACCTCGGTCCGGGAACCGGAGCTTTTTTGTATTCGCCGGCTGGTGTGGGGCACGTCACTCCCCGTTCATCTGACATGGTGATGATCCGTCGTATGGGGACACTGGGAGTGTTCGGGGAGGCCGGTATACGCGAGGGCGACGAGGTCGTCGTCCCGGCGTTCGGCAATCCGGGGGTGGCGGAAGCCGTCGTCCAGGCCGGTGCGGTGCCGGTCTTCGCCGATGTGGAGGCGGAAAGCCTCTGTCTGGACCCGGAGGCCGTGGCGGCCGCGGTGACACCGCGGACCACCGCGGTCGTCGCCGTCCACCGCTTCGGCCACCCGGCGGACCTGGCGCGGCTCCGCGCGGTCGCCGAGCGGCACGAGCTGCTGCTCGTCGAGAAGGACGACCCGGAGACCGATCCGGACGAGGGGCCGGCCTGGCCGGAGCGGCGGCGGATGCAGGCCGCGTACCTGAACGCGCGGCTCAGTGGCGTGGTGCCGCCCGCGGCGGTGCCCGGCCACACGTACCGGCAGTACGTGGTGCGGGTGCCGGGCAACGGGCGCCCGGACCGGGACGCGTTCGCGCGGGCGCTGCGGGCGCGGGGCGTGGCCTGCCGGGTGCCGGTGCGCGTGCCGTTGTACCGGCTGCCGGGGCTGCGCGGAGAGCTGTGGCTGCCGAGGACCGAGCGCGCGGTGGACGAGACGCTCGCGCTGTCGCTCCCCGCGGGGTGGTCGCGGCGAGAGCTCGCCCGAATGGCGAGTCTTTGCAATGCGCTCGGCGGTCTGCTGCAGCCCGCTCTCTGACATTCGAGGCCGCCGCAATCTGCGCCCTCTGGCCGCAATCCGGCACCGCCTGGGCGCGGCCCATGTCGAGGTGGTCGGGAGCATGCCTCACAGCATGTATGATTAATTCCGTCGACAGGCCCCAATAGCTCAGTCGGCAGAGCGTCTCCATGGTAAGGAGAAGGTCTACGGTTCGATTCCGTATTGGGGCTCCAGTAAGGGAAAGGCCCCCACCGAATGGTGGGGGCCTTTCCCTTTGCCGGTTCCGTTCGTGCTTTTGACGCGGGAGGTGAGGGCGGGGGATTGTGATCCCCCGCCCGGCGGTCAGAGGGATTCCGCGGGGTGCGGGATTTCGGGGACGCGCATGGCGAGGATGGCCATGTCGTCGGAGGCGGGTTCGGCGGCGAACCGCTCCACGGCCCGCAGGATGCGGGCGGCCACCGCGCCCGCGGTCAGGCCGGTGCACGTGGTGAGCACCTCGGCGAGGCCGTCGTCGCCGAGCATCCGGGTGCCCTCGCGGCGCTCGGTGACGCCGTCGGTGACGCACAGCAGCACGTCGCCCGGGTCGAGGGTGACCGTCTGCTCGTACAGCTCCAGGTCCTCCATGACGCCGAGCAGCGGCTGGGGCTCGGCGGCCGGCAGGACCGTCCCGTCCTGGCGCAGCCGCAGTGGCAGCGGGTGACCGGCGCAGACGACCTTGAGCACGGCGCTGCCGTCCTCCTGCGGCCACAGTTCGCCGTAGAGCAGGGTGAGGAAGCGGCTGCGCGCGCCCTCGTCGAGGATGGCGGCGTTCAGCCGTTCGAGGACGGCGGGGCCGCCGAACCCCTCGCGGGCCAGCAGCCGCAGCGCGTGCCGGGCCAGGCCGGTGACCGCGGCGGCCTCCGGGCCCGTCCCGCAGACGTCGCCGATGGCGAAGCCGTACGCGCCGTCCCGGATCGGGAAGAGGTCGTAGAAGTCGCCGCCGACCTCGTTGCCCTCGCCGGCGGCCCGGTAGATGACGTCGACCTCGACGCCGGGCACCTCGGGCAGCTCCGGGGGGAGCAGGCTGCGCTGGAGGGACTGGCTGATGGCGGTGCGTTCCGAATACAGCCGGGCGTTGTCCAGCGCCAGGGCCGCCCGGCGGGAGAGGTCCTCGGCCAGTTCCAGGATCTCCTGGCGGAAGCGCTCCTCGGCGGGCTTGCCGAGCGTGAGCATGCCGATGACGCGGTTGCGCGCCACCAGCGGCAGGACCACCGTCTCCCCGCCGACCGCGGAGGCGGTGGCGAGGCTGGCGCCGGGGCCCGGGGCGGGGTAGGCCGCGTCGCCGAGGCCCAGGCTGCGCAGCGACGTGCGCAGGGCCGCGTTGTGGGCGGCCTCGGACGGGGTGGCCCACACGCGGGCGCCCGGGGTGGGCACCGGTTCCGGCGGGGGGACCTTGCCGAGCAGGGTCTTCAGGCCGTCGATGCGGTCCTCGTCCTCGTGCAGGACGTAGGACAGCTCCGGGTCGGACGCCGGGTCGGCCACGGTGTACACCGCGCACCAGGTGGCGAGGGTGGGCACCGTCATCTGCGCCATCAGGGCCAGCGTCTGGTCCCGGTCCAACGTGCCGGCCAGCAGGTCGGAGGCTTCGACGAGGAAGGACAGGGAGCCGCGGCGGAGCCGTTCGAGCTCGGTGAGCCGGGCGCGTTCGACGGCCAGGGCGATCCGGTCGGCGGCGAACTGGAGTCGCAGCGCCTCCTCGTTCGTGTACCGGCCGGGGGCCTCGGCGGCGACGCCGAGCGAGCCGGTGAGCCGTCCCTCGACCTTCAGCGGGACGGTGACCACCGACCGCATGCCCGTCCCGCCCAGCAGCGGCACCGCGCCCGGGACCGCCGTGAGGTCGTCGTGCACGACCGGCATCCGGGCCGAGCCGTAGCGTCCGGAACCCGCCTCGACGGGGACGCGGGCGAACCGCTGGCGGGCGGAGGGCAGGCCGGTGGAGGCCCGTACCTCCAGTTCGGTCTCGTCGTCGGTGGCCAGGAGGAGGTAGGCGGCGTCGCCGTCGAGCATGTCGCGGGCGCGTTCGACGGTGCGCTGGAGGAGTCCGTCGAGGTCGTCGGGGGCGGGGGAGCCGATGAAGACCTCGAACGGGTCGGTGGGGACCCGGCCCTCGGGCCGCTGGGCGGTGTCGGGGGCGGGGGCGCGCTGCGGGCTCTGCAGGACGGCGCGCTCGTGGTCCCGCACCAGCAGGCAGACCGTGGAGGGCTCGCCGTCGGAGTCGCGGACGCGCAGGTGGGAGGCGTAGACGGGGACGACGCGGCCGTCCGCGCCGCGCATCCCGTAGGAGCCCTCCCAGCGGGAGAGCAGCAGCGCCTCGGCGATGCCGGTGCCGGTGCCGGGGGTGTGCGGCCAGGCGGCGAAGTCGGTGAGCGGCTTGCCGGCGACCTGCTCGGGGCCGTACCCGAAGAGGTCCTCGGCGTCCTCGTTCCAGTGGCTGACGCAGCCGCCGCGGTCGACCTGGACGACGGCCACCCGCACCCGGCTGTCCGCGGCGGGCAGCGCGTCGACGGGCAGCGCGGGGCCCGCCGAGCGGGTGCCGGCGGGCCGGTCGGGCAGGTCGAGCTGGAACCAGACGTGTTTGCGAGCGGCGGTGTACTCCACGCCCCAGCGGCTGGCCAGCGCGCCGCACAGCAGCAGCCCGCGCCCGCCCTCGCGGTCGGGGTGGGCGATGGTGCGGGCGGTGCCCTGGAGGGGGACCTCGCGTTCTGGGTAGCGGTCGGCGACCTCGATGCGGACGCCGTTCTCCGTGCGCAGGCACAGGACGTCGGCGGCGGTGCCGGCGTGCACCACGGCGTTGGTGACCAGTTCGCTGGTCAGCACGACCGCGTCGTCGATGATGTCGCCGTAACCCCAGCCCTGGAGGGCGTCGCGGACGAAGGCGCGGGCCGCGGCGACCGAGCGCCCGACCGGCTCGAAGCTGGCGGCGGCGCGCGCGGTGATCACTGGTCTCCTCAAACATGTGTCGGTGATCTGCTCCACCATCATCGCGGCGCCCCTCCGGATAGCTGTTGTGCTCGCCCGCTGCCCGTGCTGGGTGGCCGGGATGGGTGGACGGCCGTCTGCCAGGTTACTTACCTTCGCCGCGCTCGCGGATGCCGGTCGCGCCAGTCGGCCGTCCCGTCGCGTCGCGGACGGTATGCGATGCTGCCGAACTGTTATGGCCTGGTTGGGCCACGGTGAAACACTGGGCAAGCTCATAGAGAAGGCCCGGTGAGAACGGTCGACCCTGCGGGAGGGACACGGTGGAGTCTGGCGCGGCGGCGCGGGGCGTGAGCACGCGCGCGAAAGGCGGACGTTCCCGGAGCAACGGGACGACCGAAGTGGATACGGCTGCGCTGAACCGGCTGTTGGTCGCTCTGGTCGCGATGCGCGACGGGAATTTCCGCAAGCGGCTCACGGTCTCCGGCGAGGGCGTGATGTCGGAGATCGCGGCCGTCTTCAACGAGGTGGCGGACCGCAATCTGCATCTGACGGGAGAGCTGGCGCGGGTGCGCCGGGTCGTGGGCCGTGAGGGAAAACTCACGGAACGGCTCGCGGCCGGCGCCTGCGAGGGCTCGTGGGCGGCGGCGATCGACGCGTCCAACGCCCTGGTGGACGACCTCGTACGGCCCGTCTCCGAGGTGGGACGGGTGCTCTCGGCGGTGTCCGAGGGCGACCTCGACCAGCGGATGGACCTGCGCTCGCGCGGTACGGACGGGTCGCCGGCGCATCCGCTGCGCGGCGAGTTCCTGAAGGTCGGGCGCACCGTCAACGGACTGGTGGACCAGCTCTCGGCCTTCGCGGACGAGGTGACGCGGGTCGCCAGCGAGGTCGGCACGGAGGGCAAGCTCGGCGGGCAGGCGCGGGTGCGCGGCATGTCCGGGTCCTGGAAGGACCTGACCGAGTCCGTCAACACGATGGCGTCCCGGCTCACCGCTCAGGTGCGGGACATCGCCCTGGTGACGACGGCGGTGGCCAAGGGAGACCTGTCCCGCAAGGTCACGGTGCACGTGGCCGGGGAGATGCTGGAGCTGAAGAACACCGTCAACACGATGGTGGACCAGCTCTCCTCGTTCGCCTCCGAGGTGACGCGTGTCGCCCGTGAGGTGGGGACGGAAGGCGAGCTGGGCGGTCAGGCGCAGGTTCCGGGTGTGGCCGGGGTCTGGAAGGACCTGACCGATTCGGTGAACCTGATGGCGGGCAACCTCACCGCCCAGGTGCGCGGCATCGCGCAGGTGACGACGGCGGTGGCCAACGGCGACCTGTCCCAGAAGGTCACGGTCAGCGCGCGCGGCGAGGTCGCGCAACTGGCCGAAACGATCAACACGATGACTGAGACGCTGCGCACCTTCGCGGACGAGGTCACGCGGGTGGCCAGCGAGGTCGGGGCCGAGGGGCAGCTCGGTGGCCAGGCGCAGGTGCCGGGCGCGGCGGGGACGTGGAAGGACCTCACCGATTCGGTGAACACCGCGTTCCGCAACCTCACCGCCCAGGTGCGGGACATCGCGCAGGTGACGACGGCGGTGGCGAACGGCGACCTGTCCCAGAAGGTCACGGTCGACGTGGCCGGGGAGATGCTGGAGCTGAAGAACACCGTCAACACGATGGTCGACCAGCTCTCCGCGTTCGGCGCCGAAGTGACGCGCGTCGCACGCGAGATCGGGGTCGAGGGCGAGCTCGGCGGTCAGGCGGCGGTGCCGGGTGCGGCGGGGACGTGGAAGGACCTCACCGATTCGGTGAACACCGCGTTCCGCAACCTCACCGGGCAGGTCCGCAACATCGCGCAGGTGACGACGGCGGTGGCGAACGGCGACCTGTCCCAGAAGGTCACCGTCGATGTCTCCGGCGAGATGCTCCAGCTCAAGGAGACCGTCAACCGGATGGTCGACCAGCTGTCGTCCTTCGCGGACCAGGTCACGCGGATGGCGCGGGACGTCGGGACGGAGGGGCGGCTCGGCGGTCAGGCCCGGGTGGACGGCGTCAGCGGCACCTGGAAGGAGCTGACGGACTCCGTCAACTTCATGGCGGGGAACCTGACGTCGCAGGTCCGCCAGATCGCGCAGGTCACCACGGCGGTGGCGCGCGGCGACCTGTCGCAGAAGATCGACGTGGACGCCCGGGGCGAGATCCTGGAGCTGAAGAACACCATCAACACGATGGTCGACCAGCTCTCCGCGTTCGCCGAGCAGGTCACCCGGGTCGCCCGCGAGGTCGGCACGGACGGCCGGCTCGGCGGTCAGGCGCAGGTCCCGGGCGTCGCGGGTGTGTGGCGCGATCTGACGGACTCCGTCAACGGCATGGCGGGCAACCTCACCGCCCAGGTGCGCAACATCGCGCAGGTCGCGACGGCGGTGGCGCGCGGTGACCTGTCGCAGAAGATCGACGTGGACGCGCGCGGCGAGATCCTGGAGCTGAAGAACACCCTCAACACGATGGTGGACCAGCTCTCCTCGTTCGCGGAGCAGGTCACGCGGGTGGCGCGCGAGGTCGGCACCGAGGGCATCCTCGGCGGCCAGGCGGAGGTGCAGGGCGTCAGCGGGACGTGGAAGGACCTCACACAGTCCGTCAACTTCATGGCGAACAACCTGACGTCGCAGGTCCGCAACATCGCCGAGGTCACCACGGCCGTGGCGCGCGGCGACCTGTCCAAGAAGATCACCGTGGACGCGAAGGGCGAGATCCTCGAACTCGTCACGACCGTCAACACGATGGTCGACCAGCTCTCCTCCTTCGCCGAGCAGGTCACGCGGGTGGCACGCGAGGTCGGCACCGAGGGGCAGCTCGGCGGGCAGGCCCGGGTGCCGGGGGTCACCGGCATCTGGAAGGACCTCAGCGACAACGTCAACCTGATGGCGAACAATCTGACCATTCAGGTGCGCAACATCTCCCAGGTGTCCGCGGCGGTCGCCAACGGCGACCTGACCAAGAAGGTCACGGTGGAGGCGCGCGGCGAGGTCGCGCAGCTCGCCGACTCGGTGAACACCATGGTCACCACGCTGTCCTCGTTCGCCGACGAGGTCACGCGGGTGGCGCGCGAGGTGGGCACGGACGGCATCCTGGGCGGCCAGGCCCGGGTGCCCGGCGTGGCCGGGACGTGGAAGGACCTCACCGAGTCCGTGAACTCGATGGCCAACAACCTCACCGGCCAGGTCCGCAACATCGCCATGGTCACCACGGCCATCGCCAAGGGCGACCTCACCAAGAAGATCGACATCGACGCCCGGGGCGAGATCCTGGAGCTGAAGACGACCATCAACACGATGGTGGACCAGCTCTCCTCGTTCGCGGAGCAGGTCACGCGGGTGGCGCGCGAGGTCGGTACGGAAGGTCAGCTCGGCGGGCAGGCGCAGGTGCGCGGCGTGGCCGGGACGTGGAAGGACCTGACCGAATCGGTGAACGAGATGGCGGGCAACCTGACCCGCCAGGTCCGCGCCATCGCCGCGGTGGCCGCCGCGGTGACGCTCGGCGACCACAACGTGAAGATCGACGTGGACGCGGCGGGCGAGATCCTGGAGCTCCAGGACAACATCAACACGATGATCGCCACGCTCCGGGAGACCACCCTCGCCAACGAGGAGCAGGACTGGCTCAAGGGCAACCTGGCCCGGATCTCCAACCTGATGCAGGGCCGCCGCGACCTGAAGGACGTGGCCAAGCTCATCATGTCCGAACTGTCCCCGGCGGTCTCGGCGCAGCACGGCGCCTTCTTCCTGGCCGTGCACCCCAACAGCACGCAGGACATCGTGGCCGACGGCGACGAGTCGGGCGACTACGAGCTGCGGCTGACCGGCGGGTACGGCTATTCGACCGGATCGATGCCGACGTCCTTCGGGCCGGGGGAGGGCCTGATCGGAACGGCCGCCCAGGAGAAGCGCACGATCCTGGTGGAGAACGTCCCCACCGGGTACCTGAAGATCTCCTCGGGGCTCGGGGAGGCGCCGCCGGCGAACCTGATCGTGCTGCCGGTCCTGTTCGAGGACAAGGTCCTCGGCGTGATCGAGCTGGCCTCCTTCCAGCCGTTCACGCAGATCCAGAAGGACTTCCTCAGCCAGATCGCCGAGATGATCGCGACCAGTGTGAACACCATCTCGGTCAACCAGACCACCGAGGTGCTGCTCAAGCAGTCGCAGGAGCTGACCAAGCAGCTCAAGGAGCGGTCCGCCGAGCTGGAAAGCCGTCAGAAGGCGCTGGAGCTGTCCAACACCGAACTGGAGGAGAAGGCCAAGCAACTGCGGCAGCAGAACCGCGACATCGAGGTGAAGAACACCGAGATCGAGGAGGCGCGGCAGGTCCTGGAGGAGCGCGCCGGGCAGCTCGCGGTCTCGATGCGCTACAAGTCGGAGTTCCTGGCGAACATGTCGCACGAGCTGCGCACGCCGCTGAACTCCCTGCTGATCCTGGCGAAGCTGCTGGCCGACAACGCGGAGGGCAACCTCTCGCCCAAGCAGGTCGAGTTCGCCGAGACCATCCACGGGGCGGGCTCCGACCTCCTCCAGCTGATCAACGACATCCTGGACCTGTCCAAGGTCGAGGCGGGCAAGATGGACGTCAGCCCGACCCGGATCGCCCTGGTGCAGCTGGTGGACTACGTCGAGGCCACGTTCCGGCCGCTGACCGCCGAGAAGGGCCTGGACTTCTCCGTCCGGGTCTCCCCGGAGCTGCCCGCGACGCTGCACACCGACGAGCAGCGCCTCCTCCAGGTGCTGCGCAACCTGCTGGCGAACGCGGTGAAGTTCACCGACAGCGGCGCCGTCGAACTGGTCATCCGGCCGGCCGGCGACGACGTGCCGGCGGCCATCCGCGAACACCTGCTGGAGCACGGCTCGCTGCGCGACCCGGACGCCGACATGATCGCCTTCTCGGTGACCGACACCGGCATCGGCATCGCGGCCAGCAAGATGCGGGTCATCTTCGAGGCGTTCAAGCAGGCGGACGGCACGACCAGCCGCAAGTACGGCGGCACCGGGCTCGGCCTGTCCATCAGCCGGGAGATCGCCCGGCTGCTCGGCGGCGAGATCCACGCCGCCAGCGAGCCGGGGCGCGGCTCGACCTTCACGCTCTACCTGCCGCACAACCCGGGCGGACTGCCCCCGCAGGGGTACCCGCAACTGGTCGCGGGCGGGCTGGCCATGGACGCGGAGGCGCGCGACGCGGAACTCGGGCAGCAGCCGGCGGAGGGCGAGCCGTCGCGGGACGAGGGGCGGGCGCACGCAGGCGTGGCGAGCCTGGGCCGGCGGCGCCGGCGGAGCGTGTCGCCGCCCGCCCGGCGGCCCGAACTGACGCAGCGGCCCGGCCCGGTCTCGGCGGTGCCGCATCCCCCGGCGGCCAGTGAGGAGCCCTGGATGGGCAACGGCCAGGAGGCGCCGTCCTCGGGGGCGTCCGGTTCCTCCCGGTCCGGCGGCTTCGACGGCGGGTTCCGCGGTGAGAAGGTGCTGATCGTCGACGACGACATCCGCAACGTCTTCGCGCTGACCAGCGTGCTGGAGCAGCACGGACTGTCGGTGCTGTACGCGGAGAACGGCCGGGAGGGCATCGAGGTCCTGGAGCAGCACGACGACGTGGTGCTCGTCCTGATGGACATCATGATGCCGGAAATGGACGGTTATGCGACGACTGCCGCGATCCGGCGGATGCCCCAGTTCGCCGGGCTGCCCATCATCGCCCTGACGGCCAAGGCGATGAAGGGCGACCGGGAGAAGAGCATCGAGTCCGGGGCCTCGGACTACGTGACCAAACCGGTGGACACCGACCATCTGCTCACGGTGATGGAGCAATGGATGCGGACGCGGTGACGAGGGGGCCCGCCGGGACCACCCGGCGGGCCCGGACGCTCACTCGGTGTGGCCGGGTGTGTGTGGGAAAGCGGTATTCGGGGAACCTTCTGGTCCCCCACCGCGTTTGTGCTACGTGCACAGTGACATCGCGGTGACAGGGTGTGGCGACAGGCGGGGTGCGGCTACGATGACCGGCACAAGGACGGGCGGCATGACGGAGTCGTCCTCTGGGGCGGCGTCCGGCGCATTGCCGGGGCGAGGAGGACGGGCCATGGTGCAGAAGGCCAAGATCCTCCTGGTCGATGACCGGCCGGAGAATCTGCTGGCGCTGGAGGCGATCCTCTCGGCGCTCGATCAGACACTGGTGCGGGCATCGTCCGGGGAGGAGGCGCTCAAAGCGCTGCTCACCGACGATTTCGCGGTGATTCTGCTCGACGTGCAGATGCCGGGGATGGACGGCTTCGAGACGGCCGCGCACATCAAGCGGCGGGAGCGCACGCGCGACATCCCGATCATCTTCCTCACCGCCATCAACCACGGTCCGCACCACACCTTCCGCGGCTACGCGGCGGGCGCGGTGGACTACATCTCCAAGCCCTTCGACCCGTGGGTGCTGCGCGCCAAGGTGTCGGTCTTCGTCGAGCTGTACATGAAGAACTGCCAACTGCGGGAGCAGGCCGCGCTGCTGCGCCTCCAGCTGGAGGGCGGCCGGCCGGACGGCGCCGAGGCCGGCGAGCCGGTGGGGCTGCTGGCCGAGCTGTCCGCGCGGCTGGCCGCCGTGGAGGAGCAGGCCGAGGCGCTGACCAAGCAGCTCGACGAGTCCGCAGACGCGGCGGCCGTCGCGACGGCCGCACACCTGGAGCGCAAGCTCAGCGGGCTGCGGCGGGCGCTGGACGCGCTGGAGCCGGGGGCGTCGGACGACGGCGCCGCGTAGCGGTCCGCCCGGCTTCCGTGCCGCGCTGACGCGGGATCAGCCGCGCGAGGGGTGCGGCGCGCCCGGCAGGTGACACCCCCTCAGGGCCTGCCGGGCGGGTGACGCCCCCTCACCAGACAGGCGTACGACACGACGAGGCCGCTGGGCCTGAGCACTCGTGTCTCTGTCAGCAGTCGCCTGTAATCTCGTCACCATGGCCTCACGTACGTCCGGCAAGGGTTCTCCGAGCACGGCGGGACCCTCGAAGCCGCGCGCCGGGCAGTCCGGAGGCGCCGCCAAGAAGGCCGTCGCGAGGAAGAAGCCGCCCGCCGGGAAAGCACCCGCGAAGAAGAGCGCCCCGGCCAAGAAGGCGCCGGCGAGGAAGCCCGCCGCCCGGAAGCCGGCGCCCAAGCCCGCGCCGTCCGCGACCGGCGGCGTCTACCACCTGGTCCGGGCCTGCTGGCTCGGGCTGGCGCACGGCGTCGGCGCGCTGCTGCGCGGGTTCGGGCGCGGCGCGCGGAACCTGGATCCGGCCCACCGCAAGGACGGCCTGGCGCTGGCGCTGCTCGGCCTCGCGCTGGTCGTCGCGGCGGGCACCTGGTCCGACCTCAGCGGGCCGGTCGGGGATCTGGTCGAGCTGCTGGTGACGGGCGCCTTCGGGCGGCTGGACCTGGTGGTCCCGGTGCTGCTCGGCGGCATGGCGGTGCGCTTCATCCGGCATCCGGAGCGGCCCGAGGCCAACGGGCGGATCATCATCGGCCTGTCCGCGCTGGTCCTGGGCGTCCTGGGGCAGGTTGCCATCGCCTGCGGCTCGCCGGGCCGGGGCGACGGCATAGAGGCCATAAAGGACGCCGGCGGGTATCTCGGCTGGGTCGCGTCCAAACCCCTGATCTTCACGGTCGGCCAGACGCTGGCCGTGGCGCTGCTGGCGCTGCTCACCGTCTTCGGGCTGCTGGTCGTCACCGCCACGCCCGTCAACGCCATCCCGCAGCGGCTGCGGCTGCTCGGCGCCCGGCTGGGCATCCTGGAGGTCCACGAGCCGGAGCCCGCGGCCGGGGAGGCCGCGGAGTTCGCCGACGAATGGCGGGAGCGCCCGGGGCGGCGCACCCGGCAGGTGGATCCGGACGCGTACGGCGGACCGGACGCGGTGGAGGAGGCGCCGGCGCGGCGCCGCCGCCCGCGCCGCACGCCGGTCCAGCCCGGCGCCGACCGGCCCATGGACGCGGTGGACGTGGCCGCCGCTGCCGCCGCCGCGCTGGACGGCGCGGTGCTGCACGGCGTGCAGCCCTCGCCGCTGGTCGCCGACCTGAGCAGCTCGGTCTCCGCGGAGCGGCCGGCGGAGCACACGCGGGCGGCGGACGGCGACGCGGACGGGGAGGCGGAGCGGCCCGCCCGGGGGCGGCGCAAGGAGGCGCGGCGCGCCGAGCCCGCGCGCGCGGCCGAGACGGTGCCGGACGCGCGGACGGAGGAGCCGGCGCCGGAGCGCACGCTCCCGGTGCCGGACTTCACCAAGCCCGCGCCCGAGCCCGCCGGGGAGCTCCCGGCCCGCGCCGAGCAGCTCCTGCTCTCCAACGACATCACCTACGCGCTGCCCTCCCTGGACCTGCTCGCGCGCGGCGGCCCGGGCAAGACGCGCAGCGCCGCGAACGACGCCGTGGTGGCCTCGCTGACGAACGTCTTCAAGGAGTTCAAGGTCGATGCGGCGGTGACGGGTTTCACCCGCGGCCCGACGGTCACCCGCTATGAGGTGGAGCTCGGACCGGCGGTCAAGGTGGAGAAGATCACCGCCCTGGCCAAGAACATCGCCTACGCGGTGGCCAGTCCGGACGTCCGCATCATAAGTCCGATCCCCGGCAAGTCCGCGGTCGGGATCGAGATCCCCAACAGCGACCGCGAGATGGTCAACCTCGGGGACGTGCTGCGCTCGGCGGAGGCGGTCGGGGACGACCACCCGATGCTCGTCGCGCTGGGCAAGGACGTCGAGGGCGGCTACGTCTCGGCGAACCTGGCCAAGATGCCGCACATCCTGGTCGCCGGTGCCACCGGCTCCGGCAAGTCCTCCTGCATCAACTGCCTGATCACCTCCGTCATGGCGCGTGCCACGCCGGACGAGGTGCGGATGGTGCTGGTGGACCCCAAGCGCGTGGAGCTGACGGCCTATGAGGGGATCCCGCACCTCATCACGCCGATCATCACCAACCCCAAGAAGGCGGCCGAGGCGCTCCAGTGGGTGGTGCGGGAGATGGACCTGCGCTACGACGACCTGGCGGCGTACGGGTTCCGGCACATCGACGACTTCAACGCGGCGGTGCGGTCCGGCAAGGTGCAGCCGCCGCCGGGGAGCGAGCGCGAGCTGGCGCCGTACCCGTACCTGCTGGTGATCGTGGACGAGCTGGCGGACCTGATGATGGTCGCGCCCCGGGACGTCGAGGACTCGATCGTCCGGATCACCCAGCTCGCCCGGGCCGCCGGCATCCACCTGGTGCTCGCCACGCAGCGGCCCTCGGTGGACGTCGTCACGGGTCTGATCAAGGCCAACGTGCCGTCGCGGCTGGCGTTCGCGACCTCCTCGCTGGCCGACAGCCGGGTCATCCTCGACCAGCCGGGCGCCGAGAAGCTCATCGGCAAGGGCGACAGCCTGTTCCTGCCGATGGGCGCGAACAAGCCGGTCCGCATGCAGGGCGCGTTCGTCCAGGAGGAAGAGGTCCAGGCGGTCGTCCGGCACTGCAAGGAGCAGATGGCGCCGGTCTTCCGTGAGGACGTCATGGTCGGCACGGAGCGGAAGAAGGAGATCGACGAGGACATCGGGGACGATCTCGATCTGCTGTGCCAGGCGGCCGAGCTGGTGGTCTCCACCCAGTTCGGGTCCACGTCCATGCTCCAGCGCAAGCTGCGCGTGGGGTTCGCCAAGGCGGGCCGGCTGATGGACCTGATGGAGTCGCGGAACATCGTCGGCCCGAGCGAGGGGTCCAAGGCCCGGGACGTCCTGGTGAAACCGGACGAACTCGACGGCGTACTGGCCTTGATCCGTGGGGAGGCGCCCGTCTAGCCGTTCGGGAAAACGGTCCCGCGGCCACTCCCGGGGGATCGAAAGCAACCGTTTCTCCACCAGACACGTCAAGTTGGGGGAGGCGGTACCACAGTGCTCCATCGTTGGCTCCGTGGCGCGGTGTCCGGTCGCTTCCGATGGCGTACAAAGTCCGTCTTCCCGCTTGCCCGACCCTTTCGTTCCACCCCTAGACTGAACCTCCAGCAGGTGGCTACACGCTCGAAAGGCGCCCCCGTGTCCATCGGCAACTCCCCCCAAGAGGACCGGCCTTCCATCGGCCGCGTCATCCAGCAGGCCCGTATCGCCGCGGGGCTGACCGTCGACGAGGTCAGTACGGCCACGCGGGTACGGATTCCCATCGTCCAGGCGATCGAGCAGGACGACTTCTCGCGCTGCGGTGGCGACGTCTACGCCCGGGGGCACCTGCGGACGCTCGCCCGCGCGGTGGGGCTGGACCCGGAGCCGTTGATCGAGCGGTTCGACGCCGAGCGCGGGGGCCGGCCGGCGCCGACCGCCGCCGCGCCGCTCTTCGAGGCCGAGCGGATCCGGCCGGAGCGGCGGCGGCCCAACTGGACGGCCGCGATGGTGGCGGCGATCGTGGCCATCGTCGGGTTCGTCGGCTTCACCCTGTTCCACGACGGCGGCAAGCGCGACGACGCGGCCCGGGCCGGGGAGACGGCCGGCGCGGAGCCGGCGCCCACCACCTCCGCGCCCGCCAGGACGGCCGACCCCAAGCCGGAGCCGTCCGACAGCGCCATCGCCGCGCTCCCGAAGGACAAGGTCACCATCAAGATCACCGCGCGGGACGGGCAGAGCTGGATCTCCGCCAAGGACGCCAACGGACGGCTGCTGGAGGACGGGCTGCTGCGCCAGGGGCAGTCCCGCACCTTCACCGACGAGAAGCGGATCGACCTGGTCCTGGGCAACGCCGGTGCCGTCCAGCTCTACGTCAACGGCAAGGAGATCAAGCAGGTGGGCGACAAGGGCGCCGTGGAGCGGCTGAGCTACACGCCGGGGGACCCGCAGGCGGGCTGATCCGGTCGCGGACGGACTCCGGGGGCGCCGGGGTCCACGCGCCGGCGGGGGGCCTGGGGGGCGGCTGACGGCCTGGAAACCCGCGAGTGTGGGAAGGGGCACTCAACCCTGCCAGCGATGGACGGTCCCGGGACGAAGTAGGCTGAGCCCCATGCCCGAACGCCGTACCGTCGCCCTTGTCACTCTTGGCTGCGCCCGTAACGAGGTGGACTCGGAGGAGCTCGCAGGCCGCCTGGCAGCGGACGGCTGGCAGCTCGTCGAGGACGCCGCCGACGCGGATGTCGCGGTCGTCAACACCTGCGGATTCGTCGAGGCCGCCAAGAAGGACTCCGTCGACGCCCTCCTGGAGGCCAACGACCTGAAGGATCACGGCCGGACCCAGGCGGTGGTCGCCGTCGGGTGCATGGCCGAGCGGTACGGCAAGGAGCTGGCCGAGGCGCTCCCCGAGGCCGACGGTGTGCTCGGTTTCGACGACTACAACGACATCTCCGACCGGCTGCGCACGATCCTGGCCGGCGGTGTGCACGCTTCGCACACGCCGCGTGACCGCCGCAAGCTGCTGCCGATCAGCCCCGCGGAGCGGCAGGCCGTCACCGGGGTGGCGCTGCCCGGTCACGCGCAGGCCGCGCCCGAGGAGGGCCCCGCCGATCTTCCGGAGGGCCTGGCGCCCGCCTCCGGCCCGCGCGCCCCGCTGCGGCGCCGGCTCGGCACCAGCCCGGTGGCCTCGGTCAAGCTCGCCTCCGGCTGCGACCGGCGCTGCTCCTTCTGCGCCATCCCCTCCTTCCGCGGCTCCTTCATCTCGCGGCGCCCCTCCGACGTGCTGGGCGAGACGCGCTGGCTGGCCGAGCAGGGCGTGAAGGAGGTCATGCTGGTCTCCGAGAACAACACCTCCTACGGCAAGGACCTCGGCGACATCCGCCTGCTGGAGACCCTGCTGCCCGAGCTCGCGGCGGTGGACGGCATCGAGCGGGTCCGCGTCAGCTACCTCCAGCCCGCCGAGATGCGACCGGGTCTGATCGACGTCCTGACCGGAACCGACAAGGTCGTGCCCTACTTCGACCTGTCCTTCCAGCACTCGGCACCGCAGGTGCTGCGCGCGATGCGGCGGTTCGGTGACACCGACAGCTTCCTGGACCTGCTGGCCCAGATCCGTACGAAGGCGCCCGAAGCCGGCGCCCGCTCCAACTTCATCGTCGGCTTCCCCGGGGAGACCGAGGCGGACTTCGCCGAGCTGGAACGCTTCCTCGGCGCGGCCCGGCTGGACGCCATCGGCGTCTTCGGCTACTCGGACGAGGACGGCACCGAGGCCGCCGGCTACGAGAACAAGGTGGACCCCGAGGTGGTCGCCGAGCGGCTGGCCCGGCTGTCCCGGCTCGCCGAGGAGCTGACCGCGCAGCGCGCCGAGGAGCGGCTGGGCGAGACGGTCGAGGTGCTGGTCGACCGGGTGGACGACGAGGACGGTGTCGTCGGACGGGCCGCCCACCAGGCACCGGAGACCGACGGCGTGACGCTCCTGCGTGATGTCCACGACCTCGCTCCGGGCCGTATGGTCGTGGCAAAGGTCGTGGCG
The DNA here is from genome assembly GCF_040611095.1 of Streptomyces sp. NPDC003077. Classification (NCBI taxonomy): domain Bacteria; kingdom Bacillati; phylum Actinomycetota; class Actinomycetes; order Kitasatosporales; family Streptomycetaceae; genus Streptomyces; species Streptomyces sp. NPDC003077. The sequence goes on along the minus strand of NZ_JBEXNM010000021.1, from coordinate 105,914 downwards.
AGCGAGGGCGTGGATCTTCTCGCCGAGGTCACCGAAGTGCTGCCGGCGGGCAGTGCACCGTGTTCCGAGGAGGCGGGCAGATGAGCGGAGTCCCGGCTTCCGCCGCAACCGGCGGGCCACGACCGGTGTCGGCCGTCCGGCAGGCCGGGCTGTGGAACATCGCCAACGTGCTGACCATGGTGCGGCTGCTGCTCGTACCGGCGTTCGTCCTGCTGCTGATGCACGGCGACGGGTACGACCCGATGTGGCGGTCCTTCGCGTGGGCCGCGTTCGCCATCGCCATGATCACGGACGTGTTCGACGGACATCTGGCGCGGCAGTACAACCTGGTCACGGACTTCGGGAAGATCGCCGATCCGATCGCGGACAAAGCGATCATGGCGTCGGGCCTGATCTGCCTGTCGGTGCTGGACGACCTGCCGTGGTGGGTGACCGCGGTCATCCTCTTCCGGGAGCTGGGCATCACGCTGATGCGCTTCTGGGTGATCAAGCATGGAGTGATTCCGGCCAGTCGGGGCGGCAAGATCAAGACATTGGCGCAGGGCACGGCCGTGGGCATGTACGTGCTCGCGCTGAACGGCGCGCTCGCCACCTTCCGGTGGTGGGTGATGGCGGTGGCCGTGGTGCTCACGGTGGTCACCGGACTGGACTACGTCCGGCAGGCGGTCGTACTGCGCCGGGCCGGGCTGGCGCGGGAACGGGCCGCGGCGCGCGAGCGCGCGGAGCGGGGAGCGGTGTGACGCGGGGCGGTGACCGCGACGGCGGGACGGAGGCGGGACGCGAGGACCGCCGGCCCGCCGTGACCGGAGGGACGGATTCCGCTCGGAACGGACCCACCGGAGCGGATGCCGCCTTCGAAGACCCCACGGAGGTGGCGGCCGGGGCGCTGGCGGCGCTGGTGGCCCGCGGGGAGAGCCTGGCCGTGGCGGAGTCGCTGACCGGCGGCCTGCTCGCGGGGGCGCTGACCGCGGTGCCCGGCGCGTCACGGGTCTTCCGCGGCTCGGTCACGGCGTACGCGACCGAGCTGAAAGCGCAGGTCCTGGGCGTGGACGGGGCGCTGCTGGCCGCGCGCGGCGCCGTGGACGGCGAGGTGGCCCGCCAGATGGCGGACGGCGTACGGCGTGTGCTGGGCGCCGACTGGGGTATCGCCACTACAGGGGTGGCCGGTCCGGCGCCCCAAGACGGGCAGCCCGTGGGCACCGTCTTCGTCGCGGTCCAGGGGCCGGACGGTGCGGGCGGCGTACGACGGTTGGCGCTGGACGGTGATCGGCACCGCATCCGCGCGAGCAGCGTCCGAATGGCGGTCGAGTTGCTGCTGAACGAGCTGACGGAAAATGCGCGGGCAAAGGATACGGAACAACACGGGGGGAATTGATGTTTGCAGCCCTGAGTGAACACGTACTCGTGCCCCGCACGGCCGAGGCGCAAGGCGGTACGGTGGGGCGAGAAGGATCCGGATGCGAGGTCCGAGGAGGGAGCCAGCGATGATTCTGCTTCGTCGCCTGCTGGGTGACGTGCTGCGCCGACAGCGTCAGCGCCAAGGCCGCACCCTGCGCGAGGTCTCCTCCTCCGCCCGGGTGTCGCTCGGGTACCTGTCCGAGGTCGAGCGAGGGCAGAAGGAGGCGTCCTCCGAGTTGCTCTCGGCGATCTGCGACGCGCTGGACGTGCCGATGTCCGAGCTGATGCGCGAGGTCAGCGACGAGCTGGCGCTGGCGGAGCTGGCGCGCTCGGCGGCCGTGGGCGAGCCGGTGCCGGCACCGGTCCGCCACAAGTTCAACGCCCTGCCCGTGACCTCGTCGGTGACCTCCCAGGTGACGTCCCTGAAGGGCGTACCGGAGGACCGGGTGTCGATCAAGGCCCCGGCCGAGGCCGTGGACGTGGTCGCGGCCTGACGCTCCTCCGCCGCTCCTCCTCGGCAGACTCCCCCACAGACTTCACCGGAGCCCCGTCCGCACCAGCGGACGGGGCTCTCGGCGTGGGGCGGGGGAGGCGCCCGGCGAAGCCGGGCATCGAGGGACCCGCGCTGGGTAGCCGCTCCTCGGACAGGGCTGATGGCTTGTAGAATGGGCAAATCGGACCATTCGCTTGAATGCCTGGAAAAGGAGCAAACGATGTCTGTCGTCAAGAGCACGCTGTCCGACGCCGACCGCAAGACCGTCGGGGACGCCCTCCAGGGAGCGCTCGTCGACCTGGTCGACCTCTCGCTCGTGGCCAAGCAGGTCCACTGGAACGTCGTCGGCCCCCGCTTCCGGTCGGTCCACCTCCAGCTCGACGACGTGGTGGCCACCGCCCGCCAGCACGCGGACACCGTCGCCGAACGCGCCTCGGCCATCGGGGTCAACCCGGACGGCCGCGCGGCGACGCTCGCCGGCAGCAGCGGCATCAAGGCCGCGCCGGAGGGCTGGATCAAGGACGCCGACGTGGTCCAGTACCTGGTGGACGGCCTGGGCGCGGTCATCACCCGGATGCGGGAGCGGATCGAGGTCACGGACGAGCCCGATCCCGTCACGCAGGACATCCTCATCGGGGTGACCGCGGACCTGGAGAAGCACCACTGGATGTTCCAGGCGGAGGCCGCCTGAGCGGAGCCGTCGCCGATCGCCGTGGAGCGGTGAGCGACGACGGCGCCCGGAGCGGCGGCCCGGCCCGTGTCGCGCCCGAAGGGGTGCCGACGCGGGCCGCCGCCATGGCGTGGCGGCGCGGTCACGGAACGCTTACGGTGGACGAATGGGCGAGGTCCGAAACGAGCACGGAGAGCGCGCCGCGCACGAGGCGCCCGCCGTGCGTGAGGGACGCGCCGCGCGTGAGGGACGCGCCGCGCGTGAGACGGGTGCCGTGCACGAGGGGCATACCGGGCGTGAGGCGGGTGGCGGGCACGAGGTTCCTGTCGCGCGTGAGGCGGGTGACGGACACGACGAGGGCGTCGCGCGTGCCTTCGTGGGGCTCGCCGAGGCGCTGGTCGCCGACATCGACGCGATCGACCTGCTGTCCACACTGACCTTGCACTGCGTGACCGCCCTGGGAGCGCGGTCCAGCGGGGTCATGCTCGCCGACCCCCAGGGCAAGCTCGTCGTCATGGCGACCTCCGACGAACGGGCGCGTGAGCTCGACCTGCGGGAGATCCAGAGCGGGCAGGGCCCCTGTTTGGACTGCTACCGCACGGGCGAGGTCCAGTTCTCGGCGGACCTGGAGAACGAGGCCCGCTGGCCGGCGTTCACCCCGCTGGCCCGTGCGCACGGCTACCGCTCCCTCTCCGCCGTCCCGATGCGGCTGCGGAACCGGGTCGTCGGGACGCTCAACATGATGCACCCGCGACCGCGGGCGGCCGGTGACGCGGAACTGCGGACGGCCCAGGCGTTCGCCGATCTCACGACCGTGGGGCTGGTCTCGCAGGGCGCGGCGGACGGGGAGGACGCGCTGAAGGAACAGCTCCGGGCCGTCGGGAGCAGCCGGTCGCTCGTCGAGCGGGCCGTCACCGAAGTGGCCGCGCACATGGACGTGCGGACCGGCGACGCCTTCCAGGCGCTCCAGGACCGTTCCCGGCGGGACGGGGTACGCCTGGTGGACCTGGCCCGTGAGATCACCGACGGCGCGTTCGACGTGGCGGCGCTGGACGGCGAGGTGGGGGGACGGATCAGGGGAAGCGGCGGGGGGACGGGCTGAGGGCCGGGAGGGGCCCCGGGCTCCGGCGTGCGGGCGGTCCTCGGTGGTCGGGCGCGCGGTGGGTGGTGGCTGCGGTGTCCGGGGGGCTGTGGTGGTGGGCCGTGACGCGGTGGGTGCTGTGGCCGGAGGCCTCGGGAGTGGTCGAGGGTGTGGTGGCGGCCGGGGGCTGGGGGCTGAGCCTGTTGCCGGTGCACTGCGTGCCGAGGCGGGAGCCGGTGGGAGGGGGCGGTGGGGTGACTGACGTGGTGGACGAGGTGGCCGAGGCCGGTGGCGATGAGCGGGCTGGGGAGGCGGCCGGGTAGGGCGGGCGTTCGTGGTGGGGGCGGGGGTGGAGTGGCTGCTGTGGTGGGTGGGGCTTGAGCCGGTGGTGATGAGCGGGCTGGGGAGGCGGCCGGGTAGGGCGGGCGTTTGTGGTGCGGGCGGGAGGTTTGTGCGTTTGTGCGTGGGGTCTTGGGCGCCTGCGGGACGGGGGTGGAGTGGCTGCTGTGGTGGGTGGGGCTTGAGCCGGTGGCGATGAGCGGGCTGGGGAGGCGGCCGGGCGGGGGCTTGTGGTGGGGCCGGGCGCTCGTGTGAGGCCCTGGGCGCCTGTGAGGGCCGGTGGGGACGCGGTCTCGCCGGGCTTGCCGGCTGGTCAGGCGTACGGAGACGGGGGTTGCGTCGTGCCGGGGAGGTTTTCGGGTGCCGGTTGGCAGGACGGGCACCAGAAGGTGACGCGTTCCTGGGTGGCCGGGCCCTGGTCGGCGCCGCGGATGGTGGTGCCGCAACGGTGGCAGGGTTGCCCCGCGCGGCCGTAGACCCACAGGCGGCGGTCGGGGCGGGCGCTGGGGGTGGTGACCCGGGCCGCCCGGTTCTTGTTGGCCTCCAGCAGCTTCCTGGCCAGGGTCAGGGCCCGGTCGGGGTCGGGGAGGCGGCCGACGGGGAGCCAGGGGGAGACGCGGAGCAGGAAGCACAGCTCGCTTTTGTAGACGTTGCCGATGCCGGCCAGATTGCGCTGGTCCAGGAGCGCTTCGCCGACCGTGCGGCCGGGGTCCGCGAGCAGGCGGCGCCGGGCCTCGGCCGGGTCCCAGTCCGGGCCCAGCAGGTCGGGGCCCAGGTGGCCGACGACCGTGTCCTCCTCCGCTGTCCGCAGGAGTTCCAGGACGGGGAGGCGGTAGCCGACCGCGGTGCGGTCGGCGGTGCCCAGGACGGCCCGGATCTGGTGGGCGGGGCCGCCGCGCCAGCGTTCGTCCGCGCGGTAGACCTGCCAGGCGCCGTCCATCCGCAGGTGCGAGTGGAGGGTCAGGCCTCCTTCGAGGCGGGTCAGGAGGTGCTTGCCCCTGGGGACCACCTCCAGGACTGTGCGGCCGGTGAGGTCTGTGGTGGCGAGGCGGGGGACGCGGAGGTCGGAGCGGGTCAGCGGTTTGGCCGCCAGGGCGTCGTGGAGCCGGTGGGCAGCGCGCCAGACCGTGTCACCTTCGGGCATGAGGCCATGATGCCCGGGCGGCTGGGTGTGTTGGGCCCGGGCCTGCGGGCCGTTGGTGCCGCGTCCTGGCCTGCCGTGTCCTGCTCTGCCGCGTTCCGGTCTGACTCGCCGTGGCCTGTCTTGTTCTGACCTGTCTCGTCTGTCTCCTTCTGGTTTGGCTCCTTCCGGCTTGCCTCCTTCAGGCCTGTCGCCTCCTCAAGGTCGTAGGCGGAACCCCCGGGGTGTCGGGTGGAACCCGGCGGCCTCCACCAGGGTGGCCAGGGGGGAGGTGAGGGCGGCGGTGCCGTTGACGCGTTCGACGGTGATCGTGCCGAGGGCGCCCGCGCGCGCCGCGGCGGCGAGCGCCTCCAGGGCCTGGCGCGGGCGGTCGCCGGCCGGGTCGTCCGCCGGGCCGGTCCCGTCCTCCGGCAGGCCCCAGACCAGGAGGGTCTTGCCGCCGCGTTCCATGTAGAGGGTCAGTTCGCCGTCGACCAGGACCACGAGGGAGCCGGCTTTGCGGCCGGGCTTGTGGGTGGAGCCGCCGGGGGGCTCGGGCCAGGGGAGCGCGGCCCCGTACGCGTTCGCCGGGTCGGCGGCGGCGAGAACGATGGTGCGGGGCGGAGCGGGGCGCCGGCCGCGCGTCTGCCACGGGTCGGTGCCGGGGACGGGCGCGCCGGTCTGCCACGGGTCGGCGTCCGGGACGGGGGCGCCGGCGGCGCGGTCGCGCTGGTTGCCCACGGCGCGCAGCCGGTCCACCGCGCCCTCCATCGCGAACTGGGCGGCGCCCAGCCCCTCCACGACGTAGCCGCGGCGGGCCTGGCCGGTCTCCTCGAAGACGGACAGCACCCGGTACGCGGCGGAGAACCCGCCCTCGACGCCCTCGGCGGCGACCGCGCCGCGGGTGACGACGCCGTGGCGGTCCAGGAGCGTGCGGGCCAGGGCGTGCGCCCGGTGGGTGGGGTCGGGCTCCGGGGCGGGCAGCAGGGACCAGCGGCCGGAGACGGTGGGCGGGCCGGAGCGGGACGCGGTGGGGCGGCCGGTGCGCCCGGTGGCGGCGGTGAGGGTGCCGTACCGGCCGCGGGCGGTGGCCCGTTTGGCGCGGTGCGCGGTGGCCCCGGCCGTGCGGCCCGAGCCGAGGAGGGCGCGGAGCGGCGCGAGGGTGTCGTTGGTCAGGCGGCCGGACCAGGCCAGGTCCCAGATGACGTCGGCCAGTTGGGGATCGGTGCACTCGGGGTGGGTGGTGGCGCGCACCTGATCGGCGATCTGACGGAAGAACAGGCCGTACCCGGGCGCGAGGGCCTGGAGCACGGACTCGTGGAGGGCTGTCAGTTCCAGTGGGTGCGGGGGCGGCAGCAGGAGGGGCGCGGCGTCGGCGGGGTAGAGGGAGATCCAGCCGTCCTTGCCGGGCAGCGCGCCGGCGCCGGCCCACAGGACCTCGCCGGTGGCGGTGAGTTCGTCCAGCAGCGCCGGTCCGTAGTCGCTCACACGAGAGGGCAGGACGAGTTTCTCCAGGGCGGAGGCGGGGACCGGGGCGCCCTGCAACTGCTCGACGACGCGCACCAGTCCGTCGATGCCGCGCAGGGTGTGGGCGCCCAGGTGCTGCCACTGCGGCAGGAAGGCGGCGAGGGTGGCGGGCGGCACCGGCTCCAGCTCGTGGCGCAGCGCCGCCAGGGAGCGGCGGCGCAGGCGGCGCAGCACCTGGGCGTCGCACCACTCCTGGCCCACGCCGGACGGGTGGAACTCGCCCTGGACGATCCGGCCGCTCGCCGTGAGGCGGTGCAGCGCGCCGTCGGTGACGGCGATGCCCAGGCCGAAGCGGCGGGCCGCCTGCTCGGAGGTGAACGGCCCGTGCGTGCGGGCGTACCGGGACAGCAGGTCGCCGAGGGGGTCCTTGACGGGCTCGGTGAACGATTCCGGGACGCCCACGGGGAGCGCGGTGCCCAGCGCGTCGCGGAGCCGGCCGGCGTCCTCGATGGCGGCCCAGTGGTCCTGACCGGCGATGCGCACGGAGATGGCGCGGCGGGCGCCGGCCAGTTCCTTGGCCCAGCCGGGGTCGGCGCCGCGCTCGGCCAGTTCGGCGTCGGTGAGCGGGCCCAGCAGCCGCAGCAGGTCGGCCACGCCCTCGGCGTCCTTGACGCGGCGGTCGTCGGTGAGCCACTGGAGCTCGCGTTCCAGTTCGGCCAGGACGTCGGCGTCCAGCAGTTCGCGCAGCTCGGCCTGGCCCAGCAGCTCGGCCAGCAGGCGGGAGTCCAGGGACAGGGCGGCGGCGCGGCGCTCGGCCAGCGGGGAGTCGCCCTCGTACAGGAACTGCGCGACGTAGCCGAACAGGAGGGAGCGGGCGAACGGGGACGGCTCGGGGGTGGTGACCTCCACCAGGCGCACCCGGCGTGCCTCGATGTCGCCCATCAGCTCCGTCAGGCCCGGCACGTCGAAGACGTCCTGGAGGCATTCGCGGACGGCCTCCAGGACGATCGGGAACGAGCCGAACTCGCCCGCCACCTGGAGGAGCTGGGAGGCGCGCTGGCGCTGCTGCCACAGGGGCGTGCGCTTGCCGGGGTTGCGGCGGGGCAGCAGCAGGGCGCGGGCGGCGCACTCGCGGAACCGGGCGGCGAACAGGGCGGAGCCGCCCACCTGGTCGGTGACCACCCGGTCGATCTCGCCGCGGTCGAAGGCGACGTCGGCGGCGCCGACGGGGGCCTGCTCCGGGTCGTACTCCGCGCCGCGCGCGGCCGGGTCGCCCTCGGTGTCCAGCAGGTCCAGGCCCATCAGGTCGGCGTCCGGCAGCCGCAGCACGATGCCGTCGTCGGCGTGCATGACCTGGGCGTCCATGCCGTAGCGCTCCGAGAGGCGGGCGCCCAGGGCGAGCGCCCACGGGGCGTGCACCTGCGCGCCGAAGGGGGAGTGCACCACGACCCGCCAGTCGCCCAGCTCGTCCCGGAACCGCTCGACGACGATGGTGCGGTCGTCGGGGACGTGCCCGCAGGACTCGCGCTGCTCGGCGAGGTAGCTCAGGACGTTGCCCGCCGCCCAGTCGTCCAGGCCCGCCGCCGTCAGCCGGGCGCGGGCGGCCTCCGGCGCCAGCGCGCCGATCTCGCGCAGGAAGGCGCCGAGCGCGCGGCCCAGCTCCAGGGGGCGGCCGAGCTGATCGCCCTTCCAGAAGGGCAGCCGGCCGGGCACGCCGGGGGCGGGAGAGACCAGGACGCGGTCCCGCGTGATGTCCTCGATGCGCCAGGAGGTCGTGCCGAGGGTGAAGACGTCGCCGACGCGGGACTCGTAGACCATCTCCTCGTCCAGCTCCCCGACCCGGCCGCCGCCCTTCTTCGGGTCGGCGCCGGCGAGGAAGACCCCGAACAGGCCGCGGTCGGGGATCGTGCCGCCGGAGGTGACCGCCAGCCGCTGGGCACCCGGCCGGCCGGTGATCGTCTGGGCCACGCGGTCCCACACCACCCGGGGCCGCAGCTCGGCGAAGGCGTCGGAAGGATAGCGGCCCGCGAGCATGTCCACCACGCCGGTGAACGCCGACTCCGGGAGGGCGGCGAACGGCGCGGCGCGGCGCACCACGGCCAGCAGCTCCGCCACGTCCCAGGTGTCCATCGCGGCCATGGCCACGATCTGCTGGGCGAGCACGTCCAGCGGGTTGGCGGGGACGCGCAGCGCCTCGATGGCGCCCGTCCGCATCCGTTCGGTGACCACGGCGGCCTGCACCAGATCGCCGCGGTACTTGGGGAAGACGACACCGGTGGACACCGCGCCCACCTGGTGGCCCGCGCGGCCCACGCGCTGCAGCCCGGAGGCCACCGACGGCGGCGACTCGACCTGGACGACCAGATCCACCGCGCCCATGTCGATGCCCAGCTCCAGGCTGGAGGTGGCGACCACGGCGGGCAGCCGGCCCGCCTTGAGGTCCTCCTCCACCTGGGCGCGCTGCTCCTTGGAGACCGAGCCGTGGTGGGCGCGGGCCATCAGGGCGGGCGCCCCGCGCGCCGCGCCCGACTCGGCCATCAGCTCGGCGGGGGAGTGGTGCTCGGGCAGCGGCTCGCCGGTGGCGCGTTCGTAGGCGATCTCGTTCAGCCGGTTGCACAGCCGCTCGGCGAGGCGGCGGGAGTTGGCGAAGACGATCGTGGAGCGGTGGGCCTGCACCAGGTCGGCGATCCGCTCCTCCACGTGCGGCCAGATGGAGGGCTTCTCGCCGGTCTCGCCCTCCTGGACGGGGGAGCCGCCCAGCTCGCCCAGATCCTCCACCGGGACGACCACGGACAGGTCGAACTCCTTGCCCGACGGCGGCTGGACGATCTCCACCCGCCGCTGCGGGGAGAGGAACCGGGCGACCTCCTCCACCGGCCGGACCGTCGCCGACAGGCCGATCCGGCGGGCGGGGCGGTCCAGCAGCTCGTCCAGCCGTTCCAGGGAGAGGGCCAGGTGGGCGCCGCGCTTCGTCCCGGCGACGGCGTGCACCTCGTCCAGGATCACGGTCTCGACGCCGGTGAGCGCCTCCCGCGCCGTGGACGTCAGCATCAGGAACAGCGACTCGGGCGTCGTGATCAGGATGTCCGGCGGGCGGTTGGCGAGCGAACGGCGCTCGGCGGCGGGGGTGTCCCCGGAGCGGATGCCCACCCGGACGTCCGGCTCGGGCAGCCCCAGGCGTACGGACTCCTGCCGGATGCCCGTCAGCGGACTGCGCAGGTTGCGCTCCACATCGACGGCCAGCGCCTTGAGCGGGGAGACGTAGAGCACCCGGCAGCGCTTCTTGGGGTCGGCGGGCGGGGGCGTCGCGGCCAGGCGGTCCAGCGACGCGAGGAAGGCGGCGAGCGTCTTGCCGGAGCCGGTCGGCGCGACGACCAGGACGTCCGACCCCGCGCCGATGGCACCCCAGGCGCCCTCCTGCGCCGCGGTGGGCGCGGGGAACGCGCCGGTGAACCACGCGCGGGTGGCGGGGGAGAAGGCGTCGAGCGCCGCGCTGCTCCGAGTCATGTCCCCATCCTGCACCGGGCCACTGACAATCCCCTGTCCACGGGCCGGACGCGCAGGTCAGCGGCCTGACAGCGGGCGCACAATGGAGTCATGGGCAGGGGCGGAGGGCGAGCGGCGGACGGGGGCGCGGCGGGCGCCGGCGATCCCGGCCGCGCGGCGGGCGGGCCGGCGCCGCGCGAGTGGGCGCGGCACTGGCGGTACGCCGGGCTGCCGGACCTGGACCTGCTGCGCGCCCGTTATGTCCGGCACGCCTTCCCGCGCCACTCGCACGACGGGTACACCGTCGCCGCCGTCATCGACGGGATCGAGGAGATCGGGCTGCCCGGAGGCGGCGAACGGGCCGGGCGCGGCAGCATCGTCATGATCAACCCCGAGGTGCCGCACACCGCCCGCGCCGGCGCCCCCGAAGGCTGGGTCTACTCCACGCTCTACCCCTCCGCCACGATGGTCGCCGAGATCGCCGCCGAAACCGGCACCCTGCGCGGCACCGCCGGGTTCACCACGACCGTCGCGGCCGACCCGCACGCCGCCGACCTGATCCACGCCGTGCACCTGGCGGCCGAGGAGGGCAACGCGCTGGCCGCCGACAGCCTGCTGCGCGTCGCCGTCGCCCGCCTGCTGCGCCACTACGGCGGCCCGCTCCCGGCCCGTACGCCCCGCACGGCGGGCGCGCGCACCGCCGCCCGCGCCCAGGCCGTCCTGATGGAGCGGATGACCGACCCGCCGACCCTGGAGGAACTGGCCCGGCACCTGGGCACCGGCCCGTTCGCCCTGCTGCGCGCCTTCAAGGAGGCGTACGGAATGCCCCCGCACACCTGGCTCACTGACGCCCGGGTGCGCCGCGCCCGCCTCCTCCTGGACGCCGGGACGGCGCCCGCCGACGCCGCCCTCGCGGTCGGCTTCACCGACCAGCCGCACCTGAACCGCCACTTCACACGGATCGTCGGCGTGCCCCCCGGCGCCTACCGGCGCGAACGGCTCCGTACGGAGGAGATGGCGCGCGCGTTCCTCCAGACGAGCCGCGGGGCGACCGCCGCTCCTCAAGGCGACACCGGCCTGATCGTCCCCAGGAGCGCCGCCGCGGCCACCGATGGCGGCGCGTCCTCCCGGCCCGGCGGCGAAGGCGCGGACCAAATGGGGCGCAAGGGCGAAGGCATGGACCAAACAGCGCGCAAGAACGTACAAGACCGCAAGGGAGCGGTCCTCCTAGTGTCCGGCGCGTGGCAGAACAGACAGAGACACGCACCGATCCCAGACCCGGCGCCGCCCCGCCGGCCGGGTCCCCGGCCAAGGCCGACAGCGCCGTCGTCAGAGACGCCCTCGGCGTCGGCGTCGCCGTCGGACTCTCCGGCTTCGCCTTCGGCGTGACGGCGGCGGGCGCGGGCCTCACCTTGCTGCAGACCTGCGCGATGAGCCTGCTGGTGTTCACCGGTGCCTCCCAGTTCGCCCTGGTGGGCGCGCTGGCCGCGGGCGGCAATCCGTTCACCGCGGCGGCCGGGGCGTTCTTCCTGGGCGTCCGCAACGCCTTCTACGGGCTGCGGCTGTCCGGGCTCCTCGGCTTCCGGGCGGTGCTGAAACCATTCGCCGCCCACTGGGTGATCGACGAGACCGCCGCCGTCAGCCTCACCCAGCCCGACCGGCACACCGCCCGGCTCGGCTTCACCGTCACCGGCATCACGATGTACGTCCTGTGGAACCTCACCACGCTCGCCGGGGCCCTGGGCGCCGGGGCGCTGGGCGACACCGACGCCTGGGGCCTGGACGCGGCCGGGCCCGCCGTCTTCCTGGCGCTGCTCGCGCCGATGCTGAAGTCCACCGTGGAACGGGCCGCCGCCGGGCTGGCGGTCCTCCTGCTCCTGACGACGCTGCCGCTGCTGCCCGCGGGCGTCCCCGTGCTCGTCTCGGCGCTCGCCGCGCCCGCCGTGCTCTTCGTCGCGGGACGCAGGCGGGACGCCGGTACGGCCGAAGGGCGCCGCTCTGGGAGCACCCCGGCGAACGGGAGCTCCACAGAGGATCAGCATCAAGCCGCCACCGAGAGCGTGCCCGGCGCCCGTATGGCGGCCGACGGGCGCGAGGTTTCCGAGGACACCAAGGAGGACCCGCGGTGAACGTCTGGATCGCGATCGGCGTCACCGCCGTCGGCTGCTACCTGGTCAAGTACCTCGGGCTCCTCGTACCCGCCGGGCTCCTGGAACGCCCTCTGGTCAAGCGCCTGGCGGCGCTGCTGCCGGTGGCCCTGCTGGCGGCGCTGACCGCCCAGCAGACCTTCGGCGACGGGCACCACCTCGTCCTGGACGCGCGAGCCGCGGGCGTCGGCGCGGCAGCGCTCGCGTTGCTGCTGCGGGCACCGTTCCTCCTGGTCGTCGCGGTGGCGGTGGTCGTCACCGCGGGGGTGCGGGCCCTGGGCGGGTGAGGCCCGGCCCGGGGCGGTGAGACGGCGGGCAGCCCTCATGGCCGGACGGGCATCCGCTCATGGCGGGCCGGGCATCCGCTCATGGCTGACGGGCTCCCGCACTCGCGCCCGCGCCCACCCGAAGGCTCCCCCGCAGGCCCCACAAGGGACAAACGGGAGCCGGTGCCCCAGAGGGCGCCTACGGCACGTCAGCCGATCGCCCGCCCGTAGGCGCGCAGGGTCAGCAACGACCGGATCGTGATCACCGGCCGGAACTCCAGCGTGCCGCCCGGCGCCCACGTCCGCCCGGTGACCGGCCACCCGCCGTCGTCCTCCTGGAGCGAGGCGAGATGGTCCAGCGCTCGGTCCATCTCCGCGTCGGTGAACCAGCGGCGGGCCGGCGCACCCGGCGCTGCGGCGAAGTCGTACGCGAAGTGGGCCTCCCCAGGGACGCACCCTTCAGCGGCCGGGAGCCCGGCCGTCCCGTACGGCTCGACGGCGGCCAGCCCCTGCTCCCGTACGAGCGTGCCGAGCCGCCGGGCGGCAGCCGCGGCGCGCGGACGGTCCGGGACCCCCTCCAGGAAGTGCAGTGCGGCCAGGACCTCATGAGGACGGGGCTTCTCCATGGACTCCACGGCCTGCCAGCAGAAGTCCGTGGCCCGGAAGAGCCAGGCGTGCCACACGGCGTTGCGGTGCAGCAGCCCCACCACCGGGCCCGTCGTCAGCAGGGAACTCGGCGGCTCGTCCGTCACGGACACCCAAGGAGCGGCCGGGTGACCGCGCAAGGAGGGGTGCACGGCGGGCAGAGCGCCATCAGGAGTCGAGACCCGCGTCAGATAACGGCAGACCCGCTCGATGTGCGGTCCGCCGCAGCGCCCGATGAGGTCCAGAACGGACAGCGCGTGCGCGGTGTGCAGCGGCTGGCTGACCGGACCGCGCAGTTCCGGGTGCAGGGCGTGGCCGTAGCCACCGTCCTCATTGAGGTAGGCGGCGAGCGCCGTCTGCACGGCGTCCGCCTCACCGTCCCGGAAGTGATGGGCGAAGCGGCGCTGTTCGAGCACACGGGCGGTGAGCCAGATGAAGCGCTCGGCACGGGCCAGCGGGGTCAGCGGGGATGCTCCGTTTTCGGCCATGCAGGAGACGGTAGGGGCCGGCCCACGGCCGGTCAGCGGCTTGCCGTCGGCTGCACTCTCAGGGGCGGGGTGCTGGAGGTATGCGGTTGACGGTTTGCCGGCTGCATGGCGGTGGGCGACCTGAGGGGGGCCGTCGACGGCGGGCCTTTGACCTGAACTGTCGCCGGGGAGGGCCGAGTCGCCGCGGGGCGGTCCGTGGCTTTCCGGGACTGCCTGATTGCGCCCCGGCCGTCGACGGGTTACCCGGACAACGTCACGACGTTGTGGTGGGGCCCTCCCGAGACCGTCACGCTCTTCGTCCAGCTTCTGCCGGAGGTCGGCGCGTTGGCGTCCAATTGGACGGCGCGCACCGCCTCTCCGTCCTTGCCGAACACCCACAGGGAAGGGCTCGTGTACGAGGAGGCGGCGACCTTCCACTCGACCGGATCGCCCACCGCGTCCGAGATCACGTCGTCGCCGGTTCCGTAAGCGAAGATCCACACCCGGTCCCAGGCGAAACCGGTCAACGCCGCCAGGGGCGCCGGGGCGCCTCTCACCGCCGCGTCCACTTTCCGCTGGAGGGCCTGGTCCGTGGTACTGGGCAGGGGCGTTTCCCCGGCGAACGCGTACCAGCCCAGCCCCAGCACCGCGGTCGCGCCGAGTCCCGCGACCGCCACGTGTTTCCGTATGGTGCGCACTTTTCGCCTCTCTCCGTCGTCCGGCGTTCCTTCCGCAGGGACGCTTTCGGCCTGTCGTCGGAATACCGGGCCGGGAAAACCCGCTCTTGCCCCATGGGACGCGCCGGCTGCGGCGTGCCTGCTCGGTGCCGCTCGTCACCGGCGAATGGCAGGTGTCGGTCGGGCATGGGCTTTACTCTCCGTACACACACCCACTTCATGTCCGGTGCGGGGACGCGAGGCCGAGCTGTGTTTCCTCAGGGCTCCCCGGTGGCCCTTTGATGGTCACGCCGGGGCGGGAGCTGAGGTAAACGTACAGGTCAGAGTGAGGGCGGAGAAGGAATTATGCGGTTGACGGTCTTCTGGGAGCGGATGGCGGATCACTTCGGTGAGTCGTACGCCGACTCCTTCGCGCGTGATCACGTGATGTCCGAACTCGGTGGCCGGACCGTCCACCAGGCGCTGGAGGCCGGCTGGGACGCCAAGCGCGTGTGGCGTGCGGTCTGCCAGGCGATGGACGTGCCGTACGACAAGCGCTGACCCGGCGGCGGCCGGTCCGCCCGGGACGCGGCGGGCAGCGGGGCAGGGGCGGGACTGTCGCACCTGTGCGCGACACTTGGCCCGTGCCCGCAACTCCGAAGACCACCCGTCACGACGATCGCCACCACCCGGATCCGCGCGCCACCCACATGCCGCGCTGGCTGCCGCGCGCCATGGTGCTGGCCCTCGCCCTGATCGCCTGTTTCATGCTCGCCACCTGGGCGTTCCACCAGTTGATCTCACTATTGCTGAACATCCTGATCGCGTTCTTCCTGGCGCTGGCCGCGGAGCCGGCCGTGGACTGGATGGCGGCGCGCGGGATGCGGCGCGGCGTGGCGACCGGGGTGGTGTTCTTCGGGATCCTCATCGTGACGGCGGGGTTCTTCGCGCTGCTCGGGTCGATGCTCGCGGGCCAGATCGCGAACATGGTGCAGGAATTCCCGCAGTACCTGGACGACGTGATCAATTGGATCAACGCCACCTTCCACACCAAGCTGTCGCGGGTCGAGGTCCAGAACAACCTGCTCAAGTCGGACTGGCTGCAGAAGTACGTGCAGGACAGCGCCAACAATGTGCTCGCCGTCTCCGCGACGGTCCTGGGCAGCCTGTTCAACCTGCTGACGGTGGCGCTGTTCTCGTTCTACTTCGCCGCCGACGGGCCCCGGCTGCGCCGTGCGCTGTGCTCCGTCCTGCCGCCGGCCCGGCAGGCGGAGGTGCTGCGCGCCTGGGAGATCGCGGTGGCCAAGACGGGCGGGTACCTCTACTCGCGCGGCCTGATGGCGCTGATCTCCGGCATCGCCCACTACATCCTGCTGGAGATCCTCGGGGTGCCCTACGCCCCGGCCCTCGGCATGTGGGTCGGCCTGGTCTCGCAGTTCATCCCCACGATCGGCACCTACCTCGCGGGTGCGCTGCCCATCCTGATCGCCTTCACCGTCAACCCTTGGTACGCCCTGTGGGTGTTCGGGTTCGTCCTGATCTACCAGCAGTTCGAGAACTACGTCCTCCAGCCGCGGATCACCGCGAAGACGGTGGACATCCACCCGGCGGTCGCCTTCGGGTCGGTGATCGCCGGCACCGCGCTGATGGGCGCCGTGGGCGCCCTCATCGCCATCCCGGCGACCGCCACGCTCCAGGCGTTCCTGGGGGCGTACGTCAAGCGGTACGAGGTCACGGACGACCCGCGCGTCCAGGGCGGCCGGGGCCGCCGGCGCCGGCGCGGGACCTCGGCCCTGGCGCGGGTCCGGCACTCCCTGGGCACCAAACCGCCGGCCGCGCCGCTGGAGGAGCGGCGGGGACGGGACGACGAAGACGGTGGGGACGAGCCGCCCGGGCGGGGCGGCGGGGCCGACCGGGAGGGGCGGGCCCCTTCGGACCACCGGGCCGAGACGGACGAGCGGGGCGGGAAGGGCGGTGCGACCGCGCGGGACGACCGGACCGCGGGGGAGCCGGGTGAGGGGCGTCCGGCGGAACGGGACGCGGGCTCGGGGGCGCATCGGAGCGAGGGGGACGGGGACGAGCCGGGCGGGCGTGAGCGGCCCGAGCGGCGGCCTGAGCGAAGTGAGCGGGACGAGGACGGGCGTCCCGAGCGGGGCGGGGACGACGAGTAGGGCGGGGAGCCGCTGAGCCTGCTGCGGCCAGGGCCGCCGAGCGGTCGGGGTCCCCGGCTTCTCCGGGGCCCGGCTCGCGACCTCACAGGCCCTCCGGGCGGCCGGTGGGCAGGGCCCTGGGGGTTCCGGGGCTCCTGCCGGCCAGGGCTCTTGGTGATCAGGGGGCGGACCGTCCGGTCTGCTCGGGCAGGTGGGGACACGTCCGTGCGGCGCTCGTCCGCCGGAGTGGCGCGCTTGACACTAAAATCGAGCATCCATTCATATGGACGTTCCGACCAGTGGGCCGGCTCCCGCAGAGGCCCGGCGCGGCGGGCGCGACAGGCGGTCGCGCGGGTCGCCGCACCGGCCGCCGCGAAGGCGGACCGGCGGAGTTATCCACAGGTCGGAGACGGGTCCGGGCGCATTGTCAGTGGCAGGCGTTAGCGTCGTGGACGTGAAGCGATCGACTCAAGCAAATCGGGTGGAACCCATGGCAGGCACTGACCGTGAGAAGGCGCTGGACGCCGCACTCGCACAGATTGAACGGCAATTCGGCAAGGGCGCGGTGATGCGCATGGGCGAGCGGCCGAATGAGCCCATCGAGGTCATCCCCACCGGGTCGACCGCTCTGGACGTCGCCCTCGGTGTCGGCGGCCTCCCCCGGGGCCGTGTGGTGGAGGTCTACGGCCCGGAGTCCTCCGGTAAGACGACCCTGACCCTGCACGCCGTCGCCAACGCGCAGAAGGCCGGCGGCGCGGTGGCCTTCATCGACGCCGAGCACGCGCTCGACCCGGAGTACGCCCGCAAGCTCGGCGTGGACACGGACTCCCTGATCCTGTCCCAGCCGGACAACGGCGAGCAGGCGCTGGAGATCACGGACATGCTGGTCCGCTCCGGCGCGCTGGACCTGATCATCATCGACTCCGTCGCCGCCCTGGTGCCGAAGGCGGAGATCGAGGGCGAGATGGGCGACTCGCACGTCGGTCTCCAGGCCCGTCTGATGAGCCAGGCGCTGCGGAAGATCACCAGCGCGCTCAACCAGTCCAAGACCACCGCGATCTTCATCAACCAGCTCCGCGAGAAGATCGGTGTGATGTTCGGCTCGCCGGAGACCACGACGGGTGGCCGGGCGCTGAAGTTCTACGCCTCGGTGCGCCTGGACATCCGCCGCATCGAGACCCTCAAGGACGGCACGGAGGCGGTCGGCAACCGCACCCGCGTCAAGGTCGTCAAGAACAAGGTCGCCCCGCCCTTCAAGCAGGCGGAGTTCGACATCCTCTACGGCCAGGGCATCAGCCGTGAGGGCGGCCTGATCGACATGGGCGTGGAGCACGGCTTCATCCGCAAGTCCGGCGCCTGGTACACCTACGAGGGCGATCAGCTCGGCCAGGGCAAGGAGAACGCCCGCAACTTCCTCAAGGACAACCCCGACCTCGGCAACGAGATCGAGAAGAAGATCAAGGAGAAGCTGGGCATCGGGGTCACGCCGGAGGAGCTGACGGCGGAGCCCGGCGCCGACGCGGCCGGTGCCGCCGAGGCCCCGGCGAAGTCGGTCCCCGCGCCCGCGGCCAAGGCCGCCAAGGGTGCCAAGGCCACCGCGGCCAAGAGCTAGCCCGGCATGACACGGCGAACGGACTGGCCCGCCATGACGCCGGCACCGGACCGGACCGGCACGGCACGGGAGGCGGACGGGCCCGACGGGTCGTGTGTGGACGGAGGTGGTCCCGGCTCGTCGAGGGCCGAGACGGGATCACCTCGTACGCCCGAGGAGCAGGCGCGAGCCATATGCCTGCGCCTGCTCACCGGGGCGCCGCGCACGCGCCGGCAGCTCGCCGACGCGCTGCGCAAGCGGGGCATCCCCGAGGAGGCCGCCGAGGAGGTGCTGTCCCGCTTCGAGGACGTCGGCCTGATCGACGACGCGGCGTTCGCCGACGCCTGGGTGGAGTCCCGGCACCACGGCCGGGGCCTGGCCCGCCGCGCGCTGGCCGACGAGCTGCGGACCAAGGGGGTGGACGCCGCGGTGGTCGATCTGGCCGTCAGCCGCCTCGACCCGGAGCAGGAGGAGCACACCGCCAGGGAACTGGTCGCCCGCAAGCTGCGCTCGACCAGAGGCCTGGACCGGGAGAAGCGGATACGGCGGCTGGCCGGGATGCTCGCACGCAAGGGCTACTCGCCGGGCCTGGCGCTGCGCGTGGTGTGGCAGGCCCTGGAGGAAGAGGGGGACGATCCGGAGCTGCTGGAAGAACACCTCTCCGACCTGTGAGGGCGGGCGGACGGGTCCGATGGACGAGCGTGGCGGCCGTCCGGCAGGTCCGTACCGGTTCGATGGCTGAGCGCGGCGGTCGTCCGGCAGGTCTTTACCGATCCGACCGCTGAGCCCGGCGGCCGTCCCGGCAAGCCGCCCCGGGCCGACCGTGCCGTCCGAGGCTCACGGCGGCTCGCGGCCACGCGCCGACATGACGAGGGCCCCGCGGCCCTGCTCCGGCATGGCGAGCCTTCGCGCGCCCTGGCGAGCCCCGGCGCCGCGAGCTTCCGCGCTGCGGGATTCCGTCCGTGCGAGCTCCGCCGCCGTGAGCCTCCGCCCCTTATGGGCCTACGGCCTACGGTCCTGCCTCCCGCCGGGACCCCGCTGTCCCGCCGGGTGGTGCGGGCTGCCCGGCCTGTTCCTGGACCGGTAGCCCGGCCGTGCGCCAGGCCTGGAAGCCGCCGATCAGGTCGGTGGCCCGGTGCAGCCCGAGCTGCCGCAGGGACACGGCCGCGAGGCTGGACGCGTACCCCTCGTTGCACACGACCACCACGTCGAGATCCCGCCCCGTGGCCTGAGGGACCCGGTGGGCGCCCGTGGGGTCGAGCCGCCACTCCAGTTCGTTGCGTTCCACGATCAGTGCTCCGGGGATCGTGCCGTCCCGCTCGCGCAGGGCCGCGTACCGGATGTCCACCAGCAGTCCGCCGCCGGCCTGGAGGGCCGCCGCTTCCGCCGGCGCCACCCGCCGCAACCCGGCGCGGGCCCGTTCCAGCAGCGCGTCCACCGCGCTGGGTGCCGCATCGGTGGCGGCGGCCGACGGGCGGTCGCCGCCGGTGGCCGGTGAGCGGTCGCCGGAGGGTGGGGCGCTGTCGGCGGCGGTCGTTCGTGGGTGCGTCATCACCACTCTCCGGGGTGTTCGATCTCTTCGAGCCGAAGGACGGGGCCGTTGCGGCTGTAGCGGCGCATCAGGGGGAGGGGCGGGTAATAGGCGTGGACGGACACGGCGTGGGCGTCCGGTGAGGTGTTGAGGACCTGGTGGACGTGGTGCGGGCCGAACGCGCGGCCTCGGCCGTCGCCCAGCCTCCGCTCGCGGTCCACGCCATCGGCGAGTTCGAGCGTCTTCCAGCCCTCGGTGGGGATCTGGGTGGCGAGGGACTGTTCGACGAGCTCGCCGGAGGCGGTGGCGAACGCGCCGCGCGAGCCCCCGTGGTCGTGCCAGCCGGTGCCGGTGCCGGGCGGCCAGCCGATCAGCCACGCCTCACTGCCGAGGGGACCGTCCAGCCGGATCCACGTCCGGCCTTCGGGGTCGAGGGGCAGCGTGGCGACGAGCGCGCGGTCGGCGGCGGTGCGTTGGACGAAGGCGAGCAGATCCGCCGCGCTGGGCCCGTCCCCCGCGCCGGGCGCGCCGCCCGAGACAGCCGGACCTGTGGGTGAGACGACAGGCGCGGAAACGATGGACGGGGCGGGCGGGGAAGCGACGGACGGGGCGGACGAGGAGGTGATGGCCGGGGCGGAGGGGATGACGGAAGAGGGCGCGGCGTCGTGGGTCTGCTCAAGGGGGGAAGGGCGCGCGGAACGACGTACGTTGGGCACGGAAGACCGTCCTGAGTGATCGGAGAAGCGCGCGGCAGCACGAGGCGTCGACGGGGACCACCGGCGTGTAGGCGGAGGCCACCGGCCAAAGATCACCGGCCGGAGATCACCGGAACCGGTGCCGCGCGGGAAGGACCGCGGATCAGCAGGACGGACGACACACGCAGCCCGCGTAGCGGACGAGGTCCACATGGACCCGCCGCCAGAAACGCGCGCTGGTGTCGGTCATGCCCGGGAGTCAAGCACGGTGTTCGACGCCCGGTCAACCGCCGATCGAAGGGCGCGGGGCTCGGACCCGCTCCCCGCTGAGCGCCCTTGCGCGGGGACGAACTCCCGTGGCACGCCCGCGCGATGAAGAGGGAACGGGAGATGTGGGCCGGACGCCGGTCCTTCGCGGACCGGACGCCGGGTCCTTCGGGACCAAACGCCGGATCCTTCGAGAGGCCGGACGAGACCGGTGGCCTCCCCACCCCGCCATCGACCCGCGCGAGCCAGCCGATCCGGTGGCTCCCGACCCCGCCTCCCACCGGCCCGCGCACGCAAGCCGGCCGATCCGGCGGCCTTTCCACCGGCCCGCGCACGCAAGCCAGCCGACCAGCCGATCCGGCGGCCTCCCCACCGGCCTGCGCGCCCAAGCAGCCAATCCGGCGGCCTCCCCACCCCGCGGACGAGGCCCCCGCAGGTGCACCGCCCGCCCGGCAGTGTGCCCTACCCCTACCCCTGCCCCCGCACCCGTTCCGCCGCGTCGCCCGACACCCGTTCCGGCCGCTGCCCCGGCACGCGACCCGACGGTTCCTCCGGAACCCGTTCCCGTGCCTCGGGCGCCGCCAGCGCGCCCACCGTTCCGACAGCCTCCGAACGCGGTCGCACCACGGCCTCCCCCGCGAGGGAGACACCCGGAGCCCTCCCCGCGACGGCCCCTGGAACGCTCACCGGCCGACCGGCCGGGCCGCCCCGCTCGCCCACCGCGCCGCCCCGATCGGGTCCGCCCCCGCCATCGTCCGCGTCCCCGTCCTCGTCCCCCTCGGACACCCGCTCCCGCGATGCCGCCGCCCGTCCCGACGGGCCGCCGCGCACCGCGTCCGCGCACGCGTACAACTCGTCCGCGCGGACCCCGGCGAGCGCCGCCACCAAGTGGCCGTCCGGGCGCACGACGAGCACCGTGTGCGCGGGGGCGCTCGGGTACTCCTCCGCGACCAGCACCTCCGCCGGGACCGGCAGCGCCGCCACCGCGTCCGCGAGCGCAGGCATCAGACCGGCCGACATCCAGTGCCGACGGTCCCACACTCCCGTTCCCGGGGCGACCAGCACCACCAGCAGCCCGCGGCCCAGTCGTTCGCGGAGCCGGACGAGGGCGCCGTCCTGGGCGGTCACCGGCACGTCCGCGACGGGTTCGCCGGGCTCGGTGCCCACGGTCACCGTGCCGTCCGGTTCGACGGCGGGCGCGAGGGGGGAGCGCACGTAGGCGGGCGGAGCGCCGAGCGGGCCGCGTCCCAGGTGCCCGTCCGTCAGCAGGGCGGTGTGGCCGCGGGCGGCGCCCGGCAGTATGCGCCGCCAGCGCCCCCGGTCGCCGCCGCGCAGCAGCGGCAGGGCCCGGTCGGCGGCGCGCAGCCGCGCGGTGACCGCGCCCCGCCGTTCGGCCTGGTAGCTGTCCAGGAGGGCGTCCGTCGCGCCCTGGTGCCAGGCCAGCGCGAGTTTCCAGGCGAGGTTCTCGGCGTCCCGCAGCCCCTCGTCCAGGCCCTGGGAGCCGAGGGCGCCGAGCAGGTGGGCGGCGTCCCCGGCGAGGAAGGCGCGCCCGCGCCGCCAGTGGCGCGCGAGGCGGTGGTGGACGATGTGCACCCCGGTGTCCAGGAGTTCGTAGGGGCCGCCGGGGTCGCCGTCCGCGTCCTGGAACGCGTACCGATCGGACGCGCCCGCCACCTCCGCGCCCGGCGGGGGGTGCGCGGCCCAACTCCCCAGCGTCGCGCGGACGTGGGCGAGCAGCACCTCGGGGGTGACGAGGTCCCGGCCCGGGGGCAGCAGCCAGTCCAGCCGCCACACGCCGCCCGGCAGCGGGCGGGCGCTGACCTCGCTCACCGGGGACCGCGCGTCCGGCCCCGCCGCCGCGCGGTGCAGCAACCCCTCGCCGTACCAGGGAAGTTCGGTGCGCAGCGCGGCGACGGCGTGGCGTTCGACGGCGGTACGGCCCGGGAAGCGGATCTCCAGCAGCTTGCGGACGGTGGAACGCGCGCCGTCGCAGCCGACGAGGTAACTGCCGCGCCACCACGCCCCCTGGGGGCCGCGGGTGCGCGCGCTGACGCCGTGCGCGTCCTGCTCCAGGCCGTCCAGGCGGCTGCTGGTGACCATCCGCACGGCGCCCTCGCGGGAGAGCGCTGCCCGCAGCGCCTGGGTGAGGGCGTGCTGCGGGACGTGGAGGGGAGCGGGGTGCGCGGCGTCGAACTCCACCCGTTCCTGAAGGTGCCGGCGGCGCACCGTCCGCCAGGCCGTCCACCGCGTTCCGGCCGCCTCCAGGGCCGGGCCGCAGCCGAGCCGGGTCAGGAACGCGCCGGTGTCGGGGCGCAGGACGACCGTGCGGGCGGTCCTGGGGCCTTCGGGCGCGGTGGCCTCGTCCAGCACCATGCTGGGGACCTCGTACCGGGTGAGGGCGAGCGCGAGCGCGAGACCGACCGGGCCGGCCCCGACGACGATCACCGGATCCACGGCGCGACTTCCCCGTCCGGTCCGGTCAGGCGACCCACGTACCGGGCGCGCCCCGACATCCGTCGGGTGCGCGGGCCGACGGCCTCGGCACGGCGTCCGGACGCTTCCGCGGCAAGGACGTCCCGGCATCCGGACGGCCCGGCGACGAGGGCGTTCCGCCGCCCGGCCGGCTCCCGGACGAGGACATCCGCCGGCTCCCCGACGAGGACGTCCGCCGGCTCCGTGGCGAGGTCGTCCGCCGACTCCCTCACAAGGGCGTCCGCCGACTCCCTGACGAGCACCTCCCGGCATCCCGCGGCAGCACGCACCGCACGCTCACCGCGGGCGCGACCGGGGCCCGGACGCGGAGTCTCACGGGTCGTACGGGAACTGGCAGCTGGCGCCCGGTGCTCGATCACACAGCGTATGCAACCCACTGCCGGCGTCCACGTCAAGCGACGGTGGACGGCCACGCTCCGGCACCCGCGGCACCGGCGGCACACGCCGGGCGGCGTCGGCGCGGCGGCGCCCCGGCCGGTGCGCTCCCGAAGCCGGGCGCGCCGGTTCCCCCGCAAGCTCCGGCCCCGCGGCCCCGCAGCGCCCCGGCACCGGCGGCACACGCCGGGCGTCGTCGGCGCGTCGGCGCCCCGGCCCATGCCCTCCGGAAGCCCGGCGCCCTCCCGAAGCCCGGCGCCCTCCCGAAGCCCCGCCACGCACTCCCATGGCACCAGACCCCCGAACCCCGAACCGCCCCACCACCCCGCGAGCGGACCGCCGGCCGGCTCCGAAGAGCGGCCGGCGAACCGCGCGGGGCCGTGGGGCGGCCCGTCATGGTGCTCGGGTACTCACACGCTCAGGTGCCCGGGGGCCCCTTGGGCGTGGTGCCGCCCGGCATGTCCAGCGCGTCGGTCGCCGTCACCGGCTGCGCCGCGTCGGCGACCGCGATGCCGGTCTTGGCACGCCGGCCGCGCCGCTCGATCCAGGTGGCGAGGGCGGAGAGCGCCAGGCACATGGCGACGTAGATGACGCCGCCGACGACGATCATGGGGAAGTACGGGTTCTCGTCGTTGACGACGATGTTCCCCGCCATCTGCTGGATCGCGTAGAGCAGTTCCTCGAAGGTGATGACGTAGCCGAGCGAGGTGTCCTTGAGGGTCACCACGAGCTGGCTGATGATCGTCGGCAGCATGGCCCGCACCGCCTGGGGGACCAGCACCGTCATCATGACCTGCGTCTTGCGCATGCCCAGGGCGTACGCGGCCTCGCGCTGGCCCTTGGGCACGGAGAGGATGCCGGCGCGCAGCACCTCGGCCTGCACCGAGCCGTTGTAGACGGTCAGGCCCAGGACCAGGGCCCAGAACTGGGTGCTGTCACCGGTGAGGCCCAACTCCGTGCGGTAGGAGAGGAACAGCACCCACACCACGTAGATGGTGATCAGCAGCGGGACGGCGCGGAAGAGTTCGATGAAGCCGGTGGCCAGCCAGCGGACCGGCTTGTGATCGGAGAGCCGTCCGACGGCCAGCACCACGCCCAGGATCAGGGACAGCACCGCGGCCACGGCGAACACCTGAAGGGTGGTCAGGACGCCGTCGCGCAGCTTGGTGCGCACGCCGGCGTTGTTGAAGATGTTCCACATCTCCGGGGCGAACTGCCCCTTGGCGTTCAGCCGCAGGACGGCGAAGGCGATCAGGCCGAGGACGGCCAGCGCCCCGACGACCGTGTAGACCCGGTTGCGGGCGCGCGCCTTGGGGCCGGGCGCGTCGTACAGGACACTGCTGCTCATGCTTCCTCCTCGTGGGGCCCGGCCGCGTGCGCCGGCGGCGTCCGGTGGTGGCGGGTGCGGTCGCCGCAACGGTTCACCGGACCACCCCCAGGCGGCGCTCCAGCAGCCGGAACAGGCCGCTGATGGCGAACGTGATGATCAGGTAGGCGATGGCCACCCACAGGAAGATCCAGCCGATCGCCAGGCCCCGGTCGCTGAGGTCCTTCGAGACGTTGAACAGTTCCTTGACGCTGAACGCGCCGGCGATCGCCGAGTTCTTGGTGAGCGCGATGAAGATGCTGCTGAGCGGCGGGATGACGGTCCGGGTGGCCTGCGGCAGGATGATCAGCCGCAGGATCTGGAAGAACGTCATGCCGATGCTGCGCGCGGCCTCCGCCTGGCCGAGCGGCACGGTGTTGATGCCCGAGCGCACCGCCTCGCAGATGAACGACGAGGTGTAGAAGCCCAGTGCCAGGGTGGCCAGCACGTACGGGCTGATGCCGGGGACGAAGATCTGCGGCAGCACGAAGAAGGCCACCAGGAAGAGCAGGGTCAGCGGGGTGTTGCGCAGCAGCGTCACCCACGCCGTGCCGAAGGCGCGCAGCGGGGGGACGGGCGAGACCCGGAAGCCGGCTATGAGGAGGCCCAGGACGAGTGCGAGCGCCGCGCTGGCCGCGGTGAGCGACAGGGTTCCGAGGAAGCCCTCGCGGAACAGGGGGAGATTGTCGAGGAGTACGTTCATGGGTTCTCCGCGGTAGCGGTCGGGTCGGCGGCGGGTGGGAACGGAGAGGCCGGGCACCGCGCCGGAGGGCGTGGCGTGCGCCGGGGGCCGGACGCCGGGTCACGGCCGGAGCGTCACCGTCGCCGGGCCCGGGCCGGCGAACGGTCCGGGAATCGGTCCGGGAATCGGGTCGGCGGTCAGGCCGGCGAACGGACCGGGAACCGGGCCCGGAGCGGTCGCGTAAGGCACCACGCCCCGTAGACCCGCCACGGCGGGCGTACGGGGCGTGCCGGCGCGCCGCGGGAGCGCGCGGGACGGCGGCGGGGCCGGGCCTGCCGCGCGGCCCCGCGCCCGCCGGGTGACGGGGGCGGGACCGCCGGCCGACAGGGTGCGTCAGTCGCGCGGCAGCGGCGTCTCGGGCGCGACGTAGGCCGAGCCGGACCGGCCGATCGTGCCCTCGTACGCCTTCTTGTAGTCGCCGTTCTTGATGTGCTTCTCCAGCGCGTCGCTGACGGCGTTCTGCAGCGCCTTGTCACCCTTCGCCATGCCGACGCCGTAGGGCTCCTTGGTGAACGGCTTGCCCACGACCTTCAGCTTCGTCGGGCGCTCGGCGGCGTACCCCTTGAGGATCGCGTCGTCGGTGGTGACCGCGTCGACCTGGCCGTCCAGGAGCTGCTTGACGCACAGCGAGTACTTGCTCAGCTCGGTGGTCTGGGCGCCGTACTTCGGCTTCTTGATCTCGCGCAGCGGGGTGGAGCCGACGATCGAGCAGACCTTCTTGCCCTTGAGGGTGTCCGGTCCGGTGATGTCCTTCTCGTCCTTGCGCACCAGCAGGTCCGCGCCGGCGGTGTAGTACGGGCCCGCGAAGCCGACCTGCTTCTTGCGCTCGTCGTTGATGGTGTACGTGCCGACGTAGAGGTCGACCTGGCCCTTGGAGATGGCGGTCTCGCGGACGTTGGAGTCGACCGTCTTGAACTCGATCTTGTCGGCGCCGAAGCCGAGGTCGGCGGCGATCATCTTGGCGATCTCGATGTCGAAGCCGGTGCGCTTGCCGTCGGTGTCCTGGAAGCCGAGGTACGGCTGGTCCGCCTTGGCGCCGATGATCAGCTTGCCGCGCTTCTGGGCCTCCTTGAGGGCCGGCGAGTCCACCGTCACCTTGTCGGCGGCCGTGTACGTCCCGCTGAAGACCTTCTCCCCCGTGGGCTTGTCGCCGGCCGTGCCCGACTCGCCGCCGCAGGCGGTGGCCGTCAGCGCCAGACCCAGCACCACCGCGCCCGCCGCGGCCGTCTTACGCATCCTCATGGTGAACATCCTTTGTGTGGACAGGTGTTGGCAATCATGGTGACCCCGGCCGGGGCTCAGTGGTGGAGGATCTTCGAGAGGAAGTCCTTGGCCCGGTCGCTGCGCGGGTTGCTGAAGAACTGCTGCGGCTCGGCCTCCTCGACGATCCGGCCGTCCGCCATGAAGACGACGCGGTGCGCGGCCGAGCGGGCGAACCCCATCTCGTGCGTGACAACGACCATGGTCATGCCGTCCCGGGCGAGCTGCCGCATGACCTCCAGCACCTCGTTGATCATCTCCGGGTCCAGCGCCGAGGTCGGCTCGTCGAAGAGCATCACCTTCGGGTCCATCGCCAGGGCGCGGGCGATGGCCACCCGCTGCTGCTGGCCGCCGGACAGCTGTGCCGGGTACTTGTCCGCCTGGGTGCCCACGCCGACCCGGTCCAGGAGCGTACGCGCCCGCTCCTCGGCCGCCTTCCGGTCCGTCTTGCGGACCTTGGTCTGGCCCAGCATCACGTTCTCCAGCACCGTCTTGTGCGCGAAGAGGTTGAAGGACTGGAAGACCATGCCCACGTCGGCGCGCAGCCGGGCCAGCTCCCGCCCCTCCTGCGGCAAGGGCTTGCCGTCGATCGTGATGGTGCCGGAGTCGACCGTCTCCAGGCGGTTGATGGTGCGGCACAGCGTGGACTTGCCGGACCCGGATGGGCCGATCACCACGACGACCTCACCGCGGCGGATCGTCAGGTCGATGTCCTGGAGTACGTGCAGCGCGCCGAAGTGCTTGTTCACGTTGTCCAGCACGACCAGCGGGTCCCCGGCGGGCGTGGGGTCCCCGGCGTTCTCGGTCACCGATACTTCGCTCATCGGCGTGTGGCTCCGTCCTCCTCGATTGGGGAGGACCCTAATAACGCAGCGCGACCAGCGTCATTACATCTGAGGGGAAATTGAGCATAACGATCCGGCCGCAAAGCGACACTCTGCGTGAACAGGGCGCGCCCAGGTGTACGGAGGGGGTACCGGCTGGATAACGGAACCGGTCCGGCCGCCGGCCGGTACTTGACGCGCGTGCCCTCCATCGCGGTAGATGCCCTTTGGCCCGCGTACGCGGTGGTCCGTCCGCGCACCGTGCGGCGGCCGGACCGGCGTCCGCCCCGCAAGAACGGGGCGTCGCCCCGCGGGGGCGCGCGGCCGGGGCCGGGTCCGCAAGGGGGCGGACCGGACCCGTAGGGGAGGGCGACGGACCCGTAGGGGAGCGGGCCGGATCCGACGGGGCTGCCGGGGTGATCCCCTACGGGCACTCGGGGCTCGTAAGGGACGGCTCCGCGCGGAACGACCCCGAGGGACACCGGAACGCGAGCCGACGGGGCCGCACAGGGGACGACGCCGGGCGGGACGGGATCCGCGCCCGCGCAGACAGGAAGGAGGGCCGATGAGGCTGTTGCTGGTCGAGGACGACGACCACGTCGCCGCGGCCCTGTCCGCGGTGCTGGCCCGGCACGGTTTCGAGGTGACGCACGCCCGCAGCGGCGAGGAGGCGCTGACCGCGCTCCTGCCCGCCGCCGCGACGCCCTTCGGCGTCGTCCTGCTCGACCTCGGCCTGCCCGACCAGGACGGGTTCGAGGTCTGCGGGCGCATCCGGAAGATCAGCGCCACCCCCGTGATCATGGTGACCGCCCGCGCCGACGTGCGGTCCCGCATCCACGGCCTCAACCTCGGCGCCGACGACTACGTCGTCAAGCCCTACGACACCGGCGAACTGCTGGCCCGCATCCACGCCGTCAGCCGGCGCAACGCCCCCGGAACCGGCGAGTCCGCCACCGAGGACGGCACCCCCAAGGACGCGCTGCGCCTGGGCGCCGTGACCATCGAGCCGGCCACCCGCCAGGTGTCCGTGGCGGGCACCGCCGTGCCGCTCACCCGCAAGGAGTTCGACCTGCTGGCGCTGCTCGCCCAGCGGCCCGGCGTGGTCTTCCGGCGGGAGCAGATCATCAGCGAGGTGTGGCGCACGAGCTGGGAGGGGACGGGCCGCACCCTGGAGGTGCACATCGCCTCGCTGCGCGCCAAGCTGCGGATGCCGGCGCTGATCGAGACGGTCCGCGGGGTGGGCTACCGCCTGGTCGTGCCGCCGGCCCCGGCGGGCGCCACCGCGTCCCCCGCCTCCTGAAAGCCCGTACGCCCACGTGCGCGCCCGCCTGCTCCCGCTGCTCATCGTCCTGATGGCCGGTGTCCTGCTCGCCCTCGGCTTCCCGCTCGCCGTCATCACCGCGGGTGTCGAACAGCAGCGGGTCGTGGTCGACCGGATCGACGACGCGGCGCGGTTCGCCTCACTCGCCCAGTACGTCACCACCCGCCCCGACGCCGCCGGGCGGCCCACCGACGACGACGAGCGGCGCGCCACGCTCACCGCCGAACTGCGCCGCTACAACGACCTGTACGGCATCCACGCCGGGGTCTTCTTCCGCGACCGGACCCCGATGGCGGTGGCCCCCGCGGGGTGGGGCGTGCCCACCGCGGGCGAGGCGGCCGACGCGTTCACCGAGGCGCTGGCCGGCCGCCGCAGCCACGACCCCCGCCAGGTGTGGCCCTGGGACGACAGCCGCATCCCCGTCGCCTCACCCGTGGTGCGGGACGGGGACGTGGTGGCGGTCGTCGTCACCGACTCGCCCACCGGGCGGATGCGCTCCCGGGTCCTGGAGGGCTGGCTGCTGATCGCGGCGGGCGAGTGCGCCGCCATGTTCGTGGCCGTCACCGCCGCGTTCCGGCTGACCGGGTGGGTGCTGCGGCCGGTCCGCGTCCTGGACGCGGCCAGCCACGACATCGCCACCGGCCGGATGAAGTCCCGCGTCGCCGCCGCCTCCGGGCCGCCCGAACTGCGCCGGCTGGCCCGTTCGTTCAACGAGATGGCCGACCACGTCGAGGACGTGCTGGAACAGCAGCGCGCCTTCGTCGCCGACGCCTCCCACCAACTGCGCAACCCGCTCTCCGCCCTCCTGCTGCGCATCGAACTGCTCGCCCTGGAACTCCCCCAGGGCAACGAGGAGATCGCCTCCGTCCGCACCGAGGGCAAGCGGCTGGCCCGCGTCCTGGACGACCTCCTGGACCTCGCGCTCGCCGAGCACGCCGCCGCCGACCTCCAGCTCCTGGACGTCGCCGCGCTCGCCGCCGAACGCGTGGACTCCTGGCACCCGCTGGCCGCCGACAAGGGCGTGGACCTGGCGTACGAGGGGCCGCGCGCCGTCACGGGCTGGGCGGACCCGGTCACGCTCTCCAGCGCGCTGGACGCGGTCGTGGACAACGCCCTGAAGTTCACCCCGCCCGGAGAGCGGGTGACGGTGAGCGCCGTCGCCGACGGCGGGAACGTCCGCGTCACCGTCGCCGACCAGGGCCCCGGACTGACCGACGAGGAGCTGGCCCGCATCGGCGACCGGTTCTGGCGCAGCGGTCGCCACCAGAACGTCTCGGGGTCGGGCCTGGGCCTGTCGATCACCCGCGCGCTCCTGGCGACCGGCGGCGGCACCCTCTCCTTCGCGCCGAACCGGCCGCACGGGCTGCGGGTGACGCTGCGGGTGCCGCGTACGGGGCCGTGAGGGCGCTCCCGCCCGGTACCGCCCGGTACAGGACGCGCGGGCGATCAGGGCGCCGCCCCACCCGGGAAGGACCGCCCACGCGATGTGTTAGCGTGGAGGAAGTTGCAGTTGTGGTACCCATGAACGTGTGCGCGCCCGGTGGCTGGAAGCCCCGGGCGTTCCTTGTTTTCCGGACGAGTTCCGGTGTGGGGCGATCATCTCGGCGACGCGGAGGCCGCACGGTGCGGCCTCCGACATGCCCCATGAAGGAGAGAAACATGGCTACCGGCACCGTGAAGTGGTTCAACGCGGAAAAGGGCTTCGGCTTCATCGAGCAGGACGGCGGCGGCGCCGACGTCTTCGCCCACTACTCGAACATCCAGGCCCAGGGCTTCCGCGAGCTGCTGGAAGGCCAGAAGGTCGAGTTCGACGTCACCCAGGGCCCCAAGGGCCCGCAGGCGGAGAACATCCGCGGCATCTGACGGCCCGCGGTCTCACCGCAGGTCCGGCGGACGGCCTGACGGCGGACGGTCTGACGGAAAGGGCCGACGGTCCTTGACGACGGATTGATCCGCCGGAGGGGTTGGACGGCTCCGGCCGTTGGAATGATCTTCCAATGGCCCGCGCAGACCGCCCCCACGGCCCGCCCAGACACACAGAGCGCTGCCGCGCTCACCCGGAGGGGCCCGCACCGGTCGGCCGGTGCGGGCCCCGTCGGCGTCTGCGCGGCGGGCCGGGCGCCCGCCGCCAGGCCCCGCCGTCGGAAGCGACGCCGTTCGCCCGGTCGTCGACGACAGGCCCCAGGGGCGCGCACGCGCGTCCGTAAAGGCGGACGCGTGCGGGACCGAACCGCACCGACCCCGCACCGCACTACCCCCGCCCCGCTTCCTCCCCGCCTCCCGTTCCCCCGCAGAAGGGCCTTTCGTGTCACGAGCGACCGCTCCGCGACAGAGCGCCGACCCGCAGCCGTCCGCCCCCGCCCCCGCCACCTCCTTCGACGAGCTGCCCCTGGCACCCGGCCTCCTGAGCGCGCTGCGCGCCCAGGGCGTCACCGAGCCGTTCCCCATCCAGGCCGCGACCCTCCCCGCCACCCTCGCGGGCCGCGACGTGCTCGGCCGCGGCCGGACCGGCTCGGGCAAGACGCTGGCCTTCGGACTGCCCCTGCTCAACCGCACGGCGGGACGGCGGGCGGAGAGCGGAAGCCCCCTCGCGCTCGTCCTGGTCCCCACCCGGGAGCTGGCCACCCAGGTCACCGACGCCCTCACGCCCTACGCCCGGGCGCTGCGGCTGCGGATCACCACCGTCGTCGGCGGAATGTCGATCACCCGGCAGACCGCCGCGCTGCGCCGGGGCACCGAGGTCCTGGTCGCCACCCCCGGACGCCTCGCCGACCTCCTCGACCGCGGGGACTGCCGGCTGGACCAGGTGGCCATCACGGTGCTCGACGAGGCCGACCAGATGACCGACATGGGCTTCCTGCCCCAGGTCACCCGGCTCATGGAGAAGGTGGACCCGACCGGGCAGCGGATGCTCTTCTCCGCCACCCTGGACCGCAACGTCGACAAGCTCGTCCGCCGCTTCCTGACCGACCCGGTGACCCACTCCGTGGACCCGTCCGCCGGGGCCGTGACCACCATGGAGCACCACGTCCTGTACGTGGACGACGCCGACAAGCGCGCCACCGCCACCGAGATCGCCGCCCGCGACGGCCGCGTGATCATGTTCGTGGACACCAAGCGCGGCGCCGACCGGCTCACCAAGCACCTCCTGGCCCAGGGCGTGCGCGCGGCGGCGCTGCACGGCGGCAAGACGCAGCCGCAGCGCACCCGCACGCTGGAGCAGTTCCGCACCGGTCAGGCGACCGTCCTGATCGCCACCAACGTGGCGGCCCGCGGCATCCACATCGACGGGCTCGACCTCGTCGTCAACGTGGACCCGCCCACGGAGGCCAAGGACTACCTGCACCGCGGCGGGCGCACCGCCCGGGCGGGCGAGTCCGGCACCGTCGTCACGCTGGTCACCCCCGCCGAGCGCCGGGACATGTCCCGGCTGATGGCCCGCGCGAAGATCACGCCGGGGACGGCGCGGGTCCGGCCGGGCGACGCCGAACTGATACGGATCACCGGCGCCCGGACCCCGTCCGGCGTACCCGTCGTCCTCACGCCGCCCACCCCGCCCGCGCCGCCGCGCCAGCGCACGGCCCCGGGCAAGGGCAGCGGAAGCGGACGGGGCAAGGGGAACGGCGGGGGCAGCGGCTCCGGTGCCGCGTCCGGCGGGGGCCGGGCGAACGGCGGGGTCGGCGGGGGCACCCGGCGCCGCCGCCCGCGCCGCGGACCGTCCTCGGGCCGGGCGGCCTCCCCGGCCGCCTCGTCGCCCGCCACGCGGCGTACGGGCGGCAGGGCGCCGCGGGCCGAGGGGTAGCGGACGCCGACGGGTGGGCGCCCCCGAGGGACACCCCCGGGGCGCCCCCGAGGCACCCTCAGGGTTTCTCCGACCGGTAGTACCGCTGCGCCCCCTGGTGGAGCGCCAGCGGATCGGTGAACACCGCCGTCCGCAGGTCCACCTTCTGGGCCGCGTGCACCTCCCGGCCGATCCAGTCCCGGCTCCGTATGACGGTGCGGGTGATGCCCTCGGTCAGCCCCGGATCCGCGCGGTCCGTCGTCACCATGAGGTTCGCGACCGCGATCGTCTTGATGGCCTGGCCCCGCTGGATCACCGGGTAGGCGTCGGCGGGCATGACGGCCGCCCGGTAGTACCGGGCGGTCTCGCCCTGCCGGTGCAGCGGCTCGATCAGGTCCGCGAGCGGGACGAGCCGTATCGGGAACTTCCGGGCCAGCTCCTGCACCGCCGACGTCGGCAGCCCGCCGGACCAGAAGAAGGCGTCCAGTTCGCCGCGCGCCAGCAGCGCGGGCATCTCGTCGATCCCCGTGCGCACCGGCCGGACGTCGCGGTGGAAGTCGAGCCCGGCGGCGGCCAGCAACCGCTTGGTCACCAGCTGCACGCCGGACCCGTCGGCGCCCACCCCGACCCGCAGCCTCTTCAGGTCCCGGGTCGTCCGGACCGTCGAGTCCTTGGGCACGATGAGCTGCATGTAGTCGTCGTACAGCCGCGCACAGGCCCGCAGCCGCCCCGCGTCCGGCTCGTGCCGCGCCTGGTAGTCGGCCACCGCGTCGGCGGTCGCGATCGCGAAGTCGGCCCGCCCGGAAGCCAGTTGCCGCAGGTTGTCGACCGACCCCTCGCTGCGCACCAGCCGCACCTTCAGATCCGGCAGGTCCTGCCCCAGGTCCTGCCGGAGCAGCCGCCCGTAGCGCTCGTAGACCCCACTGGGCACCCCGGTGGCCAGCGTCACGCGTCCCTTGGGGGACGGCGCCGCCCCCATGGACAGCAACCACCACAACAGCAGCCCCAGCACCGCCAGGCCCGCGGTACCCGCCTGCAGGGCCCGGCGCCGACCGATCCGGGGAAGTGTGACCATGGCGCGATCCTGCCAGCCCCGGCCCGGGGAAGGGAGGGGCGGGGCGGCCGTCCGAACACGTACCCTGGCCGCACTTCGGCGATCACCCTCCGTCATGGCTCAAGTGCCGCCACGTCTGCCACTTCACGACCTTGTTGACGGTGCTCCAACCGACCCCGTGCCGCAGCGCCAGGAAGCGGCGGGACGCTCCCCGGGCGTGGTCGCGCCGGATCTCCCGGACGATCTCTTCCGTGAGAACCGCCGACCCGTGGCGCTCGCCCTGGTTCCCCGTACCGTGCAGGACCTTGTCCCTCTCGTTGGCCCCCGGGGAACGCCACGCGAGGTTCACGGCCCGGTTGTCCGTCTTGACGCCGTTGAGGTGGGCGGCGTGGTATCCCCGCCCCGGTTTCGGGCCCCGGAACGCCGCACAGACGAGTGTGTGCACTCCCCGTTTGGTGCCGTCGTCCAGGCACACGTACAGGTACCCGGAGCCGTTGGTCCCGTTGTTCGACGGGCGCAACCACACCGGCTTCCCCCACCGTCCCGGGCCCTGCACCCGGCCGTCCGAAGTGATCACATACCCGGGGAGTTCGGAGAGGACGGCGCACCGTACTGGGGCGGTCGTGGTCGAGTGCGGCATGCGTGGCCTTTCAGGAGCGGGGGAGTTCGGGCCCGTTTCTGCCCGAGCCCCCAGGGCATCGGCAAGCCATGGGCAGAGCCGCGTGCTTCCGGGCAGCGGTGTCGGCGTCGCAGAGGTGCGTCAGGCGCTCATGAAGGAGGCCGGCCGTGACCTGTGTCACGGGCGTGTCCCGCGGACCCGGGAGCCGCAGAGTCCGGAGGCGGCGCCGGGACGTAGACTTGCCTACCAGCCGTTCACCGAGCGTGGCGGTAGCGAACGCGCCGACTGACTGACCAGGATTGATCTCTTCCATGACGGAACTCCCACGCAGCTACTCAGTAGTTACCTACGGCTGCCAAATGAACGTCCACGACTCCGAGCGGCTGTCGGGTCTGCTGGAGGACGCCGGGTACGTGCCCGCGCCCAAGGACGCCGACGGGGCCGATGTGGTGGTCTTCAACACCTGCGCGGTGCGGGAGAACGCCGACAACCGGCTCTACGGCAACCTCGGCCAGCTCGCGCCCAAGAAGGCCCAGCGGCCGGGCATGCAGATCGCCGTCGGCGGCTGCCTGGCCCAGAAGGACCGCGACACCATCGTCAAGAAGGCCCCGTGGGTCGACGTGGTATTCGGGACGCACAACATCGGCAAGCTGCCGGTGCTGCTGGAGCGCGCCCGCATCCAGCAGGAGGCGCAGGTCGAGATCGCGGAGTCGCTGGAGGCGTTCCCCTCCACCCTCCCCACGCGCCGCGAGAGCGCCTACGCGGCCTGGGTGTCGATCTCCGTCGGCTGCAACAACACCTGCACCTTCTGCATCGTGCCCGCGCTGCGCGGCAAGGAGAAGGACCGCCGTCCCGGCGACATCCTCGCCGAGGTGGAGGCGCTGGTCGCCGAGGGTGTCAGCGAGATCACGCTGCTCGGCCAGAACGTCAACGCGTACGGGTCCGACATCGGCGACCGCGAGGCGTTCAGCAAGCTGCTGCGGGCCTGCGGGAAGATCGAGGGCCTGGAGCGGGTCCGCTTCACCTCGCCGCACCCGCGCGACTTCACCGACGACGTGATCGCCGCGATGGCCGAGACGCCCAACGTCATGCCGCAGCTCCACATGCCGCTCCAGTCCGGTTCGGACACGGTCCTGAAGGCCATGCGCCGCTCGTACCGCCAGGAGCGCTACCTCGGCATCATCGAGAAGGTGCGCGCCGCCATGCCGGACGCCGCCATCTCCACCGACATCATCGTCGGCTTCCCCGGCGAGACGGACGAGGACTTCGAGCAGACGCTGCACGTCGTCCGCGAGTCCCGTTTCGCCCAGGCGTTCACCTTCCAGTACTCCAAGCGGCCCGGTACCCCGGCCGCCGAGATGGAGGGCCAGATCCCCAAGGCCGTCGTCCAGGAGCGCTACGAGCGTCTGGTCGCCCTCCAGGAGGAGATCTCCTGGGAGGAGAACAAGAAGCAGGTCGGCCGCACCGTCGAGGTCATGGTCGCCGAGGGCGAGGGCCGCAAGGACGACGCCACCCGGCGGCTGTCCGGCCGGGCGCCCGACAACCGCCTGGTGCACTTCACCCGCCCCGACGAGCCGGTCCGCCCGGGCGACATGGTGACCGTCGAGATCACCTACGCCGCCCCGCACCACCTGCTCGCCGAGGGCCCGGCCCAGGCCGTGCGCCGCACCCGCGCCGGCGACGCGTGGGAGCGCCGCAACGCCGCCCCGGCCCAGAAGCCGGCCGGCGTGATGCTCGGCCTGCCCACCATCGGCGCCCCGGCTCCCGGCCCGGCCCCCGCGGCCCCTGGCTGCGCCTGCTGACCCGTCGATCCGGCCGATCCGGCCGATCCGGCCGATCGAGCCGATCCGGTCACCGGGGGCCTTCGGGCCGCGCCCGGTGACCGGTGGGTCCCGGGCCGCCGGTGATCGGTGTGTCCTGGGCCGGTGACCGGACGGACGAAACCGGGGCCCACGGGAAACGCGGTCCGGCCGGGCCACCGCCCGTCCCGGAAAGGGGGCGGCTACGCTGCCCACCATGCTCGTAGCCGCCGCAGTCTGCCCCTGCCCGCCCCTGCTCGTCCCCGAGGTCGCCTCGGGCGCCGCACCCGAACTGGACGACCTGCGGGCCGCCTGCCTCGACGCGGTGGGCGTGCTCGCGGCGGCCCGCCCGGACCGCCTCGTCGTCGTCGGCCCCGCCGAACAGGCCGACCGGGGCTCGCACCCTCAGGGAGCGGTGGGCTCGCTGCGGCCCTTCGGGGTGGACCTGGAGGTGACCCTCGGGCCCGCCGAGGCCACCCCGGAACGCCGGCTGCCGCCCTCCCTGACGGTCGGTGCCTGGCTCCTGACCCGCACGGACTGGGCGGACGCGCCCGTCGAAGGACTGGGCGTCGGCGAAACGCTCGGCCGCGACCGCTGCCTGCACGTGGGGCGCGAGCTCGCCTCGTCCGCCGAGCGCGTCGCGCTGCTGGTCATGGGCGACGGCAGCGCCTGCCGGACGCTGAAGGCGCCGGGCTACCTGGACGAGCGGGCCGCGGCGTTCGACGCCGAGGCGGCGCGGGCGCTGGGTGCCGCGGACACCGCCGCGCTGGCCGCGCTGGACGAGGAACTGGCGCAGGAACTCCTGGTCTCCGGCCGGTCGAGCTGGCAGGTGCTGGCCGGCGCGGCCGAGGGCGCGGGCCTGCGCGGCGACCTGCTCCGCGAGGAGGCCCCCTACGGGGTGGGCTACTTCGTCGCGGCCTGGTCGTAAGGAGTCTCAGGGCGTCGCGGGGACGGCGTCGGCCGGGAGGGCCGACGCCGATGTCCGCGCGGCCTGGTCCGAAGGACGCCGCTGGGATGCCTGTCTGAAGGACGCCGCCGGGACGCCGACCGGGAGTGCCGGCGCCGGTGTCCGTGCGACCTGATCTTGAGGACGCCGCCGGGGCACCGGCCGGGAGCGCCGGCGCCGGAGCCCGTGGCCCCGGAAAGCCGGACGGCCGTGGAGCGCGGTGCTCCACGGCCGTCCGGCGGTGCTCCCCGGACCCGTGCGCGTGCGGCCGGGCGGGGAACGCGTGATCTACTTGCGGGCGCCCTCACCGGCCCCGCTGTCGGCCGCCTCCTCGGCGGACTGCTGCTTGGGGATCTCGACCCCCTCGTTGGCCGCCGCCTCGCTCTCCTCCGTGGCCTGGGACCGCTGCGGCGCCTCGTCCCCGTCCGGCTGCGAGGCCGCCTCGGAAGCCTCGGCCGCCTCGCCCTCGGCCTCGCTCCCGGTCTCGTCCCCCTCCGCGTCGGTCGCCTCCGCCGTCACGCTCGCGGCTGCCGCCTCCTCCGTCGACGCCTCGTCCTTGCGGCGGCGAAACCGTGAAAACACGCCCATGTCTACTCCATACCTTGCTTGTGTGGGCGAAATCCCGCGCCGCGCGGAGCGTCCCATTGCGCCGCCCGCGGGCACCGGCCCGTGAACCGGCTGTCGGAACCTCGAAACAGGCAACGAACCGGAAGGAGGACCGTCACGTAGCTCGTTCGAGATAACCGTCCGGGGTTTGCGAGACTTACGGAGTGAACATCCCCGTTTCCCCTCCCCGGGTCATCGCCGTCGTCGGCCCCACCGCGGCCGGAAAGTCCGACCTGGGTGTCGCGCTCGCCCGGCAACTGGACGGCGAGGTCGTCAACGCCGACTCCATGCAGCTCTACCGGGGAATGGACATCGGCACCGCCAAGCTGACGCGGGCCGAGCGCCAGGGGGTGCCGCACCACCTCCTCGACGTCTGGGACGTGACCTGGCCCGCGAGCGTGGCCGAGTACCAGCGGATGGCGCGCGCCGAGATCGACCGGCTCCTCGCGGCGGGCCGCACGCCCATCCTGGTCGGCGGCTCCGGCCTGTACGTGCGCGGCGCGATCGACGCCCTGGACTTCCCCGGCACCGACCCGGCCGTGCGCGCCCGGCTGGAGGACGAGCTCGCCGAGCTGGGCAGCGGAGCGCTGCACGCCCGGCTTGCCGCGGCCGACCCCGAGGCGGCGCGCGCCATCCTGCCCGGCAACGGCCGCCGCATCGTGCGCGCCCTGGAGGTCATCGAGATCACCGGCCGTCCCTTCACGGCCAATCTCCCGCGGCACGAGGCGGTCTACGACACCGTGCAGATCGGGGTCGACGTCGAGCGGCCCGAACTGGACGAGCGGATCGCGGTGCGCGTCGACCGGATGTGGGAGGCCGGTCTCGTCGAGGAGGTACGCCGCCTGGAGGGCGAGGGCCTGCGAGAGGGACGTACGGCCTCCAGAGCGCTCGGATACCAGCAGGTCCTGGCCTTCCTGGCGGGGGAGTGCACGGAGGACGAGGCGCGTTCGGAGACCGTGCGCGCCACCAAGCGGTTCGCGCGCCGGCAGGACTCCTGGTTCCGCCGGGACCCGCGGGTCCACTGGTTGAGCGGTGCCGCCGACCGCCGCGGGGAACTTCCGGACCGGGCGCTGGCGTTGCTCGAACGACCGGTCACAGCCTGATCACGTCATGGCATCGGGACGCCCCGGCCGTCATCGAGCCCCCTGGGAGCGTGTCATCATCGACCTTCATCGAGGCATGAGGTCGGGAGTTGGGAGGGCATGTGGCGATGGAGGCCGGCCCTCGCAACAGACCACAGCAGCCGGACGGCCGGAGCGGCGGTTCCGCCCCGCTCCCGAACGGTTCCGAGGCCCCGCGTTCGCATGACGGGCCCTTCGCGGGCGGCGAGTCGCACGAGCGCGCCGAGCCGGACGAGCACGGCCGTCCGCGCCCCGAGGTGGACCGGCACGCGTCCGGCGACCCGCACGCCCTGATGGGCGGCGGCCCCAGCGCGCACCAGGAAGCCCTGGAGCCGGGCGACGGCGTCCCGCTGGACGCCCCCCTCGGTGGCGACCCCCTCGACCCCGCGTCGCTCCTCGGGCCCGACGGCCTGCACGCGGAGCACCTGGACGGGCCGGAGGGCGGCGCGTCCTTCCGCGAGTTGCGCCCGCAACGGCGGCTGCGGCTGTGGCAGCTCGCCCCGATCGTGGGGCTGGGCGCCGTGGGTTCGCTGATGTTCGCCTTCCCGCTGGCCTTCGAGGTCGTCGGGGACGGCGGCGCGGTGATCGCCATGCTCGGCCTGCTGCTGGGCCTGTGCGCCGCGGGCTGGGGCATGATGGCCGCCCGCCGGGTCGGCCACACCTGGCCGGGCCTGCCCGCCCGCGGCTCGGGCAGCCGCGCGGACTGGCGGGTGGTGCTGATCTACAGCCTGGTGGTCCTCGTCCTGGCCGCGCTCGCCATCTGGCGGGTGGCACGCCTGCGCTGACGTGCGGCGTCGGTGTCCGCGGCGACGGAACCGTCCGACGTCCGGATCGCACCTCACCGCGCCCGTTCCCCGGCGCGGGCCGGGCGTGCCGGTTGTCAGTGGGCCCCCGTACGATGCGGACATGAGCACCGTGCAGCGCATCGCCTTCCTCAAGGGTCACGGCACCGAGAACGACTTCGTGATCATCCCCGACCCGGACGGGCGGCTGGACCTGCCGGCCGACGTGGTCGCCAGGATCTGTGACCGCCGGGCCGGCATAGGCGGCGACGGCCTGCTGCGCGTCGTACGGTCCGCCGCGCACCCGGAGGCGCGCGCGATGGCGGATGAGGCCGAGTGGTTCATGGACTACCGCAACGGCGACGGCTCGATCGCCGAGATGTGCGGCAACGGTTCCCGCGTCTTCGTCCGCTACCTCCTGCACGCCGGGCTGGTGAAGCCGGGCGAGGTGGCCATCGCCACCCGCGCCGGCGTCCGCCGGGTGCGCCTGACCGAGACCGGTGACGTGACGGTGTCGATGGGCCGCGCGGTGCTCCCCGAAGAGGGCGTCACCGTCACCGTGGACGGCCGCAGTTGGCCGGCCCGCAACGTCAACATGGGCAACCCGCACGCCGTCGCGTTCGTGGCCGACCTGGCGCACGCCGGGGAGCTGCGCACCATACCGGCGTTCGGCCCGGCCGAGGTGTACCCGCAGGGCGTGAACATCGAGTTCGTCGTCGACCGCGGCCCGCGCCACCTGGCGATGCGGGTGCACGAGCGCGGCGCCGGGGAGACCCGGTCCTGCGGCACCGGCGCCTGCGCCGTGGCGGTCGCCGCCGCCCGCAGGGACGAGCTGGACCCGGCGGTCACCGGTGAGCCCGTCACGTACACCGTCGACGTCCTCGGCGGCACCCTGACGATCACGGAGCTGCCGGACGGCACGGTCGAGATGACGGGGCCGGCCGTCATCGTGGCCGAGGGCACCCTCGACGAGGCCTGGCTGACCGGCGCCGGCGCGTAGGACGGGGCGCCGGTGTGTAGGACGGGCGGAGCGGTACGCGGGCCCGGGGCGGTATAGGGGCCGGTGTGCGGCGTCGGGCGGTTGTGCGGACGCCGGACGGGATCCGGCGGGCGCCGGTGAGCGAGGGCGGCGGCGGGCACGACCCGGCGGGCGTCGGCGGCCGGCGACCTCCGTGGGCGTCGGCGGGCGATCTCCCTCGGCATCGGCGGGCGGTCCTCAAGCGGTCTCCGGGCGGCCCCCAAGCGGTCTCCGGGTGGTCTCCGAACCCCTCCCTTTCCGCCGCCTTCCGGCGCTTTTCGGACGATCAGCTCCCTCTAATGGGTGATCCGGTTCACGCTGGGCGAGAGCTGGACAGCACTGCGTGATGGGCTCGGTAGCATCAAACACCGGCTCGGGCGGCTCCCCGCCCGTCCGCCGGTCGACGCCGCCGGAGGTGCCCATGAGCGCAAAGGCCACTGACCCTGGTAATCCCGCCGCGCCAGCCGAGCCCCGTCCTGGAGAGCCCCCCGTCCGCCGACGCGCCCGCCCCCGGCTGGAGCTGCGCGGACTGCGCCGGATCGGGCACGCCGCGCTGGGGCCGGCCCCCCGCACGGGCGTGCCGGACGCGCTGGAGCACGTCGTCAAGGTCCACCGACGCCATCACCACCACGCCGACCTGGACATCCTCGCCAAGGCGTACCTCCTGGCGGAGTCCTCGCACCGCGGCCAGACGCGCAAGAGCGGGGAGCCGTACATCACCCACCCGCTCGCCGTCACCCTGATCCTCGCCGAACTGGGCGCCGAGACCACCACGTTGACCGCCTCATTGCTGCACGACACCGTCGAGGACACCGAGGTGACGCTGGATCAGGTACGGCAGGCCTTCGGCGAGGAGGTGCGGTATCTCGTCGACGGCGTCACGAAGCTGGAGAAGGTCGACTACGGTGCCGCCGCCGAGCCGGAGACCTTCCGCAAGATGCTGGTGGCCACCGGCAACGACGTCCGCGTGATGTCCATCAAACTCGCCGACCGGCTGCACAACATGCGCACCCTCGGCGTGATGCGCCCCGCCAAACAGGCCCGGATCGCCAAGGTCACCCGGGACGTGCTGATCCCGCTCGCCGAACGGCTGGGCGTGCAGGCCATGAAGGCCGAGTTGGAGGACCTGGTCTTCGCCGTCCTGCACCCGCAGGAATACGAGACCACCCGGCGGCTCGTCGCCGAGCACGCCGGCCGCCCGGACCCGCTCGCCGCGATCGCCGAGCGGGTCCGCGCCGTTCTGGACGAGGCCGGGATCGAGGCCGACGTGCAGGTGCGGCGACGGCATCTGGTGTCCGTGCACCGGGTCCGGATGCGCCGGGGCCGGATCTGTGCCGCGGACCTGGGGCGGCTGCTGGTGCTCGTCACGGAGGACGCCGACTGTTACGCGGTCCTGGGCGAGCTGCACACCTGCTTCACGCCCGTCGTCTCGGAGTTCAAGGACTTCATCGCGGCCCCCAAGTTCAACCTCTACCAGTCGCTGCACACCGCCGTGGCCGGGGAGGACGGCGCGATCGCCGAAACGCTCATCCGGACCCACCAGATGCACCGCGTCGCCGAGGCCGGTGTGATCGCGCTGGGCAACCCGTACGCCCCGGTGGACGGAGCCGACGCGCCCGAGGGCGAACGCGCCGACCCGACGCGGCCGGGCTGGCTGTCCCGGCTGCTGGAATGGCAGCGCGCCACCCCCGACCCGGACACCTTCTGGTCCTCGCTGCGCGACGACCTCGCCCAGGACCGG
Source organism: Streptomyces sp. NPDC003077 (assembly GCF_040611095.1). NCBI lineage: Bacteria > Bacillati > Actinomycetota > Actinomycetes > Kitasatosporales > Streptomycetaceae > Streptomyces > Streptomyces sp. NPDC003077. Next base: position 63,597 of record NZ_JBEXNM010000021.1, on the reverse strand, counting down.
GAGATCACGGTGTTCCACGCCGAGGGCGGGTCGCCCGGGAACGCCGTCCCCCGCGGTACGGCCACCGGGCTGCCCGCCGGGGCCAGTTGCGTGGACGCCGCCTACGCCCTGCACGGGGAGGCCGCGCACCGCTGCATCGGCGCGCGCGTCAACGGCCGGCTGGCCACGCTCGCCACCGTCCTGCGGGACGGCGACAGCCTGCACCTCCTGATGGCGTCGGACGCGAGCGCCGGGCCGTCCCCGGAGTGGCTGGACCACGCCCGCACTCCCGCCGCCCGGCTCGCCATCACCCGCTGGCTCACGGACCACCCGGGCGCCGGGACGGAGCAGCCGCCCGCCGGTGCGAACGCCGACGGAGGGGCGGACACCGGACGTCGTGCGCCGGACGCCCTGGCCGCGCGCCCCGCGCCCCTGGAGGCCGGTCCGCCGCGGGCACCGGTACCGCCCGGCACCGCCTCCTCGCTCGCCGTCACGGACCTCCCCGAAGCGGCCGTCCGCCTGGCCGGATGCTGCACGCCGGTGCCGCCGGACAACATCACCGGGTTCGCGGTCCGGGGCGGCACCGTCACCGTCCACCGCGCGCTGTGCCCGGTGGTGGCGCGGATGGCGGCGAGCGGACGGGAGCCGGTGGGGGCGCGGTGGCGGCGGGCGGGGGAGTCCGTCGCGGGGTTCCGGGTCACGCTCCTCGCGGAGGCGTTCAGCCGGCCGCACCTGCTCGCCGACCTCACCGAGGCGATCGCCGCCCAGGGGGCCGCCGTGGTGTCGGCGGCCGTCGAGCCGCCTTACGAGCAGTGTGTCCGGCACACCTACACGCTGCACCTGGCGGACGCCACCGAGCTGCCCTCCCTGATGCGGGCCATGCGCGAGGTGCCGGGCGTCTTCGACGTGCTGCGGGCGGGGCGGACGCATCCGGAGGTGGGGGCGCGGCCGTGAGGGGCGGGGTGCGGGGGGCCTGCCCGTGGGGAGCCCGGCCGGGAGTGGCCGGGTAGGCGTGCGCTTCTCAGGGCGGGCGGGGGCCTCTTGGGGCGGATTGTTTCCTGGGGGAGCCGATCCGGTCCGTGGGGCCGAGCCGGGTCGGTTCGTGGGGCGGAGCCGGGTTGGTCCCTGGGGCGTGCCGGGCGTTTCTCGGGGCGGAGCCGAGCTGCCCTGTAGAGCGGAGCCGGGCTGCCCTGTAGGGCGGCGTCGGGGCGCACGAACCGCTCGTTCGGGTGCTGTGCTGCCGCGTTACGGGCGGGGTGCGGGGTGCCGCTGATAGCGGTAAGCGCATGGTCATGCCGTTCTCCTCACGCCGCCCCGGCCGCGCCCCGTCCGGCGGCCCCGCCGGACCGCCCCCGGCCGTGCCGATCGATGCCGCCGAAGCCGCTCCCGGACCCGTTGCCGAGCCGGATCCCGGGCCTGGGCCCGTTCCCGGACTCGCCGTCCGCGCCCCCGTCCCTCCGCGCCCCGGGGCCGCCCTCCGCCGCCGGGCCGGTCTCGGCCTGCTGGCCGTCGCCGCGCTCGTCGCGGCCGGGCTCCCCGCGCCGAGGGCGCTGGGCCTCGGGGACCGCCTCTTCCCCACGCTGGGCAACCCCGGCTACGACGTCACCGCGTACGACATCGCCCTGAACTACCCGGGCCGCAACGACCGGCCGATGGACGCCGTCACGACGATCACGGCCCGCCCGGCCGAGCGGCTGGACCGGATCAACCTCGACTTCGCCCGCGGCACGGTCCGGTCGGTGCGGGTCGGCGGCCGTCCCGCCCGCTACGTCCGGCGCGGTGACGACCTGATCGTCACGCCGGAGCACCCCGTACCGGCCGGTTTCCCGCTGCGCGTCGTCGTCCGGCACACCAGCGACCCCCGGGGCCAGGGCGGCGGCTGGATCCGTACGGCCGACGGCCTGGCGATGGCCAACCAGGCGGACGCCGCCCACGAGGTCTTCCCCTGCAACGACCATCCCTCGGACAAGGCGCGGTTCACCTTCCGGGTCACCGCCCCCAGGAATCTGCGGGTCGTCGCCAACGGCGAACGCGTCACCTCACGAGCCGTCCCGCCCGCGGCCTACGGCACCGACCCGAGCCCCGCCCCCGGCCCGCGTGCGGGCACCACCACCTGGACGTACCGCACCGAGCACCCCATGGCGACCGAACTGGCGCAGGTCTCCATCGGGCGCTCCGCCGTCGTGCGCGGCACGGGGCCCGCGGGGCTGCCGCTGCGCCATGTGGTGCCCGCCGCGGACCGAAAGCGCCTGGCCAAGTGGCTGGACGCGACGCCGGGCCAGCTGGCCTGGATGGAGAAGAAGGTGGGCCGGTACCCCTTCGAGACGTACGGCGTGCTGATCGCCAAGGCCAGCACCGGGTACGAGCTGGAGACCCAGACGCTCTCCCTGTTCGAGGGGAGCCTGTTCACCAGCTCCTACCCGGACTGGTACGTCCGATCGATCATGGTGCACGAGCTGGCGCACCAGTGGTTCGGCGACAGTGTCAGTCCCCGTACGTGGTCGGACGTCTGGCTGAACGAGGCGCACGCCACCTGGTACGAGGCCCTGTACGCGCAGGAGCAGGGCAAGGTCTCCATGGCGGAGCGGATGCGCCGCGCCTACCAGTGGTCCGACGACTGGCGGGCGGGCGGCGGTCCGCCCGGGGCGCCGAAGGTGCCGGGCAAGGGGGACAAGATCGGGATCTTCCGGCCGGTGATCTACGACGGCAGTGCCCTGGTCCTGTACGCCCTGCGGGAGAAGATCGGCGCCCGCGACTTCGACCGGCTCGAACGCCACTGGGTGGCCCGCCACCGGGACGGCGTGGCCGGCACGGACGATTTCGTCGCCCTGGCCTCCCAGGTCTCCGGGCAGAACCTCACGGGCTTCTTCCGGGACTGGCTGCACGCGGCGAAGACACCGCCGATGCCCGGGCACCCGGACTGGAAGCCCGGGGCACCGAAACCCGCCAAGCCGGGTGCCGAGCCCGCGCGGGGGCAGTAGGGCGGAGCCGCCCCCTCGATCGTCCGGCCGCCCGGCTCGTCGGCGGGGAGGCGGGAACCCGTTCGTATGGAGTCGTGTGGCGCCGGGCAGGCGGGAACCCGTTCGTATGGAGTCGTGTGGCGCCGGGCAGGCCGGAACCCGTCCGTATGGAGTCGTGCGGCCCCGGCCAGGCCGGAACCCGTCCGTATGGACCCGTGCGGCCCCGGCCAGGCCGGAACCCGTCCGACCGGACCCGTACGGACCGGCCCCCCGAAACCCGCGTGACGCCCCCCGGCGGTCGTGCGACCATCATCGGGCGACGCCGCGGCGGCCGGGAATCTCCCGGGGTGCTCCGACGTTGTGCTCACTGAGAGCGCTGGGGGCCGTCCGACCCCCGACGAACACTTCCCAACGACGCAAAGGATCAAATGACCTCCTCTTCTTCCCTTCCGCAGGAGCGCCACCGCCTTCCCGAGAGCCTTCGGGCCGACGCCCTGATGGAAGAGGACGTCGCCTGGAGCCACGAGATCGACGGGATGCGTGACGGCGACCAGTACGACCGCTCGGAGCGCGCGGCCCTGCGCCGTGTGGCGGGTCTGTCCACCGAGCTGGAGGACGTCACCGAGGTCGAGTACCGCCAGCTGCGCCTGGAGCGCGTCGTGCTGGTGGGCGTGTGGACCTCGGGGACGGTCCAGGACGCGGAGAACTCCCTCGCCGAGCTGGCGGCCCTCGCCGAGACGGCCGGCGCGCTCGTCCTCGACGGTGTGATCCAGCGCCGCGACAAGCCGGACCCGGCCACGTACATCGGCTCGGGCAAGGCGGCGGAGCTGCGGGACATCGTTCTCGAATCGGGTGCCGACACCGTGGTGTGCGACGGTGAGCTCTCCCCGGGCCAGCTCATCCACCTGGAGGACGTCGTCAAGGTCAAGGTGGTCGACCGGACCGCCCTGATCCTGGACATCTTCGCCCAGCACGCCAAGTCCCGCGAGGGCAAGGCGCAGGTCTCGCTGGCGCAGATGCAGTACATGCTGCCGCGTCTGCGCGGTTGGGGTCAGTCGCTGTCCCGGCAGATGGGTGGCGGTGGCTCCAGCGGCAGCGGCGGCGGCATGGCCACGCGCGGCCCTGGTGAGACGAAGATCGAGACGGACCGGCGGCGGATCCGCGAGAAGATGGCGAAGATGCGCCGGGAGATCGCGGAGATGAAGACCGGCCGGGACGTCAAGCGGCAGGAACGCCGCCGCAACAAGATCCCCTCGGTCGCCATCGCCGGGTACACCAACGCCGGCAAGTCCTCGCTGCTCAACCGGCTGACCGGCGCCGGCGTCCTGGTGGAGAACGCCCTGTTCGCCACGCTGGACCCGACGGTCCGCCGGGCCGAGACGCCCAGCGGGCGGCTGTACACCCTGGCGGACACCGTCGGTTTCGTCCGCCACCTCCCGCACCACCTGGTGGAGGCGTTCCGCTCCACGATGGAGGAGGTCGGCGACTCCGACCTGATCCTCCACGTGGTCGACGGCTCGCACCCGGCGCCGGAGGAGCAGCTGGCCGCCGTGCGCGAGGTGATCCGCGACGTGGGCGCGACGAACGTGCCCGAGATCGTGGTCGTCAACAAGGCCGACGCCGCCGACCCGCTCGTCCTCCAGCGCCTGCTGCGCCAGGAGAAGCGCGCGCTGGTCGTGTCCGCCCGCACGGGGCAGGGCATCGCGGAGCTGCTGGCGCTGATCGACGACGAGCTGCCGCGGCCCAGCGTGGAGATCGAGGCGCTGGTGCCCTACACCCAGGGCGCGCTGGTCTCCCGTGCGCACGCCGAGGGCGAGGTGCTCTCCGAGGAGCACACCGCGGAGGGCACCGTCCTCAAGGCGCGGGTGCACGAGGAACTGGCCGCCGAGCTCCAGCGGTACGCACCGGCGGCGCGGGGCTGAACCCGCTTCCGCGCACAACACGATGAGGCCCGCCCCCGATCGCTCGGGGGCGGGCCTCGCCGCGTGGACCGGTCAGGCCGGGTCGGTCACCGCTTGCCCGCCCACTTCTTGCTCATGGCGTCGAACATCGCCTGGGCCTCCGGGCCGAGGTGCGGACCCGCCGACCAGCGGGCCGGGCGCGGGCCCATCGACATGTCGGAGACCAGCACCGGCTGCCCGTCGGCACCCTTGATGAACCACGGGCCACCGGAGGAGCCACCGGTCATGGTGCAGCCGATCCGGTACATGGTGGGCTTGGCGGCGTCCATCGACAGGCGGCTCGGCTTGTCGGTGCACTGCTGCTGGACCGCGCCGTCGAACGGGGCCTCGGCCGGGTAGCCCTGCGCCGTCAGGCTCGGGATCCTGCCGATCGCCGGAGCGTTGAACTCGACCTTGTACGCGGCGCCGGCCAGCTCCTCCAGGGACTTGCCGCCGGTGCTCTCCTCCGGCTTCACGTGCATCAGCGCGAAGTCGTACGGGGCCATCGGGACGCCGGGGACCGCGCCGCCGTCCTTGATCCACTGATCGGAGGTCGCCATGTCGTCCGCCCACCAGCGGCCGGCCGGCACCCGGTCCTCGAACGGGGTGGACTTCATCTGGCTCGCGGGCTTGCCGTTCTTGTTGAACGAGGGAACGAACATGACGTTCCGGTACCAACCACCGTTCTTGCCCGCGTGCACGCAGTGCGCGGCGGTCCACACCAGGTTGGACTTGCCGGGGTGGGCCGGGTCCTTCACGACGGTGGCCGAGCACTGGCCCTCGCCCTCGGGCATGCTGAACAGCAGCAGCCCGACGCCGGGCGCCTGCTGGGTGTACGGCGTGGCGACCGGCCGGGCCTGCACGGGCAGCGGCTCCGGGTCGGTCTGGCCCTGGTCCTGGGAGATGTCCTCGGGCTTGCTGGGCTGCTCCGGCGGCTTGGCGTCGCCGATCCGGTCAGGGTTCCAGAAGTCCTTGATGATCGGGTTGATGAACTCCCCGGCCTCACGGAGCCACTTGTCCTTGGACCAGTTCTTCCACTCACCGTCCTTCCACTTGTCCAGGTCGATGCCGTGCTCCTTGAGCTTGTCGGTGATCTCCTGGGGGATCTTGAAGTCACCTCCGCCCGTCCCGCTCTGGTCCGCGGACTGACCGCCCTTGCCGCCCGCCTCGTTGCCCTCGGGGCCGCACGCGGTGGCGGTCAGCGCCAGTACGGCGGCGAGGGCGGCGGCGGCCAGGACCGGCCGACGTGTGGATCGCATGGGTGAGTTCCCCCTGGTGTCTGCGTGGTGGCGCGGGATCCGCACCTCCACGCGGTGTGGACTTGTGTGCGTGCGAATGTGCGGGCCCGTGGGGGCCGGCGCTTCCGCCGGGATTGCCGTTTTTGGCATGCACCCGGTGAGCTGCCGGGATGCGTGCCCCCACTATGCCGGTGGGCTGAGGGACGGTGGAGGGCGGGTCCCCGGTTCCTCGGGTCCCGTCGGGGAGGGGGCCGGGGCTCGCGTTGGGTTCGTCCCGCGGGGGTGTCTTTCCGCGGTCCTTGGTGTCTTCCTTGGCCCTCGACTCGGTGTCTTCCTTGGTTCTCGGCGTCTTCCTTGTCCTTGGTGCCTTCCGTGGTCCTGGGTATCTGCCGTGATCCTTGGTGTCTTCCGCGGTCCTTGTGGGCTTCGGTGGCTTCCGTGCTCTTCGCGGTATTCGGCGTCTTCCCTTCCCTTCCCTTTCCTTTCCTTGCGTTGCGGTTCGTTCGTGTCGCGGTCGTTCCGGGTTGCGGCCGTCCCGCCTCCAGCTCCTCGCGGCTCGTCAAGGATCTTTCGGCAGGCCGTGCTCCTGGCTCCCCGCCGTCGTTGGTACGTACGGGGGACGGCTGAGCGGAATCCGGCGGCCCCGGTCGCCCGGCCCCGTGGCCGGAGCTTCCGGCAGGCCATCCGGCCGACGCCCGGCGCTCGCCGGTCGCCGGCCGGTGGCGGGCGAGCGCCGGGCCTCGGCGTCCGGTGGCGATGCGTCAGCGGACGGACGAACGCTCCGCTTTCCTCCTGGTGGCTCCCCGGCGACCGGCCGACCGGCCGTGTCAGCGGGCCGTACGGCGCCGGCCGGCCACCGACCACCAGCCGACCCAGCAGACCGCGCACCAGCGGCGCGGCAGCAGGAGGACCGAACCGCCGTGGCCCTGACCCAGCCTCTGCCGATGGCCCCGCCCCCGGCCCACGAACCGATCCTGCGACGCCAGTCGCTCCGCGAATCCGCCGCTCGTACGTACGCGCGGTCGCTGCCCATCGTCCCGGTGCGCGCCCGCGGACTGACCATCGAGGGCGCCGACGGCCGCCGCTACCTCGACTGCCTGTCCGGCGCGGGCACGCTGGCGCTCGGGCACAACCACCCCGTCGTCCTGGAAGCCATCCGGGCGGTCCTGGACTCCGGTGCGCCGCTGCACGTCCTGGACCTGGCGACGCCGGTCAAGGACGCCTTCACGACCGAGCTGTTCGCCACGCTCCCCAAGGAGTTCGCCGACCGCGCGCGCATCCAGTTCTGCGGGCCAGCCGGCACGGACGCGGTCGAGGCCGCCTTCAAGCTCGTCCGTACCGCGACCGGCCGCTCCGGCCTGATGGCCTTCTCCGGCGCGTACCACGGGATGACGGCGGGCGCGCTCGCGGCGTCCGGCGGCGCGCGCGGGACGGACGTGACGCGCCTGCCGTACCCGTACGCCTACCGGTGCCCCTTCGGCACCGGCGGCGAACGGGGCGCCGAACTGGCCGCGCGCTGGACGGAGAGCCTGCTGGACGACCACAAGAGCGGGGTGCCGCAGCCGGCCGGCATGATCCTCGAACCGGTCCAGGGCGAGGGCGGCGTCATCCCGGCCCCGGACGGCTGGCTGCGCCGGATGCGCGAGCTCACCGCGGCCCGCGACATCCCGCTGATCGTGGACGAGGTGCAGACCGGCGTCGGCCGCACCGGCGCCTTCTGGGCCGTGGAGCACAGCGGGACGGTCCCCGACGTCCTGGTGCTGTCCAAGGCGATCGGCGGCAGCCTGCCGCTGGCGGTCATCGTCTACCGCGAGGAGCTGGACGCCTGGGAGCCCGGCGCGCACGCCGGGACGTTCCGGGGCAACCAGCTAGCCATGGCGGCCGGCGCCGCCACGCTCGCCTACGTCCGCGAGAACGACCTCGCCCGGCGGGCCGCGGAACTGGGGGCCCGGATGCTGGCGCGGCTTCGCGGGCTCGCCGCGGAGCACGAGTGCGTGGGGGACGTGCGCGGCCGGGGGCTCATGATCGGGCTGGAACTGGTCCGTGCCGACGCCCCCGCGGACGCCGGTGGGGCCCGCCCCGCCGCACCCCGGCTCGCCGCCGCCGTCCAGCGGGAGTGCCTGGAGCGCGGCCTGATCGTCGAACTCGGCGGACGCCACAACGCCGTCGTCCGGCTCCTGCCCCCGCTGACGATCACGGACGAGCAGACGGAGGCCGTGCTGGAGCGCCTGGCGGACGCGATCGGGGCGGCGGTCATGGGGGAGTACGGAGGGCGTGTGGTCGGGGGGAGCGGTGTCGCGGTGGGGGACGGGGGGCGTCGGTTCGGTGAGGGGGGCTGTTCGGACGAGGACGAGAGTGGGGACGAAAGCGAGGAGGGCGCGGCTGGGGCGGGGAGCCCGGCCGCGGTGCCCGCGTCGTCCGTGGAGCCGGTCCTGTCCGGGGAGCCCGGCGCGTCCGCGGCGTGCGGCTCGTCCGGGGAGCCCGGCCCGTCATCATCCGCACCTGCCACCTCTGCCACCGAGGGCGCGGCCACGGCGGGGGGCCTGGTCGTAGAGCCCGCGTCGTCCGTGGAGCCGGTCCTGTCCGGGGAGCCTGGCGCCTCCGTGGCGTGCGGCTCGTTCGGGGAGTCCGGCCCGTCCTCGTCCGCAACTGCCACCCCCGTCACGCCCGTCGCGTCGAGCCTGCGAGGCACCGCCTGATGACCGAACGCGCCCGCCCCGACGAGCCCCCGGCCGACGGCCCCGCCCGCGCCCCATCGGCCCGCCGGAGCGAACCGTCCGTGCCCCGACAGAAACGCCGCGGTCCCGACCGCGCGCCCACGGCCCCACCGGAAACCGTCCGGCCCGCGGACACGGGGGGAGGGAGTGGCCCGGACGGCGCCACGGCCGGGCCGGGGACCTTCCTCCCGGAGGCCGCGCCCGTCGTTCCCGCGGCGGCGGGGGCCGGCCCGGCCCACGGGGCCACGGTGGTGGCCTCCCATGGTCCGGAGCCCCGTGGTGCCGTCCACACCGCGGAGGAGGACGGGGCGCCCGGCGGCTTCCGCGTCGACACCCCGCATCTCCTGGCGGCCTCGCGGCGGCTGATCACCCCGTACCCGCTGTGCGTCCCCCGTCCGCCGGCCGCGCCCCCGCGGCGGGACGGCTCCGGCGGCCCGGACGTTTCCCGGCCCGTGGGACGTCCCGACTCCTTGGACTCCTTGGACTCCTTGGACGACTCCGAGCCGTCGGGCGGCCCCTCCTCGTCCGCACGACCGGATTCCGGGGACGCCCCCCGGACGCCCGACCCGGTCACCGCCCCCGACCCGCTGGACGCCGCGGACCCCTCGGTCGCCGCCGACGCCGCCGGTACCGAGAACCTGCTGCGCTGCTGGATCCGGGAGAGCGGCACCCCCCGGCCGTCGGGCGGGCGGCTGCGTATCCCGCTCGTGGCCGGTGCGACCGCGTTGCTGCTGCCGATCCGCTACTGGTCGGCGACGGGGTGGCACCGTCTCGGGCCGCCCGTCCTGGAAGGTGCCCCCACCGACGCGCCGCCCTTGGACGCGGTGACCGTCGCCGCCCTGCTGCGCCGCGAGGCGGCGCGGGCGGGAACGGGTGCCACGCCGGACGCCGACGGCGCGGAGCTGGTCGGCCGCGTCGCCAACTCCGTCCGCTGCACCGCCGCCTTCCTCGCCGACCGGCGCGCCCGCCCGGGCGACGATCGCGGCGCCCGGTTCCTGGAGGCGGAGCAGTCGCTCCTCTTCGGCCACCCGCTGCACCCCACGCCCAAGAGCCGCGAGGGGCTGTCCGATGCCGAGACCCGTATCTACTCGCCCGAGCTGCGGGGTTCTTTCCCGCTGCACTGGATGGCCGTCGACCGGCACGTGCTGGCCGCCGACTCCGCCTGGACCGAGCGCGGCCGGCCGGTCCCGGCCGAGCGGCTGGTCGCGGAACTCGCCCGGGAGGCGCCGCGCCTGCCGGCCGGTACGGTTCCGCTGCCGCTGCACCCCTGGCAGGCCCGCGAACTGAGGCACCGCGCGGAGGTCACCGGGCTGCTGGCCGCCGGGCTGCTGCACGATCTCGGACCCGGCGGCCCGGCCTGGCACCCCACCTCCTCCGTCCGCACCGTCTACCGGCCGGGCGCCCGCGCCATGCTCAAGCTGTCGCTGGCCCTGCGCATCACCAACTCGCGCCGGGAGAATCTCCGCAAGGAGCTGGAGCGCGGGGTGGAGGTCCACCGGTTGCTGCGCACGGGGCTCGCCGCCCGGTGGCACGCCGCGCACCCGGGGTTCGACATCGTCCGCGACCCGGCCTGGCTCGCGGTCACGGGGGCGGACGGGCAGCCGGTGCGCGGGCTGGACGCGGTGATCCGCCACAACCCCTTCACCCCGGCCGACGACGCCGTGTGCATCGCCGCCCTCACCTCACCCCGGCCCTGGCCGGGCCACCCCCGCCTGCGCTCGCGACTGGCCGGGCTGATCGCCGGGCTCACCGCCCGCACGGGCCGTCCGGCCGCCGTGGTCGCCATCGAGTGGTTCCTGCGCTACCTCGAAACCGTCGTCCGCCCCATCCTCTGGCTGGACGGAACGGCGGGCGTCGCTCTCGAAGCGCACCAGCAGAACACCCTCGTCGTGCTGGACCGGCACGGCTGGCCGGCGGGCGGGCGGTACCGCGACAACCAGGGCTACTACTACCGCGCGTCGCGGCGTGCCGACCTGGAGCGGCGGCTGCCGGGCATCGGCGCCACCAGCGACACGTTCGTCGCCGACGAGGTCGCCGACGAGCGGTTCGCCTACTACCTGGGCATCAACAACGTCTTCGGGCTGATCGGCGCCTTCGGCGCGCAGCGGCTGGCCCGCGAGGAGACGCTCCTCGCCGCCCTCCGGCGGTTCCTGGCCCAAGCCGCCGCAGGCCCGTGCGAGCACCGGTCACCGCTGCCCGGCCGGCTCCTGTCCGCCCGCACCTTGCGCTGCAAGGCCAACCTCCTGACCCGGCTCCAGGGCCTGGACGAACTCGTCGGCCCGGTCGACACCCAATCCGTCTACGTCACCATCCCCAACCCCCTCGTCCCCTGACCTCCACTCACGATCACCACCCGCGGCCGTGCGGTCACGCGGCCATCGACCGAGAGGAGAGCGCCGCCGTGCCCCCCATCGACCCCGGCCCCGGCTCCGCCGGCCCGTCCGGCAGCTCCAGCACCGACGACACCCTCGACCTGCGACTCCCGTCCGGCCTGACCGCGCCGCCCGACGACGCGGACGGGATGCCGGCCGCTTTCCACGGCGAGCGGCGGGAAGCCGCGGGGAGGCTGTACGGAGTGCTGCCGTCCGCGGACGAGGCGCGTTCCCCGGTCGCGGATCTCGTATCCGATGGGAGTGCCGTGGATCTCGCCCTCGACGGGCGCGCCGTGGATCCATCCCTCTACGGGCCCGCCGCGGGTCTTGACCTGGACGGATGCCTCGCGGATCTTTCTCCCGATGAGCGCGCCGTGGACCTCTCCCCCCGAGGGCGCGGACGCGCGGTGGGCCCGGCGTACGCCGGGCCGGCAGGAGGCACCTCCCTGGCACCCGGTGGCGCCGAGGTGCGGGCGGTGGCCGGAGGCGCCGATACGCACACGTCCGTCGGGCACCTCTTGGACGACATCGGCCGGTGGAGCCCGGTCACCACGCCGTCCGGGCCCTTCCAACTGGTGCCCGTCCGGATCGAACGCGACCTGGCGCTCCTCTCCGGCTGGATGAACGACCCCGCGGTGGCCGCCTTCTGGGAGCTCGCGGGCCCGCCCGGCACGACGGTCGCGCACCTGCGCGCGCAACTGGACGGGGACGGGCGCAGCGTGCCCTGCCTCGGTGTGCTGGCGGGCGTCCCCATGAGCTACTGGGAGATCTACCGCGCCGATCTCGACCCCGTCGCCCGCTACTACCCGGCCCGGCCGCACGACACCGGGCTGCACCTCCTCATCGGTGCGGTGACCGACCGGGGACGCGGGCTGGGCACCGCGCTGTTGCGCGCCACGGCCGACGCGGTGCTGGACCACCATCCGCGCTGCACCCGGGTCATCGCCGAACCGGACCTGCGCAACACCCCGTCCGTCGCGGCCTTCCTCGGCGCCGGATTCCGCTACGCCGACGAGATCGACCTGCCCGGCAAACGCGCGGCCCTGATGATCCGCGACCGGGCCTTCCGCGCCCGCCTCTGAACCGGACCGCCGCGCCGCGCCGTTCCCCGCCCCCGTCTCCCACCTCCCATGCCGTGTCTTGCCCCGTTCAGCGCAGCCCAGGTCCCATCCCGAGGAGTCCGCCTTGTCTCCTTCCCCCCAGCCCTCGCACACCGCCTGGCAGCACGCCGCGCGACGGCTGCTCGCCAAGATCCTGGCGGAGTTCGCGTACGAGGAGGTCATCACGCCCGAGCCGGACGGTGTCTCCCCGGACGGCACTCCGTGTTACCGCCTCCCCCTCGCCGACGACGTCGTCTACCGCTTCCACGCCCGCCGCGGGGCATACGGGCACTGGCGCGTCGAGCCCGCCTCCATCACCCCCAGCGGCGACCCCCTGCACTTCCTCACCCACGCCCACGCGACCGTCCTGGGCCTGTCCGGCGACACCACCGGCCACCTCATCCGCGAGCTGACCGCCACCCTCGCGGCCGACACCCGGCTGGACGCCACCGCCCTGGGCGTGGCCGAACTCGCCGACCTGGACTACGCCGCACTCGAAGGCCACCAGACCGGCCACCCCTGGCTCGTGGCCAACAAGGGCCGCCTCGGCTTCTCCGCCGCCGACGCCGCCCGCTGGGCCCCCGAGGCGCGCACGCCGCAGCGGCTGCCCTGGCTCGCCGCCCACCGCGACCTCGCCACCTATCGCGGTGTTCCCGCTCTGGCCACCCCCGATCGTCTCTACGGCGAGGAGCTGAGCCCCCGCACCCGCGACACCTTCGCCCGCGCCATCTCCTCCCGGCACCGCGACCCGGCCGACTACCTCTGCCTGCCCGTCCACCCCTGGCAGTGGGACGAGACCATCGCCCCCCTCTTCGCGCCGCAGCTCGCCGACGCCACCATCATCCCCCTGCCCACTGACAACGACCTGCGGCTGCCGCAGCAGTCCATCCGCACCTTCCTGAACACCAGCCGCCCACAGGCCCGTACGGTCAAACTCCCGCTGTCCATCCTCAACACCCTGGTCTGGCGCGGCCTGCCCACCGAGCGCACCATCGCGGCCCCCGCCGTCACCTCCTGGGTGCTGGGCCTGCGCGACGCGGACCCGTACCTGCGCGACGAGACCCGCGTCATCCTGCTCGGCGAGACCGCCTCCGTCACCGTCGAACACCCCCTGTACGACCGGCTGCCCGGCGTCCCCTACCAGTACAAGGAACTGCTGGGCTGCATCTGGCGCGAGCCGATCACCCGCTACCTCGACCCCGGCGAGCGCGCCCGCACGCTCGCCTCCCTCCTCCAGACCGATCCGGACGGGCGGGCGTTAACCGCCGAACTCGTCCGCCGCTCGGGGCTCGCCCCCCGGGTGTGGCTGCGGCACCTCTTCGCCGCCCTCCTGCCGCCGCTGCTGCGCTTCCTCTACCACTACGGGACCGTGTTCTCCCCGCACGGCGAGAACGCCATCGTGGTCTTCGACGAGCACGACGTGCCGACCCGGCTGGCGGTCAAGGACTTCGTCGACGACGTCAACACCAGTGCCGAACCGCTCCCCGAGCACGCCTCCATGCCGCCCGACGTGCGCGCCGTCCTGCTCACCGAGCCGCCCGCCTTCCTCACCCAGTTCATCCACTCCGGCCTGTTCGTCGGCGTGTTCCGCTACCTGGCCCCGTTGTGCGAGCAGCAACTGGGCGTCCCCGAGGACGAGTTCTGGGCCCTCGTGCGCGCGGAGATCCTCCGGCACCAGGAACGTTTCCCGCACCTGAAGGACCGCTACGAGAGCTTCGACCTGCTCACGCCGCGCATCGACCGGCTGTGCCTGAACCGCAACCGGCTGCACCTGGACGGGTACCGCGACCGGGCCCTGCGCCCGCACGCGGCCGTCCACGGGACCGTGCCCAATCCGCTCAGCCTCCACTGAGCGGCCGGCGGGGTACCGGGGTAGGCGGCGATCACTGCCGCCGGTCGTCGGGGACGCGTGTGCCGCTCGTCTCCTTCCTCGTTCTCGCCGGGGACGGGTGTGCTGCTTCTCGTCCTCGTCCCGTTGCCCGGCTTTCGGTCGGCGGTGATCGGTTCGTCCTCCATTGGCGATCGGCCTTGATCGGTTTCCCTGGCCCCGGGGCGCGCGTTCACACGGCACCCGTGGTGATCGATTCCCGGGCGTCCGGGTGGAGGGCCCCGGCCCGTTGTCAGTGGTCCCGCGTAGGGTGGCAGCGCTATGACGAAGCCCTCCCTCCCCGATCTGCTGCACGCCGCCGTCTCCGCCGTCGGCGGCACCGAGCGTCCCGGCCAGGTCGCCATGGCCGAAGCCGTCGCCGAGGCGGTCGACGACCAGGCCCATCTGCTCGTGCAGGCCGGCACCGGCACCGGCAAGTCCCTCGGCTACCTGGTGCCCGCGCTGGCGCACGGTGAGCGGGTGGTGGTCGCGACCGCCACCCTGGCGCTGCAGCGCCAGCTCGTCGAACGTGATCTCCCGCGCACGGTCGACGCGCTCCACCCCCAGCTGCGCCGCCGCCCGGAGTTCGCCATGCTCAAGGGCCGCTCCAACTACCTGTGCCTGCACCGCCTCCACGAGGGCGTCCCGCAGGAAGAGGAGGACGGGCTCTTCGACCCCTTCGAGCAGGCCACGCCGACCAGCAAGCTCGGCAAGGACCTGCTGCGCCTGCGGGACTGGGCGGACGAGACCGAGACCGGCGACCGGGACAACCTCACCCCCGGCGTCTCCGACCGCGCCTGGGCCCAGGTCTCGGTGACCTCCCGCGAGTGCCTGGGGGCCTCGAAGTGCGCGTACGGCGCGGAATGCTTCGCCGAGGCGGCGCGCGAGCGGGCCAAGCTCGCCGACGTCATCGTCACCAACCACGCGCTGCTGGCCATCGACGCGATCGAGGGCGCGCCCGTCCTGCCGCAGCACGAGGTGCTGATCGTCGACGAGGCCCACGAACTGGTCTCGCGGGTCACCGGCGTGGCCACCGGCGAACTCACCCCGGGGCAGGTCAACCGCGCCGTGCGGCGCGCCGCGAAGCTCGTCAACGAGAAGGCCGCCGATCAGCTCCAGACCGCCGCGGAGTCCTTCGAGCGCCTCATGGAGCTGGCGCTGCCCGGCCGCCTGGAGGAGATCCCCGAGGACCTCGGCCACTGCCTGATGGCGCTGCGCGACGCGGCCCGCACGGTCATCTCCGCCCTGGGCTCCACCCGCGACAAGAACGTCCAGGACGAGGACGCCGTCCGCAAGCAGGCGCTCGCCTCCGTGGAGAACGTGCACGCGGTGGCCGAGCGGATCGCGAACGGCTCCGAGTACGACGTGGTCTGGTACGAACGGCACGACCGGTTCGGCGCCTCGCTGCGGGTCGCGCCGCTGTCGGTCTCGGGGCTGCTGCGCGAGAAGCTGTTCGCGGAGCGGTCCGTCGTCCTGACCTCCGCGACCCTCAAGCTCGGCGGGGACTTCAACGGCGTGGCGGCCTCGCTCGGCCTCGCGCCCGAGGGCACCCAGGGCGAGGACGTCCCCCAGTGGAAGGGCCTGGACGTCGGATCCCCGTTCGACTACGGCAAGCAGGGCATCCTGTACGTCGCCAAGCACCTCGCCCAGCCGGGCCGGGAGGGCAGCCGGACGGACATGCTGGACGAGCTCGCGGAGCTGATCGAGGCGGCTGGCGGCCGGACACTCGGCCTCTTCTCGTCCATGCGCGCCGCCCAGGCCGCGGCCGAGACGCTGCGCGGCCGGCTGGACGTGCCGATCCTGCTCCAGGGCGAGGACACCCTCGGCGAGCTGATCCGCACCTTCGCCTCGGACGCCCGCACCTGCCTGTTCGGCACGCTGTCCCTGTGGCAGGGCGTGGACGTCCCCGGGCCGAACTGCCAGCTCGTGGTCATGGACCGGGTGCCCTTCCCGCGGCCCGACGACCCGCTGATGAGCGCCCGCCAGAAGGCGGTGGAGGAGGCCGGCGGGAACGGCTTCATGGCGGTGGCGGCGACGCACGCCGCGCTGCTGATGGCACAGGGCGCCGGACGGCTGGTGCGGGCCACCGGGGACCGCGGCGTGGTCGCCGTGCTGGACCCGCGCGTGGAGCGGGCGCGGTATGGCTCGTTCCTGCGCCGGTCCATGCCGGAGTTCTGGTACACCACGGACCGTAACCAAGTGCGGCGCTCGCTGGCGGCCATCGACGCGGCGGCCAAGGCGGCCGAGGAGGGGACGGGGAAGGGCGGGAAATAGGCGGGGGAAAGCGGAAAGGGGCAGGGAGGCGGCGGTACCCGGATGATTTCCGGTCGGAAATCTCCGGGGGTTCCCGGGAATTCCTCGGCCCTTTTCGGCGCGCTTCGGAAATACCCTGGCGTGTACGGGACAAGGGGTATTTCTGTCAGGCGGCTGAGCGGCTGAGCGGCTGAGCGGCTGAGCGGCTGAGCGGCTGAGCGGCTGGGGTCGCTGTTCCGAGGGCTGCGGGGCGGTTGGCCGCCGAATCAAGCCCGTCCGGCGATTGAGGACAACGCCCCCGGCGTTCACCGGTCCCAGGATCACCCGCCGACCGCCCACGCCCCCGCACCCCGGCGCACGCCCCCGCACGGACCACCCGCCGCACGTCCCTACCAGGGCGCACGCCGAGGCTCACGGGCCCCGCCGTCCGGTGCCGGACACCCGGCCCCGTCCGGCCGGAAACGGACGCGGTACCGGCCGCCCGGCCGAAGCCCGACAACCGCCCCCGGACAGCGCAGGGCCCCGGGACCGGCGCAGTTGGTCCCGGGGCCCGTTCGTGAGGGGCGGGTCAGACCCGCCGCAGCACGGCCACCACCTTGCCCAGGATCGTCGCCTCGTCGCCGGGGATCGGCTGGTAGGCGGCGTTGTGCGGCAGCAGCCAGACGTGACCGTCCTCGCGCTTGAAGCGCTTGACCGTCGCCTCGCCGTCCAGCATCGCGGCGACGATGTCGCCGTTCTCCGCCACCGGCTGGCGGCGCACAGTGACCCAGTCGCCGTCGCAGATCGCGGCCTCGACCATGGAGTCGCCGACCACCTTGAGGACGAACAGCTCGCCGTCGCCGACGAGCTGCCGGGGGAGCGGGAACACGTCTTCGACCGATTCCTCGGCCAGGATGGGGCCGCCCGCGGCGATCCGCCCGACCAGCGGCACGTACGACGCGGCGGGCTTGCCCGCGGTGTCCGCCGGGGCGGTGCTGGGCTGATCGGAGCCGCGCACCTCGTAGGCGCGCGGACGGTGCGGATCGCGCCGCAGGAAGCCCTTGCGCTCCAGGGCCATGAGCTGATGGGCGACGGAGGAGGTGCTGGAGAGGCCCACGGCCTGGCCGATCTCGCGCATGGACGGCGGGTAGCCGCGGCGCTGGACCGAATCCCGGATGACCTCGATGACCCTGCGCTGCCGGTCCGTGAGGCCGGAGCTGTCGGCCCGGATGCCCGGTGGCCGGCCGGGCAGCGAGCGCGTGGGCTTCTGCCCCTCCGGGCTGATTGTGGCGTCGTCCATCGGGGGTTTCCGCGTCTGCTCGAATCGGTTCTGGGAGTGGCTTTGGGCGGTGATGGTGGCGCTGTCTGCGGTGGTGGTCACGTCGGCCCCTCTCGGAATGTGCTCCCTAGTTAGCCAACGGTAGTTGCTTTCGAAAGGTTGCGCCAAACACACGTTCGAGTGAAAATTTCCGGATTACCTGACCTGATCAAGCGCCGAGGTGTATGGCCAAAAGGCAATTCGGGTCATTGCGGTACTCTTCCGCCCGAGGCTTTTGGCCGGGTATGTCGGTGGGACCGTCCCTGTGGAGCGCGCCCCGCGACACGTTCGATTCTGTCATCCCGCCCCCGCCGCCCCCCGCGCCGGGGGGCTTCCCGTACCCTCGTGGGCGGCCGTGAACCGGCCTCCGCGGCGCCTTTCCGGCGGCCGGGCGCGCCTCGGCCCGCTGCGACACGCCTAGGGCGACTTCGGGCGGCCACCACCACATCTAGTGCTTTGATGGCTGCCGCCACCCACAAGTTGTGGTGCCCGGTCTTCGGTGCTCCGGGGATCGCCTATGCTTGGGGTCGCTCCGAAGGGCCCGTGAGGACCGGCCGGAGTTCATCAGTCGTACGCCGGGAGCCGGTGGCGTGCGTCCGCAATCGAGGGTGAGGAGGGTGAAGCCATGCACTGCCCCTTCTGCAGGCACCCCGACAGTCGGGTCGTCGACAGCCGCACCACCGACGACGGCACGTCGATCCGCCGCCGCCGCCAGTGCCCCCACTGCTCCCGCCGCTTCACGACCATCGAGACGGCGTCACTCACCGTGATCAAGCGGAGCGGGGTCACCGAGCCCTTCAGCCGCGACAAGGTCATCGTGGGTGTGCGCAAGGCGTGCCAGGGACGGCCGGTCACCGAGGACGCGCTGGCCAAGCTCGGCCAGCGGGTCGAGGAGGCGGTGCGCGCCACCGGTAGCGCCGAGCTGTCCACCCACGATGTGGGGCTCGCCATACTGGGCCCGCTGCGGGAGCTGGACCTCGTCGCGTATCTGCGCTTCGCGTCCGTGTACCGGGCCTTCGACTCGCTTGAGGACTTCGAGGCGGCCATCGCCGAGCTGCGGGAGCAGCGCGAGCAGGCGCCGCCCGCGCAGAACAACGGGAACGACGGGGGCCGGGCGGCTCCCGTACCCGTCACCGCCGCCGACTGAGTTCGGGGCGAATCCAGGACCTGGCCGGGACGTAGCAGGACGTCCTAGGCCTAGAAAGACATACACCGTCACGGGAATGTGTGCGGATATATGGGCGTTTTTGCCCGTACAGGGAGGCGGAATGACAGAGACGACGAGCGGCCCGGCACGAGGCTCCCGCGCCAAGGGCGGCAACAAGGCGAGCAAGGGTCTGCGTATCGAGCGCATCCACACCACCCCGGGCGTGCACCCGTACGACGAGGTGACGTGGGAGCGCCGTGACGTCGTCATGACCAACTGGCGCGACGGCTCGATCAACTTCGAGCAGCGTGGCGTCGAGTTCCCCGAATTCTGGTCGGTGAACGCGGTCAACATCGTCACGAGCAAGTACTTCCGTGGCGCGGTGGGCTCCCCGACCCGGGAGTCCAGCCTCAAGCAGCTCATCGACCGCGTGGTCAAGACGTACCGCAAGTCCGGTGAGGACAACGGCTACTTCGCCTCCCCCGCGGACGCCGAGATCTTCGAGCTGGAGCTCACCTACGCGCTGCTGCACCAGATCTTCAGCTTCAACTCCCCGGTCTGGTTCAACGTCGGCACCAAGCAGCCGCAGCAGGTCAGCGCCTGCTTCATCCTGTCCGTGGACGACTCCATGGAGTCGATCCTGGACTGGTACAAGGAAGAGGGGATGATCTTCAAGGGCGGCTCCGGCGCCGGCCTGAACCTCTCCCGCATCCGCTCCTCCAAGGAGCTGCTCTCCTCGGGCGGCAACGCCTCCGGTCCCGTCTCCTTCATGCGCGGCGCGGACGCCTCCGCCGGAACGATCAAGTCGGGCGGCGCCACCCGCCGGGCCGCCAAGATGGTCGTCCTGGACGTGGACCACCCGGACGTCGAGGCGTTCATCGACACCAAGGTCAAGGAAGAGGAGAAGGTCCGCGCGCTGCGCGACGCCGGCTTCGACATGGACCTGGGCGGCGAGGACATCACCTCCGTCCAGTACCAGAACGCCAACAACTCGGTCCGCGTGAACGACGAGTTCATGAAGGCCGTCGAGTCGGGCTCCAAGTTCGGGCTGCGCGCCCGTATGACCGGCGAGGTCATCGAGGAGATCGACGCCAAGGGCCTGTTCCGCAAGATGGCGGAGGCGGCCTGGGCGTGCGCCGACCCGGGCATCCAGTACGACGACACGATCAACCACTGGCACACCTCGCCGGAGTCGGGCCGGATCACCGCGTCCAACCCGTGCAGCGAGTACATGCACCTGGACAACTCCTCGTGCAACCTCGCCTCGCTCAACCTCATGAAGTTCCTGCGCGACGACGACCAGGGCAACCAGTCCTTCGACGCCGAGCGGTTCGCCAAGGTCGTCGAGCTGGTCATCACCGCGATGGACATCTCCATCTGCTTCGCGGACTTCCCCACCGAGAAGATCGGTGAGACCACCCGCGCCTTCCGCCAGCTGGGCATCGGCTACGCCAACCTGGGCGCCCTCCTGATGGCGACCGGTCACGCGTACGACTCGGACGGCGGCCGTGCGCTGGCCGGCGCGATCACCTCGCTGATGACCGGCACGTCGTACAAGCGTTCGGCCGAGCTGGCCGCGGTCGTCGGCCCGTACGACGGCTACGCCCGCAACGCCGACGCCCACAAGCGCGTCATGAAGCAGCACGCGGACGCCAACGACACCGCCAAGCGCATGGACGACCTGGACACCCCGGTCTGGGCCGCGGCCACCGAGGCGTGGCAGGACGTCGTCCGCCTGGGCGAGAAGAACGGCTTCCGCAACGCGCAGGCCTCCGTGCTGGCCCCCACCGGCACCATCGGCCTGATGATGGACTGCGACACCACCGGCGTCGAGCCGGACCTGGCGCTCGTCAAGTTCAAGAAGCTGGTCGGCGGCGGCTCCATGCAGATCGTGAACAACACGGTCCCCAAGGCGCTCAAGCGGCTCGGCTACCAGCCGGAGCAGGTCGAGGCGATCGTCGCCCACATCGCCGAGCACGGCAACGTGATCGACGCCCCCGGCCTCAAGGCGGAGCACTACGAGGTCTTCGACTGCGCCATGGGCGAGCGCTCGATCTCGGCCATGGGCCACGTCCGGATGATGGCGGCGGCGCAGCCGTTCCTGTCCGGCGCGATCTCCAAGACCGTGAACCTGCCCGAGTCGGCCACCGTCGAGGAGGTCGAGGAGGTCTACTTCGAGGGCTGGAAGCTCGGCCTGAAGGCCCTGGCGATCTACCGCGACAACTGCAAGGTCGGCCAGCCGCTCTCCGCCAAGAAGAAGGAGGAGGAGAAGAAGGCCGAGGCCCCGGCCGAGACCGAGAAGGTCGTCGAGTACCGCCCGGTCCGCAAGCGCCTTCCGAAGGGACGTCCCGGCATCACCACCTCCTTCACGGTCGGCGGCGCCGAGGGCTACATGACCGCCAACTCCTACCCGGACGACGGGCTGGGCGAGGTCTTCCTGAAGATGTCCAAGCAGGGCTCGACCCTCGCGGGCATGATGGACGCCTTCTCGATCGCCGTCTCGGTGGGCCTCCAGTACGGCGTGCCGCTGGAGACGTACGTCGCGAAGTTCGTCAACATGCGCTTCGAGCCGGCCGGCATGACGGACGACCCGGACGTGCGGATGGCGCAGTCGATCGTCGACTACATCTTCCGCCGCCTGGCGCTGGACTTCCTGCCCTTCGAGACCCGTTCCGCCCTGGGCATCCACTCGGTGGAGGAGCGCACGCGTCACCTGGAGACCGGTTCGTACGAGCCGGCCGACGAGGACGTCGACGTGGAGGGCCTGGCCCAGTCCGCGCCGCGGCAGACGGAGCCGAAGAAGGACGTCCCCTCGGCCAAGGTCGTCGAGGAGACCGCCGCCCCGGCTCCCAAGCAGGCGCACACCAACGCCGAACTGGTCGAGATGCAGCTCGGCATCAACGCCGACGCGCCGCTGTGCTTCTCCTGCGGCACGAAGATGCAGCGCGCAGGCAGCTGCTACCTGTGCGAGGGCTGCGGCTCCACCAGCGGGTGCAGCTGATCGCGGATCGGTGGCCGGTGATAACGGACTGGTGATCGCTGGTCGCGGACCGATGATCGCTGGCCGTGGGCCGGTGGCCGCGCCCTTGAGCGTCGCTCGGTGAGGGCGCCGGGATCCTGAGAGAGGGTGCCGACCTATGGGTCGGCACCCTCTCTTCCGTTGTCCGGCACATATACGGGATGCGCCGGTGCCGGATTTCGGTGTGTGCGGCGCGTTGTCGTGGCGGGAGGTGCGGAAAGCCGGGGCACGCCTTTACGGGGTTTTACGGGGTGGAATGCCGGCCGATAGGTGCGAGGAGCGGGGCGAAGGGGCGCGGAGCGGGTCGTGTGAGCTTCCGTCCCCTTTGCCGGTGCACTGGAGTGGTGGGTTTTCGTCGTGGATGGGAGGGACTTTTCGGCGACCTTTTATGTGCTTTTCCCGCGCGTGGGGTGTGGCGCGCGAGGTGTGGTGCGTGTGGTCGCCGTGGTGATGAAGCGCCTGTGTGAACACGGTCCCGGCGACCGGTGTGTGCTGGCCGATTTCCTTGTGCGCGCGTGTGGTTGGCGTGATTGCCGGTCGTTCGCGAGGGGATGGGAAATCACCCCGTCACCCTTCCGTTTTCAGGAGGGGCGGGAGCCCATCACCCGCACGAAGGAATCCGGGTCGGTGTCGAATCCGCGCAGTTCCGCATGGAATTCCCACACGCCCGATTCGGCTTGCCGGGTGAATGACGCGATGACCGCGGCCTTCGCTCCGGAAACGCCGGCGAAGTCGTACGAGGCGAGTTCCGTGTAGCCCTCCCGAATGCGAGCGGAGCAACGCGCCACGTCCGCGAAAACCTTCCGTCCCTCTCGCTGCTGAATGGCGACGCCGACCACCACGCGTCCATATGCCGGAGCGAGCCGATTCAGCTCCAGGGTCATGACCTCGTCCTCGCCCAGACCCTGGCCCGTGCGGCTGTCCCGGTTGAGGGTGATGGTGCCGTCGGGCGACCGGCTGCCGAAATGCACGAGATAGGACGGGTCGCCGTACGGGGCCGCCGCCGGATACACCCCCGCGATGATGTCGAGATCGACGGGCGGGGCGCCGAAGGGGCTGGCGTCCCACTTCAGCGCCACCTGAGCCTTTTCGATCCCCTTGTTGAGACTGTTCATGAGACTCCCCTTGTGGACTGCGGCATTCCACAACTGCCACGGGTTTTACGGCGGTTACCCATGGTGCCATGCGAGGGGTCAGGGGGCGCGGGGCCGAGCCGGCGGGCGATCGCGCGCCGGTGGCGCGTGGGTGCGCGGTCGTTCCAAGGGAGCGCGGACGCAAGGAAGTTCAGGGGCGGTCGGAAGGTGACGCGCCGTGATGTGCGGAGCTCCTGGGCCGTACGATGGCGCGGTGCTGGTCAAGTGGATGAGATGCACGGTGGTGGACCGCCGGGGGTTCGAACGGGGGCAGCGGAAATGGGCCGGGCTGCTCGGCGAACCGGGGTTCCGCGGGCAGGGCGGCGGCTGGAGCCGCACCCGGCCCGGGGTCGCTCATCTGGTGACCTTCTGGGAGAGCAGGTCCTTCTACGACTCCTTCATGGCGCGCTCCCACGACCGGCTGGCGGCGGCCCAGATGGGCACGTACACCAACGAGCAAACCCTCCTCTTCGAGCACGAGTTCGACGTCAAGGTCGGTTTCCGGCCGGTCTTCGAGGAGGCGGACGTGCTGCGGCTCGCGCACTGCCAGGTGCGCGCGGACCGGGTGGACCACTTCACCCTCATGCAGGAGAAGGTCTGGAACCCGGCCATGGCGGGGTCGCCGGGCATGTTGCGCGGGCTGCTGGGGCGGGCGCCGGGCGAGGAGTTCCTGATCCTGTCCATGTGGCAGTCGGCCGCCGAGCGGGGGAAGTACCGGCCCGAACGGTTGGAGCGGCTGGCTCTGCGCGCGCAGACCGAGGCGGATGTGCGGTCCGTGACGGGAGACGTCGCGGATCTGGAGCCGTCGTGGACGGTTTGATGGTGCCGGGGCGGGGCTTTTGACCACTTGAGGGCGCGTCCGGCCCGTGCGTCCGGCCCGTGCGTCCGGTCCGCCTCCGGTCTGCGTGTCCGGTCCGCCACCGGCCCGCGTGTCCGCGGGCCGGTGGTGCGCGTCAGCTGCTGGGGGTGCCCTCGCGCGTGAAGACCCCCGCGCGGGCCGCGGCCAGCGTCGCCGCCGCGGCCTGGTCGGCGAGCAGGGTGTCGATGGGCTCACGGGTGATGAACAGCCGGAAGAAGATCGGTGCGGAGACGGCGCGCACCAGGGCCCCGGCGTCGATGCCGTCCGCGGGCGCGGGCAGTTCGCCGCGTGAGACGGCGCGCTCGACGATGGCCTCGCAACGGGTGAACCGCTCGGCGTAGTAGGCCCGCAGGGCATCGGCCGCTCGCTCCGACTGGAAGGCGGCGGCGATGATCGCCGATCCTGGCGCCCCCATGGCGGGATCGGTGAAGGACTGGACGACCTCCCGCGCGAGGGAACGCAGGTCGCCTTCGAGCGAGCCGGTGTCGGGTGGCGTCCAGCCGTCCTCGCCGGCCAGGACCAGCGCGTCGGCCACCAGGCCTTCGAGGTCTCCCCACCGCCGGTAGAGCGTCGTCTTGTGGACGCCGGAATGCTCGGCGACGTACTCGATCGTCAGCCCCGGATACCCGTATTCGACCAGGCCCGTCAGGACCGCGTCGCGGACGGCGGCGCGGGTGCGGGCGGTGCGGCCCCCGGGGCGTCGGGTGCCCGGGCGCGGCGGTGCGGGAGGCGTGTTTCCACTCAATTGCTACTCCGGTTGCATTAGCGGGTCGGCTGTGCCATCATCGATCGTAACGCTACTGCTGTCGCATTAGGTTGATGGCGGTGTCATAAGGGGAGGTCTGTTTGCCCACTCAGGTCGCATGGCACGAGGTGTCCAAGTCCTTCGGTGACCGCTCACTGCTGGAGCGGGTCTCCCTGTCGATACGCCCCGGTGAGCGGGTCGGCATCGTGGGGGAGAACGGCGCGGGGAAGTCGACGCTGCTGCGCCTCGTGGCGGGGATCGAGCAGCCGGACGAGGGCCGGGTCGTCCTGGCCGCGGACGGCGGCGTGGGGTACCTGAGCCAGACCTCGGACCTCTCGCCGGAGCAGACGGTGCGCGAAGCGGTGGACGCCGCGCTGGCCGAGCTGCGAGCGATGGAGCGCGGACTGCGCGCCCTGGAAGAGCGGATGGGCGCCGCCGGGCCCGAGGAACTGGACGAGTACGGGGACCTGCTCGCCCTCTTCGAACTGCGCGGCGGGTACGAGGCGGACGCCCGCGTGGACAAGGCCCTGCACGGCCTCGGCCTCGGAGAGCTGGACCGGGACCGCCGGCTCGGCAGCCTCTCCGGAGGGGAGCAGGCGCGGCTCGGTCTCGCCTGCCTCATAGCGGCGTCGCCGGAGGTCATGCTGCTCGACGAGCCGACCAACCACCTGGACGCCGCGGCGCTGGCCTGGCTGGAGGACGCGCTGTCGGCGCACCGGGGAACGCTGCTCGCGGTCTCGCACGACCGGCTCTTCCTCCAGCGGATCGCCACCACGATCGTCGAGGTCGACGCCGACCGGCGCACCGTCGAACGCTACGGCGGCGGTTACGGCACCTTTCTCGCGGCCAAGGCGGCGGCCCGTCGGCGCTGGGAGCAGGAGTACGAGCGGTGGTGCGCGGAAGTGGACCGCCTGACGGAGTTCGCCGCCGGCACGGCACGTGACGTCGCCCCCGGCAGGGCGATGAAGGACGGCAACAAGATGGCGTACGACCGGGACAAGGGCCGGGTGCAGTCCTCGGTGTCCGCCCGGGTGCGCAACGCGCGGGAGCGCGTCCGCAGACTGCGCGAGGAGCCGGTGCCCAAGCCGCCGGAGCCCCTGCGCTTCCGGGCGGCACCGCGCGCCGGTGGTGCCGAGGGCGCGCTGCTTGAGGTCCAGGGGCTACGCGTGGGGGACCGGCTGCGACTGGACGACCTGTCCGTCGCGGCAGGGGAGCGGTTGCTCGTCCACGGGGCCAACGGTGCGGGGAAGACGACGCTGCTCCGGGTGCTGGCGGGCCTGCTGGAGCCGGAGGAGGGCACCGTCCGCCGTCGGGGACGGATCGGCTACCTCGCCCAGGAGATACCGACGACCCGCCCCAACGAAGAGCTCCTGACCGCCTTCGCCCGCGGGCTCGCCGGTACCCCCGAGGAGCTGACCGGGCTCTTGCTGTCCTTCGGGCTGTTCCGCGAGCGCGACCTGCGGATTCCGGTCGGCGCGCTGTCGGCGGGCCAGCGGCGCCGGCTGGCCCTCGCGCGTCTGCTGGCCCGCCCGGCGGATCTCCTGCTGCTGGACGAGCCGACCAACCACTTGGCGCTCGACCTGGTGGAGGAGCTGGAGCAGGCGCTGGCGGACTGGCCGGGCGCCCTGGTCGTGGTCTCGCACGACCGCTTGCTGAGCAGCCGGTTCGCGGGGCGTAGGTGTGCGATACGAGACGGCCGGGCGCTGGTCGGCTAGGGGTGAGGGCGAAGGAGCGAGAGGGGGTGGGACGGGGCGGAGGTGGTGGTGAGGGCGGTGGTTCGCCGCGGTGCGGAGACCTGGGTTCCATGGCGGTGCGCGGGGCGGAAGGGGCAACCGTGGAAGGGGCGGCAACGGTACGGACTGACAGCGGCGAGTACGGAAATGACAACGACCAGTCCGGAAGGTGAGCGGTGAGGGAAAGGATATGAGCGCAGGGCGCCCGCCCGGTGGGCGACCGGGGACGTGAGGCATGGGCAGGACGGGCGTTTTAGGGTGGCGACATGGCACGGCCCCGACGCATCGTTCTCATCCGGCACGGAGAATCGCAGGGAAACATCGACGACACGGTGTACGAGCGGGAGCCCGACCACGCGCTGAGCCTCACGGAAAGGGGCCTGCTCCAGGCGGAGCGGGCCGGGGAGTCCATACGCGAGCTGTTCGGCGAGGAGAAGGTCTCCGCGTACGTGTCGCCGTACCGCCGTACGCACCAGACCTTCCAGGCCCTCGGACTGGACATGCGGCGGGTACGGGTCCGGGAGGAGCCCCGGCTGCGCGAGCAGGACTGGGGAAACTGGCAGGACCGGGACGACGTACGGCTGCAGAAGGCGTACCGCGACGCCTACGGTCACTTCTTCTACCGCTTCGCCCAGGGTGAGTCGGGGGCGGACGTGTACGACCGGGTCGGAGCGTTCCTGGAGAGTCTGTGGCGCAGCTTCGAGGCGCCGGACCACCCGCCCAACGTCTTGATCGTCACACACGGCCTGACCATGCGGTTGTTCTGCATGCGGTGGTTCCACTGGAGCGTGGCGGAGTTCGAGTCGCTGTGCAATCCGGGCAACGCCGAGTGGCGCACCCTCCTGCTCGGCGGTGACGGGCGCTATGCCCTGGACCGCCCCTTCGACCGCTGGTGCGAGCCGGAGCCGTACGGCCTCACCGGGTGAGCCGGCGGGTGGGGGAGGGCGCGCTTCAGGGCGCCGGGGGAGGATGTCCGGCGCCGACGGGGCGGCGTCCGGTCTTCGGGAGGCGCCACCGCCCCTCGGCACGGGATCCCGGCCCGCGAAAGGGCTCCCACCCCTGGGGGAGTCAGCCAAGCTCCCCGCCGTCCTCGATCATGGTGTGACCTCTCCCGGCCGGGTGCGCTTCCGCCTCCGACCTGGCGATCCGATGCGCGAGGCGCGTCATTCCGTCGTCTCCGCGGAGGCGTAGTGCCGGACCCGGCACCGCGTACGGCAGAGATCCATCAGGCGTCCCGCGAACCGCACCGGTTAAAGTCACACCGATGACCGCCGACCACCGTGACGCCGACCGCCTGAAGCGGGCCCTCGCCAGCCTGCGCGGGCTCTCCGTGGGGGACGCCTTCGGGACCGAGTTCTCCAGGCCCTCGCGCTACCCGCTCCTCAAACGGCACGAGCTGCCACCGGCCCCCTGGCAGTGGACCGACGACACCGAAATGGCCTGCTCGGTGCTGGCCGTGCTGATGACCCACGGACGGATCGACCAGGACGCGCTCGCCCGCTCGTTCGCCGAGCACCACGACGCCGGCCGGGACTACGGCCGCGCCGTGGACCGGCTGCTCCGGTCGATCAAGGAGGGCCGGGACTGGCACGAACTGGCGGTCGGCCTCTTCAAGGGCCAGGGCTCCTGGGGCAATGGCGCCGCCATGCGGATCGCCCCCCTCGGCGCCTGGTACGCCGGTGATCCCGAGCAGGCCACCCACCAGGCGGAGATCTCGGCCTACGTCACGCACCAGCACCGGGAGGCGGTGGTCGGGGCGATGGCGGTGGCCGCCGCGACCGCCCTGGTGGCGGATCCGGACCGGGAGACCGGTCCGGAGGAGTTGCTGGACGGGGTGCTGGAGCTGATCCCGCGCAGCGCCGTCCAGGCCGGGCTGCGCCGTGCCAGGGACATGCTCGACTACGCAGACCCGGGCACCGTCGCCGCGGTTCTGGGATGCGGGCGGCGCACCAGTGCCCATGACACCGTGCCGTTCACCCTGTGGGCCGCGGCCCGGCACCTCGGTGCCTTCGAGGCGGCGATGCGCACCACGGCCCAGGCCGGTGGCGACATGGACACGACGTGCGCCATCGTCGGCGGCATCGTGGCGTCCTCCCCGGCGGGCGCGCCTCCGCGGGAGTGGCGGGAGCGCGTCGAGCCTCTGCCGGCCTGGATGCCGGGGCCGTCCGCCTGACTTTCCCGGTGGCCGCGTCACCTGGTCGGCGAGGCCCACGCCGGACCCCGGAGCCGTTTCCGGACGGGGGCCGGGGCCGGAGTGGCGGGGGTTTGTGGCCGGAGGGACGGGAGGCTGTGGCCGGAGTGCCGCCCCGCCGGCCAAGGAGCCCTCCGGCCCGATGCGCGGCCGGCCACCGGGCCTTGCCGTCCTTCCGGTTGCCGCCTCGTCTCGTCATCGCCCTGATCCGGAGCCGGACGGTCCGCCCGCGACGTCCGTCCCCGGCTCGGGCCGCCCTCAGCTCGCCGAGCAGCCGCCACGGCGTCCACGGAACGCGTGATCATGGCGCTGACCGTGCCCGATGCGGAAGGCCGACCCGATTAGGCGTACCCTGACTGGCGCCATGCCGTACGAGCCCCCCACCCACACCGTCGAACGATCGTTGCGCGCCACGACCGGCGCCAAGATCATCGCGGGCGTAGACGAAGTCGGTCGCGGCGCCTGGGCCGGCCCGGTCAGCGTCTGCGCGGCCGTCACCGGACTGCGCCGCCCGCCCGCCGGACTCACCGATTCCAAGCTCCTTACCGTCAAGCGTCGCAACGAGCTCGCCGAGGAGCTGGGGGCCTGGGTCACGGCGCACGCGCTGGGGCACGCCACTCCTCAGGAGATCGACGAGCTGGGAATGACCGCGGCACTGCGGCTGGCGGCCACCCGCGCCTTGGACGCGTTGCCGGTCCGGCCGGACGCGGTCATCCTCGACGGCAAGCACGACTACCTGGGTGCGCCTTGGCGGGTCCGTACGGTCATCAAGGGCGATCAGTCCTGCGTCGCGGTGGCCGCGGCATCCGTGATCGCGAAGGTGCGGCGTGACGCCATGATGGCCGAACTCGGCGCGGAACACGTGGAGTTCGCCTTCGGGGACAACGCCGGTTACCCCTCTCCGGTGCACCGCAAGGCTCTGGAGGAGCTCGGGCCCACGCCGCACCACCGGCTGTCGTGGTCCTACATGGACTCCCTGCCGCGCTGGCAGCACTTGAAGAAGGTGCGCGTCCTCCCCGAAGCAGCCGCTCTGGAAGCCGGTGGCCAACTCGGCTTCGATTTCTGAGCGGTCCGGACACGAATTCGGTACCCGATGACGTGTTCCGCACTTACGTTTGATAGACATCCCTTTATGCCTCTCATCCCCGAGGAGCCTCAGATTCACGAGAGTGTCCCGGGTCCCCGCGCTACTCCGGCCGCCGGCCGCACCGCGCCGACCCCCCGTCCCGTTCCCGGCCCCGGTCCTCGCCCCGCGCCGCCGCGCGGAGCCCCGGCGGCCAGTGCCCGGCCCGGCAAGCCCGGGCCCCCCGCCCCGCCCCGCGGGCCGGTCCCCACTCCTTCGGCACAGCGTCCGGGCCCCAAGCCCGCCGCGGCCACCGGGACCGCCTCCGGCGCTCAGCTCCAGCTGATCCCGGCCCCCGAGGGCGGCGCTCTGGACGCCGCCGAAGAGGCCGTCGACCTGCTGCTGGACTCCGGTCGCCCGCCGGGCGAGATCCTGGTCCTGACGACCGGCGACCTCCACCCGTGGGCCGCGCACGAGCTGTCCTTCGGCGAGTCGTCCTACTGGGCCCAGCACGACGCCGCGGAGGACGTGTTCTACGCGGACGCCGCGGCCGAGCGCGCCACCGGACGCCCGGTCGTGGTCGTCGCGGTCAACGGCGGCACCGAGGAAGCCACGGTGCGCGCGCTGTCCGGCGCGATGGCCCGGGCCGGTGCCCTGTTGATCGTCTGCGGTGACCCGCAGCGCATCAACGCCCTGGTCGGTGCCGGCGCCTGACAGGCGGCGCGGAGCAGCCCGGCGGCCGTAGCGGTCGACCGGGCTCGTTGCCGTTCCGGCGCTCCGTGCGGCGTTCCGTCCGGCCCGGAGATCGCGTCGGGGGCGTCGTTCCCGGCCCCCGGTGAAGTGGTCGCGGCGGAACGCCTCAGCGGGCCGCTGTGTGCCGCTGGGCCTCCGTGGGGCCTCCGCCGGGGCGCCGGGACGCCGACGGGCCGCCGTTGCGCGGCGGGGCGGAAGGGCGCGTCGGCGCGCTCGTCCGGCCGCGCGCCGCGGCGGGACCCGGGGTTCCGAGCGGGACGCCCTCCACCTGATCGAGCCCTTCGGGCGACCGGCTCTCCAGGGGGCGGGTCCCCCGGCTCCTCAGACCGGAGTGCGGGCGGCGCCCGCCGCGGCCCTCGCCCAGGACCTGCCAGCCGTCGCGGGTCAGCGTGATGTACGCGCCGCAGCGGAGGCCGTGCAGCGTGCAGGCGTCGCGCAGCCCCCACATCCACGCGCCGTCCGCCTCCGTCCAACAGGACGTGCCCTCGCGGCAGTAGAGCAGCACCGCCGTCCGTACGGGAGCACGCAGCCGTAAGTCGTGCGGGACGACCTGGCGGAGCCTCGCCAGCAGGGCGTTGCGGAAGTCCCAGCCGTCGGGCACGGCGGCGCCCTGCCGGAACGACGCGCTGGCCAGGACCCGTTCCTCCGCGTCCAGCACCGCCACCACGGCCGTCGACGGCCGTGGCAGGTGACGGTCGTGGAGCCCGGTGACGATCTCACGGGGGTTGCGCAGCAGCGGGATCCCCGCCGAGGCCCACTCGGCGGGCTCCAGCATGCGGCTCAGTCGCGCGGCGGAGTCGGCGGACGGGGCATGCACCCCTCGCGCGGACGGAACGAAGCCGAAAGACACGGTCCTCCCTCTGTGTACGCGTCCACGGGCCGGGCGGCGGCCGGGCGCTACGGTGCGCCACGGCGCGCCCCTGCCTGGCCGCGGACGGCCGGTGGGGAAGCGGTTGCCATTCTCGTGGTCGTACAGACACGCGGCAACGCGCGGGCGGCAAGCAGGGCGCGCCCGGGCCCGAATACGCCCGGGCCGATGCCCCCAGCATTCCCGTCAGGTCGCCCGATGACGCCCCAGCACCCCCTCCGGTCAGCCCTGCACGGCGAGGACCAGCGGAAACACGGCGCTCGCCGACGCCTTGCGCAGCAGCCGCGCGGCCATCGCGAGCGTCCAGCCGGTGTCGGCGTAGTCGTCCACGAGCAGGACCGGGCCGCCAGCGGACGCCACCGCCTGGGCCAACTCCGGTGACACCCGCAACGAACCGTGCAGCGCCCGCAGCCGCTGCGCGCTGTTGCTGCGCGGAATCCGGGTGTCGCCGCCCTCGTCCGCGTACGTCACGGTGCCCAGGAACGGCATCCGCCCCACCGAGGCGATGCGCTCGCCCAGGGAACGCACCAGCGACGGCCTGGTCCGCGAGTCGATCGTCACCACGCCCACCGGCCGCGCCGGCGCGTCGGCGGCCCCCGACGCCCAGCCGCCGGGCCCCTTCGCCCAGTCGGCGAGCACCGCCACCACCGCGGACACCACGTCGTCCGGCACCGGACCGTCCGCCGCCTGCGGAGCGAGCAGCGGCCGGAGGCGGTTGCCCCACCCGATGTCCGAGAGCCGCCCCAGGGCGCGTCCGGGCGCGGCCTGTTCACCGGGCGGAATACGGCCCTTGAGGTCCACGCCGACGGAGGGGAGCCCGGTCGGCCACATGCGCCGGGGTTCCACCTCCACGCCGGGGCGGCCCAGTTCGCCGCGGGCCGCGTCCAGGGAGGCGGCGGACACCTCGGTGGCGAACCGGGGACCCGCGCAGTTGTCGCACCGCCCACAGGGCGCGGCGCCCTCGTCGTCCAACTGGCGGCGCAGGAAGGCCATCCGGCAGTCGGTGGTGGTGGCGTACTCCCGCATGGCCTGCTGCTCGGCCTCGCGCTGCCGCGCCACCCAGGCGTAGCGCTCGGCGTCGTACGTCCAGGGCCGGCCGGTCGCCGTCCAGCCGCCCTTGACGCGGTGCACGGCGCCGTCCACGTCGAGCACCTTGAGCATGGTCTCCAGACGCGAACGCCGCAGCTCCACCCGCGGTTCCAGAGCGGGAAGGGAGAGCGGCCGGTCGGAGGCGGCCAGGACCTCCAGCGTCCGCCGCACCTGCTCCTCGGGCGGGAAGGCGAGCGAGGCGAAGTACTTCCAGATCGCCTCGTCCTCGCGCCCCGGCAGCAGCAGCACCTCGGCGTGCGCCACACCGCGCCCCGCACGGCCCACCTGCTGGTAGTAGGCGATGGGGGAGGACGGCGATCCCAGGTGGACGACGAAGCCGAGATCCGGCTTGTCGAACCCCATGCCCAGCGCGGAGGTCGCCACCAGCGCCTTGACGCGGTTGCCGAGCAGGTCGTCCTCGGCCTGCTGCCGGTCGGCGTTCTCCGTCTTGCCGGTGTACGAGGCCACGGTGTGGCCGCGCTGCCGCAGGTAGGCCGCGACCTCCTCGGCCGCGGCGACGGTCAGCGTGTAGATGATGCCCGAGCCCGGCAGGTCGTCCAGGTGATCGGCGAGCCAGGCCAGCCGGTGCGCGGCGTCCGGCAGCGCCAGCACCCCCAGGCTCAGGCTCTCGCGATCCAGCGAGCCCCGCAGGACGAGCGCCTCGGTGGCGCCCTCGCCCGTCCCCAACTGCTCGGCCACGTCGGCCGTCACGCGGGCGTTGGCCGTCGCGGTCGTGGCCAGCACGGGCACGCCGGGCGGGAGGTCGGCGAGCATCGTGCGCAGCCGGCGGTAGTCGGGCCGGAAGTCGTGGCCCCAGTCCGAGATGCAGTGCGCCTCGTCCACCACCAGCAGGCCGGTGGCGGCGGCCAGCTTGGGGAGCACTTGGTCCCGGAAATCGGGGTTGTTCAGGCGCTCGGGCGATACCAGGAGCACGTCCACCTCGCCCGCGGCCACCTCCGCCTGGACGGTGTCCCACTCCTCGGTGTTGGAGGAGTTGATCGTGCGCGCGCGGATCCCCGCCCGCGCGGCGGCGTCCACCTGGTTGCGCATGAGCGCGAGCAGCGGGGAGACGATCACCGTGGGGCCGCCGCCGCGCGCCCGCAGCAGCGCGGTGGCCACGAAATACACCGCCGACTTGCCCCAGCCCGTGCGCTGCACCACCAGCGCGCGGCGGTGGTGCGCGACCAGCGCCTCGATCGCGCGCCACTGGTCCTCGCGGAGTGCGGCGGTCCCGCCGGGGTCCCCGACGAGGCGGGACAGGACGGCGTCGGCCGAGGCACGGAGGTCTTCGTTGCTCATGGCCCCATGCAACCCGATGCCACTGACACCGCGCGAACCGTGGCCTGCGGCCTGTGGACAAAACCGTGCCGCGACGGGTGGCGGGACCTGTCGCCGCGGCCTGTGGAAAACGACCGTCACCCGCCCGTTGTCCACAGGGGTCGCGGCGGCGTCGCGGAGCACGGGATCTTCGAGCCATGAATCAGCACATCGAACCGTCGAATCCGTCCGACCCCACCCCCACCGCGCAGGCCGCGCCCGGCGAGACCCGGGTCACGCTCCGCAGCCCGGCCGAACTCGCCGACGCGCTCCCGTACCTGCTCGGCTTCTATCCCGACAACAGCGTCGTCCTGGTCGGCCTGCACGGCGACCGCGCCCGCTTCGGCGGGCGGGTCAGGCTCGGCATCCCCGCCGACTCCCGCCAGTGGCCGGACGTGTCCGAGCAGCTCGCCGACTGCGTGACCGCCGCCGGACGCCTGCGCGGCAACCCTCTCCGGGGCATCATCGTCTACCTCTGCCAGGAGCCGGGCAGGGGCGAGACCGGCCGCGACGTCATGGAACGGCTCCGGCCGCTCGCCCAGCGGCTGCGCACCGCGTGCGGAGCCCTGGACGTCCCCGTGCTCGAAGCGCTGTGCCTCTCCGACGGGCGCTTTTGGTCCTACTGCTGCCCGGACTACCGCTGCTGTCCCAAGGACGGCAACCCCATGGTGGCGCCGGGCACCTCGGTGATGGCCGCTGCCGCCGCCTACACGGGCCTGCGCGTCCGCGGGTCGCTGCGCGAAATGGAGGCCCGGCTGACCGCACGCACCGGCCCGCGGGCCCAGGAGCAGGAGAAGGCGCTGGACACCGCGGCACGCAGGCTCCTCCCGCGGATGCTGGACGAGCGGACGGCCGCGGCCGTCCGGCACGAGACGCTGGCGCTCACCGAGCGGCTGATCCACCGGTTCCGCCTGGAGCCGTCCGCGGGCAGCCGGCGGGCCAAGGACGCCTGCGACGACGCCATCATCGAGGACCGGGAGGCCGCCGCGATGATCATCGGCTTGCAGGACCGCGTCTGCCGCGACCGGGCCGCGGAGTGGATGGAGGGAGCCGACGGACGCCCGGCGCTGCGGCTGTGGCGGGCGCTGTGCCGCCGCTGCGTCGGCGGGTACGACGACCACGCCGTCGCCCCGCTCACGCTCGTCGGGTGGGTCGCCTGGGCCACCGGCGACGAGCCCTTCGCCCGGGTGGCCCTGGCCCGCGCGCTGCGCATCGACCCGGAGTACGTCTTCGCCCAGCTCCTGTACGAGGGCATCAACGGAGGGATCGACCCCGAGCCGCTGCGGAACTGCCTGCGCGAGGAACGCGACAGCAGGTCGGCGGCCCGCCCCGCCGACGACGACCGCGCCGCCCCGGTGGCCCCCGCCGCGTCGCAGGCGTCCGCCTGGGCACCCCCGCGGGTCCCGGTGCCGGAACCACTCGGGCCCTCCGTGCGGGAGCGCCCCGACGTGCGGAGCCGTGTCGATGTACGAAAGCGCGCCGACGTGCGGAAACCCGGGTCGGCCGGAACACCGCGCCAGGAGGTGCCCGGCGGCTCCGAAGGGAAGCCGGTCGCGGAGCCGGCGGTGGCGTCCGGCGCCGTCCCCGTCGGCGGCGCGGCGCGTCCGGCGAGCGAACCGGCGTCCCCCCTCGGCGCGGCGCGAAACGGCGGGCCGACGCGCATGAGGACGGAACCGGTCCCGGCCCCCAGTGCGGTGGAAGGCGGGGGACGGGCCCGTGCCCGGGGGCCCGTCCGCCCCGGTGGCGCCGCTCGTCCCGACGGGCCCCGCGGCGGCGCTCGCCCCGGCCCCCGCACCACCGCGAGCAGGACCAGGCGGCGCGACGGACGCCGGAACATGTCGTGAACGTCCAACGGCCGGGGCCGGCGTGACCGGTGCGGCGGCCCCGCCGTTCACCTGTGTGGCGCAGTCCGCCACGGAGTCCAGACACCAGGGAGCACACACAGTGCCAGGCATGGTCCCCACCACCCGGCCGGGCCGTCGGCCCTCAGAAGCCCCGCCGTCCCCGCCCGCCGGGCCACCGGAGCCGCACGCCGTCCACTCCGCCCTGATCTGCGTGGCCCTCCCGGCCCTGGCGATCTCCCACGAGCACGCCCAGCTGACCGGCCGCGGCCTGGACGGCTTCTACCGGAACGGACGCCGGGTCCTGTCCCGCTGCGAACTGCGGGTGGCGGGTGCGGAGCCGCTGGCCTTGCAGGGCCGGCCGACCGCCACCGACCGCGCGCTCTTCGTCGGGACGGTCCGGCCGGCCGGAGCGCACGGGCCGGACCCGGAGATCTGGGTGCGGCGCGTGCGGCACGCCGCCGGCACCGAGCACATCACCGTGCACAGCAGCGCCGCGCGCCCGCTCCGGCTCCCGGTGGAGATCCGGCTCGGCACCGACCTGGCGGAACTCGGCGCCATCGCGGCGGGCCGGGGCGCGCCGGAGCTGCCCGCGAGCGTCCACGGCTCCGGCTTCCGCTGGTCCGCGGCCGGGCTGCGGGCGGTCCTCACGAGCTCCCCGGCGCCCGGGAGCGCCCTGGCGTCCACGGGGCTGCTGACCTGGGAACTGGACGTGGCACCCGGTGGCCACCGCACCATCGAGCTGCGCGTGCGGCTGGAGCCCGCACCGGACGCCCACCGGACGCGCGGCCAAGCCCCAACCCATCCCCGGCTCCCTGCCGAGGGGGCACCCCCTCCCTGGTCCGCCGCGGTCCTGCGCTGTGACGACACCCGGGCCGAGGCGCTGCTGGCCCAGAGTCTGGACGACCTCCACGGGCTCCTGACACGTGGCCCCGGCGCGCCGGGGGACCTCTTCGTCGCCGGGGGCGTCCCGTGGCGCTGCGGGCTCTCCCCGGCCGAGGCGCTGTGGGCGGCCCGGATGCTGCTGCCCGTGGGGACGCGGCTCGCCGAGGGCACCCTGCGCTGCCTCGCCCGGACCCAAGTGGACCGGCCCGGGCCGGACTTCGGCCGCCTGCCCGGCCCGCTGAGGGACGCGGGCGCGTACGCCCCACCGAGTTGCACGGGTGTCGAGGCCACCCTGTTGTTCCCCACCGTCCTGGCGGAGGCGCGCCGTTGGGGCCTGCCCGAGCGCGTCACCGAGGAGTTGCTGCCCACCGCGCAGCGCTGCCTGACCTGGCTGCTCGCCACCGCCGCGGACCGGGGCACCCGCATCGGCGGCTACGTCCCCGACCCCGCGCCCTCAGGGCCGTACCGCTGCCACATCCAGGCCCACGCGCACCGCGCCGCCCTCCTCGACGCGTACGGGCGCCCGGGCGGGGCGGCGCTGAGGGAGTGGGCCGCCGAGCGCCGGGCGCGGTTCGCCGCGGACTTCTGGGTGGACGATCCCGGGGGCGGGCACCCGGCCGGGCTGCGCAGCGCAGACGGCCGGCTCGTGCCGCACCTCGGTTCCGCCGCCGCCCACCTCCTGGACACCGGCCTGCTCGGCGGCGGGGCTTTGGCCCCCGGCCTGCTCGACCGGGCGCGGACCGCGCACCTGGCGCGGCTGCTGACCGGGCCCGGGGTGGATTCCGGGTGGGGCCTGCGCGGTCTGGGGACCACGGAGAACGGATACGGCCCCTTCGGACACCGCGGCGGAGCCGTACGGGTCCACGAGACGGCGGTCGCCATCGGCGGGCTGGCCGCCGCCGGGCACGAGAAGGAGGCCGGTGCGCTGGTCCGCGGGCTCCTGGACGCGGCAGCCGCCTTCGCCCACCGCCTCCCGGAGATGTACGCCGGGCTGCCGCGCACGGACGGCGGCGCGCCCGTACCCCATCCGGCGGCCTGCCGTCCGGCGGCGGTGGCCGCGGCGGGCGCGGTGCACGCACTGGTCGCGCTGGCCGGCGTGCGCCCCGACGTCCCCGCGCGGACGGTGGCGCTGCGGCCGGTCAGCGGCGCCCCACTGGGGGGCATGCAGTTCACGGGGCTGAGCGTGGCCGGGAAGCCGTTCGCCGTACGGATCAGCGGGCTCGGCCTCGGGATGGTGGAGGAGGCGGCGGATGGTCTGCGACTGGGCGTCTGAGGCCCCCGTGGGCCTGTTTATCGTCAGGAGGACGACTATGATCGCGGCATGCCTCCCTACGACCTGTCGGCCTTCCCGCCGTTCGCCGTCACCGTCGACCTGGTCGTCCTCACCGTCCGCCGGCACGCGCTGTGCGCACTGGCCGTGCGCCGCGGAGAGCCGCCGTATCAGGGCCGATGGGCCCTGCCGGGCGGGTTCGTGCGGGCCGACGAGGACCTGGAGGCCGCGGCGGCCCGGGAACTCGCCGAGGAGACCGGCCTGCACGCCCATCCGACCGGCCCACCGCCCGCCAACGGGGCGCACCTCGAACAACTCGCCACGTACGGAGACCCCAAGCGCGATCCTCGTATGCGCGTGGTCAGTGTGGCTCACCTGGTGCTTGCTCCCGACCTGCCGGCGCCGCGCGCGGGTGGTGACGCGCGCAGCGTGCGCTGGGCCCCCGTGGACGCGCTCCTCGCCCCGGAAACCGGTCTGGTCCGCGACGAGGAGCAGACCGCCCCGCTCGCCTTCGACCACGCCCGCATCCTCGCGGACGGTGTGGAGCGCGCCCGCTCGAAGATCGAGTACTCCTCGCTCGCCACCGCCTTCTGCCCGCAGGAATTCACCGTGGGGGAGCTGCGACGGGTCTACGAGGCGGTGTGGGGCGTGGCCCTGGACCCGCGCAACTTCCACCGCAAGGTGACCGGCACCCCCGGGTTCCTGGTGCCCACCGGCGGCACGACGACCCGTCAGGGCGGGCGCCCGGCCCAGCTGTTCAGGGCGGGCGGCGCCACGGTGCTCAATCCGCCGATGCTGCGCCCGGAGATCTGAGCTTCGCGGTCCCCTCGGGGCCGGCCGGCGGTCAGGCGGCGCCCCGTGAAGAGACGCCCCGTCAGATGCCGGGGGCGGAGGGGGACACGAAGGGTCGCCGCAGGCGCTCCCATTCGTCACAAAAGGGACATAGCGGGTTACCGTGACGGGGTGCGACTCCTTGTCCTCTTCGCTGCTCCCGCACGGTCCCACGTTCCACGAGGCACACGATGATCCAGGCGATCGGACTGACCAGCGACCGCCGCCGCGGTCTGCCCCGCGCGGTCGACGACCTCACCTTCGAGGCACCCGCCGGCCGGATCACCGTCCTGCTGGGCGCCAGGGGGGCCGGGAAGACCACCGCGCTCCGTC
The DNA here is from genome assembly GCF_040611095.1 of Streptomyces sp. NPDC003077. Classification (NCBI taxonomy): domain Bacteria; kingdom Bacillati; phylum Actinomycetota; class Actinomycetes; order Kitasatosporales; family Streptomycetaceae; genus Streptomyces; species Streptomyces sp. NPDC003077. Next base: position 24,797 of record NZ_JBEXNM010000021.1, on the reverse strand, counting down.
TGATGCTGCACCTCCAGAGCGGGCGCGGCATCGCCCTCTTCCGCGGCCGTCCGTTCCACCGGATGTCGCATCCGGCCCGCGAGCTGGGCGTCGTCCTGGGCGACGTGCCCGGTCACCCGGCCCGTACGGCCCGCGGCCAGCTCCGGATGCTGGGAGCCGCGGCGGGGGTGCCGGCGGACCGGGCCGGGGACGTCCTGGACCTGGTCGGGCTCGGCGGCCTGGCCGATCACAGGCTCGACGCCTTGTCGCGCGGGATGGACCGCAGGCTGGGGCTGGCCGCCGCGCTCCTCGGTGACCCGCACACCCTCCTCCTCGACGAGCCGTCCGACGGCCTCTCCCCGCGCGAGGCCGCCTGGCTGCACGGCATGCTGCGCGGCTACGTGGAACAGGGCGGCACCGTGCTCCTCACCTCCCGCGACGCGAAGGAAGCGGCGCGGTGCGCCGATCGGGTGGTGACCGTCGACGCGGGCCGGCTCGTCGCGGACCAGGACGCGGCCGACTTCGCCCGGACCCGGCTGCGTCCCCGTGTCGTCGTCCGGTCGCCGCAGGCCGGGCGGCTCGCGGCGCTGCTCGTCGACGAGTCGCAGCGGTCGCCGCGAAACGCGCACCCCGCCCTCGGGTGCTCCGTCGAAGTCGTGCGGGAGAGCGGCAGCCGCATCGCGGTGTACGGCAGTACGTGCGCGGCGGTCGGGGAGGTCGCGTTCCGGCACGGGATCCTCGTGCACCGGCTCGCGGAGGAGACCGGCTACACGGGACCGGTCACGGCTCTGGCCCGCGCCGACGGGCGTCCCTCCGCGCCCGGTCCCGTCGCCATGGGAGGCCTCGGGGCCGAACCGGTGGCCGCTCCCGTCACCGGCCGGGGCGCGTCAGTGAGATCCGTGCCCTCGTGGGTTTCCGCCGCCCGCGCGGTGCGCGACGCTCCGTTCGCGGCGAGCACCGGCGCCGCCCGTGCCCACGAGGCCGACGCGGCGCCGCCGTCGTGCCCGGCGCCGGACACCGCCGCCTCTTCCTCGGCTGCCGACTCCCGCCCCGCCCGTCACGGGGAGCTCTTCCCGGAGGCCGCACCGGATGCCGCTGCGGCCCCTGCGGCTTCCGGTTCCCGCCCGGCTCGCGTGCCGGAACGGTCCCCCGAGGGCGCCCCGGACCCGGCCCCCGCCCTGAGCGCGGGCCGGCTCTCGGCTCAGCCCTCCGCCCTCGGTCTTCTGGCCACAACGGAGCCCGCGCCAGAGCCCGACTCGGAGCCCGCTTCAGCGGACGCCGCGCAGACCGACTCGGAAGCCGTCTCGACGGCTGCCACGCAGCACGTTCCCGAGCCTGCCTCAGAGCACGCGCCGGGCCCCGATGCGTCCCCGGCCTCGGAGGCAACCGAACAGCCCGTCCCCGAGCCCGCTGCGGAGGACGCCGCGCAGCCCGTCCCGGAGCCCGTCTCGGAGGTCGCCGTGCAGCCTGTCCCGGAGCCCGCCGCGCAGCCCGTCCCCGAGCCCGCTTCGGAGGTCGCCGCGCAACCCGCCCCGGAGCCCGCTTCGGAGGGCGCCGCGCAGCCTGTCCCGGAGCCCGCCCCGGAGCGCGCGTCGGAAGCCGTCCCCGGGCCCGCGCCGGAACGCCTTTCGGAGCCCGGCCCTCAACCCACCGAACCGCAGTCGATCTCATCGGAAACACCACCGACGGAAACCGAGGCCCCCTCCACCCCGGACACGCCCACCTCGCCCCGACGGCAGTCTCCCACCCCCACCCCCACCGCCGTCGACGGGGCGATCGCCCCGGGCCCCGCAGCACGTTCGGATGCCCGGTCGGGGCCCGCCGGCCCGCCCCCGTTTTCGCCCCTCGCCGCGCGGTACGTCATCCCGCGGCTGCCCGCGCCCGGTCCCGTCTGGCCGGTGCGTTACGAACTCCTCCGGGCCGCCAGTGACCGCACCGGCCTCCTGGCAGGGGGCGCCGCGGTCGCCCTCACCCTCGTGCTGGCCGTGGTGCTGGCCCACGCCGGGAACGTGGAGCCCGCGCGGGCGCTGATCGGCTGGCCGCGCCCGCTGCCGTTCCCGCCCGCCGCGGTCGGCGCCGGGCTGATGGGCGCGCTCGCCTTCGGCCAGGAGTTCCGGTACCCGGTGCTCGCCCCGGAGCAGGGCTGCGTCCCCCGGCGGTTCGCGCTGCTCGCCGCGAAGCTGCTGGTCAGCGGGGTCGCCGCGGTGCTCGTCGGGATGGTTGCGTTGATCTTGGACAGCGCGGCGGTCTGGGGCCTGTTCGGTTCGGCGGCGCTGGTCGGCCCGGTGGACTGGTGGGTGCTCGCGGCGGGCTGGGGGGCGCTGCTGGTGGGGTGCGCGTGGGCCGGCGTGCTGGCCGCCGGGCTGTTCCGGTCCACGGTGCTGGGGCTGGCCGCGGTGCTGGCGGTGCCGCTGCTGATCGTTCCGCTGGTGCGGTGGGTGTGGGACGTCCCCGCCGCGCGGCCGGCGACCGGCATGCCGGCGAGACTGGCGTCGGCGGCTCCGGTGCGCTGGCCGTCCGGAACCGATCAGGGGCTGTCGGCCGTCCTGCGGCCGGTTGTCCAACCGGTCGGCGGCGCACTCCTGTTGTCGCTCGTGGTTCTGGTCTGTGCCTATACCGTCACGGTGTTGTGCAAGAGGGCCCGCTGACTGCTGCGGACTGTCGCCGCGATGGGCGGCCGAGCACGGCAACTGTCCAGAACTTCCCTGCTAAAGCCCATTTCTTTCCGATAAAGCGTCAATTGGGAGGCTGTGGGCGATCACCCTTTCGTGTGCTTTTCACCAAAGACCTCAAGGCTGTTCGGGGTGTCGCCGACAAAGGATGCGTGAGTACCCTTGCGCACACCATGATGACCGCGGCTCGCCCCGTCGACTCCGGCCTCGCCGGTCCGGGCGAGCTTGACCGCTACCCCTACGCCAACGCGGGCGACGCCGCCAACACGGTCGGCGTCGACCGCGCCGACCGCGTCTCGCCGGCCTGGGAGGGCTCCGAGGCGGAGATGGGGCGGGTCGGCCGCCGCGCCGCGGGCAGCCGAGGCCGCGGCCTGCACGGCCAACTCGTCCAGCAGCTGGGACAGATGATCGTCTCGGGCGACCTGGGCGCCGACCGCCCGCTGGTGCCGGAGGAGATCGGGCAGCGGTTCGAGGTCTCGCGCACCGTCGTCCGGGAATCCCTGCGCGTGCTGGAGGCCAAGGGCCTGGTCAGCGCGCGCCCCAACGTAGGCACCCGGGTACGGCCGGTGAGCGACTGGAACCTGCTCGACCCCGACATCATCGAGTGGCGGGCGTACGGACCGCAGCGCGAGGACCAGCGTCGCGAGCTGTCCGAGCTGCGCTGGACGATCGAGCCGCTCGCCGCCCGGCTCGCCGCGGGCCGGGTCCGCGAGGAGATCCAGCAGCGCCTCGCCGACATGGTCGAGATCATGGGCCACGCCGCCGCCCAGGGTGACACCCTGACCTTCACCCGCGCCGACACCGAGTTCCACGCGCTGCTGCTGCACCTCGCCGGCAACCGGATGCTCGAACACCTCTCGGGCATCGTCTCCTCAGCCCTCCACGTCTCCGGGGGCCCGGCAGGAGGCTGCGAGCGCCCGGCCGAAGTCTCCGTCGGCCAGCACATGAGGATCGTGGACGCGATCGGTGCCAGCGACGCGGCGGGCGCCGAGGCCGCCATGCGCCAGCTCCTCAGCGCCCACAGCGACAGCGCGCAGGGCCCCGGCGCCCCCGCGGACCACGTGGTGCCCGCGCCGCGCGAGCACTGACCGCCGCCCGTCCGGCCGCGCGCCATGGAGGCACGCCCGCGGAAACCCGCCCCCATGGGCGCCGCACCGGGCGCCCTCGGGCGGCACGGCGGACACCGGTCGCCCCTGGAGAGCTCCGCGCCCGAGGCGGGACGAGCGCGGGAGCCGCGACCCTCGTACGACCCGCTTCGCCGTGACCGGGCCCGTCCTCGCCCGACTCGTTCCGGCTGGTTGCCCACCGCCGTTCCGCGGTGACCCGCACGCGCGACATCCTCACCCTCCGCCCGAGTACGGCAGCCACATGCGACACGACGATCACTCACTGTCAGAACCCGCACACCGACAGGCATCATCGCGCCAGTGGGGGCCATGTCTCGCCAGCGGTCGTGGTTCGCGCGGACGGGCACCACGGGGTGCCGTGGTCCGTGCGGACGCCCGGCCCGGGAAGCGGGCCTGCCCGCGCGTCGAGCGGTCCCCCGAGTCCGAGGCCGAGGACGGCGCGGGGACCGGCACGCACAGGAAAGAAAACCGGAAAACCTGCGGGCGGCATTGATTACCGCGCGGGCAGAGCCGAAAACGAAAACACCGAAGGCGGGCTGGAAGCCGCACGGATCGGAAGCCGTGAAGTCATGCGGCCGGGAAGCCATGAGACCGCGAAGTCACTCGGCCGGGAAGTCGTGCGGATCGGCCGGAGCCCGTGAGCACCCATAGGCAAAGGAGCGGCAGGCGTACGGAAAGGAGTGGTGCGCGTACGGAAACCGGCCCGCCCTCAGGGGAGGGGAATCCGTACGCGGTGAACGATCCGATAACCCCGGCGATCGGGGCGAGCGCGAGCGCCTCCCCTACGCACGGCATTCCGGGCGGGCCCGCGAGCCCCGGCCGCTTCCCGTGGCCGGGCCCGGAATCCGCCGCGGCGCGCGGGCCGCCCGGCAGCCCGAACCCGTCGTCCACGCGCCCCTGCGCACCCCGCACCGCACACGCCGCGCACGAGCTGCCGGGACAGGGGAGGAGCAGGACACCCCGGGCCGGCCGGAGTGCACTCCCCTCGCGGAACCGGCGCTTCCCCCGGCTCTCGCACCCGCGGAACCGTCTCTTCCCCTAGCTCCCGCACGCCATCCCCGAAGACCCGCCGTTCCCGCCGGCTCCCTCCGCCCGTCACTCCCGAACCGCCCGCACGAACGGCCCGGCGCGGGCCAGGCGGCCCGGGGACGGGGAACCCGGTGCTCTCCGGTGGAGGGTTGTGTGCCCTAGGGAGGGGAATGTCTCGTTATGGGGTGTGACTCGGGCCACGCAGATTGGGCGTAACGCTCTTTGGGGAAGCGCGATGACTTAAGAGGTGATGGCCGAGGAAGGAATACGGACGGCGTTTGGGACGCTGTCCAACTCCCCGGTCATCCCTGCGCCGTCGGTCCATCCCCGCCGGCGGTCGTCGACTCCGGTCCACCACGGACGGGGTCGGAAGCCGTTCCCATCGTTCCGAGAGGTTGTTCGTGTCGGCCAGCACATCCCGTACGCTCCCGCCGGAGATCGCCGAGTCCGAGTCTGTGATGGCGCTCATCGAGCGGGGAAAGGCAGATGGGCAGATCGCCGGCGATGACGTGCGTCGGGCCTTCGAGGCTGACCAGATTCCGCCAACCCAGTGGAAGAACGTTCTGCGCAGCCTCAACCAGATCCTCGACGAGGAGGGTGTGACGCTGATGGTCAGTGCCGCAGAGGCGCCCAAGCGCACCCGCAAGAGCGTCGCAGCGAAGAGTCCGGCAAAGCGCACCGCCACCAAGACCGTCGCGGCCAAGACCGCCACGGTGAAGAAGACCACCACCGCCGCCGCCTCGGTCGGCGACGGCGCCTACGGCGAGTCCGAGGGCGGGGCCGCGAAGAAGGCGGTCGCCAAGAAGGCCGCCGCCAAGAAGACGGTCGCGAAAAAGACCGCCGCCAAGAAGACCACCGCCAAGAAGACGGCGGCGAAGAAGGACGTCGACGAGCTGCTCGACGACGAGGTGATGGAGGACGTGCCGGCGCCCGGCAAGGGCGGCGAGCCCGAGGCCGAGGGCACCGAGAACGCCGGCTTCGTGCTGTCCGACGAGGACGAGGACGACGCCCCGGCGCAGCAGGTCGCCGCGGCCGGTGCCACGGCCGACCCGGTCAAGGACTACCTCAAGCAGATCGGCAAGGTCCCGCTGCTCAACGCCGAGCAGGAGGTCGAGCTCGCCAAGCGCATCGAGGCCGGTCTGTTCGCCGAGGACAAGCTGGCGAACGCCGACAAGCTCGCCCCCAAGCTCAAGCGCGAGCTGGAGATCATCGCGGAGGACGGCCGCCGGGCCAAGAACCACCTTCTGGAGGCCAACCTCCGTCTAGTCGTCTCCCTGGCCAAGCGCTACACCGGCCGCGGCATGCTCTTCCTGGACCTGATCCAGGAGGGCAACCTCGGTCTGATCCGCGCGGTCGAGAAGTTCGACTACACCAAGGGCTACAAGTTCTCGACCTACGCGACGTGGTGGATCCGCCAGGCGATCACCCGCGCCATGGCCGACCAGGCCCGTACGATCCGCATCCCCGTCCACATGGTCGAGGTCATCAACAAGCTGGCGCGCGTCCAGCGCCAGATGCTCCAGGACCTGGGCCGCGAGCCCACCCCGGAGGAGCTGGCCAAGGAACTCGACATGACCCCCGAGAAGGTCATCGAGGTCCAGAAGTACGGGCGCGAGCCGATCTCGCTGCACACCCCCCTGGGTGAGGACGGCGACAGCGAGTTCGGTGACCTCATCGAGGACTCCGAGGCGGTCGTCCCGGCCGACGCGGTCAGCTTCACCCTTCTGCAGGAGCAGCTGCACTCGGTGCTGGACACCCTCTCCGAGCGCGAGGCCGGTGTCGTCTCGATGCGCTTCGGCCTCACCGACGGCCAGCCGAAGACGCTGGACGAGATCGGCAAGGTCTACGGCGTCACGCGTGAGCGCATCCGCCAGATCGAGTCCAAGACGATGTCCAAGCTGCGTCACCCGTCGCGTTCCCAGGTGCTGCGCGACTACCTGGACTGACGGCCGCGGGCACCCGCCCTCAAGGCCATCGCGGGCCCGGTCCCTTCCTCACGGAGGGGCCGGGCCCGCGGCCGTACGGAGCGGGTGGCCGTTCGAGCGTGTGTGTGCGTGGCCGTCCGGATGCGTGCGGCCGGGAGCTGATTCACTCTGGGTGTACATCCTCAAGCTCAGAGTCAGGAGACTGTATGCGTGCGTACCTCCGGGCAGCTCTCGGCGCCCTCGCGCTGGTCCTCGCCGTGCCGGCCGTGGCGAGCGCCGACGGATCGGTGGTGGGGGGAGCGCCGGTCCAGGTCTCCGAGAGCCCCTGGACGGTCGCTCTGGCGTCCCGGGAGCGGTTCGGCGCGGGGCGGTCCGGTCAGTTCTGCGGCGGGGCCCTGGTGGGCCGCAAGACCGTGGTCACGGCGGCGCACTGTCTGGGCCGGGACGTGCTGGGGGTGCCGTGGCAGCAGGTGCGCGATCTGCGGATCGTCGTCGGGCGCAACGACATGACGACGCGGAACGGGAAGGAGCTGCCGCCCGCGAAGGTCTGGGTGAACCCGGACTACGACAGCCGCACGAACGAGGGTGATGTGGCGGTCCTCACGCTGGCGGAGCCGGTGGCGGACGCCCGGGCCGTCCCCATGGCGGGGGCGGGTGACGCCGCGTACCGCTCGGGCACCGCGGCGTCGGTCTACGGGTGGGGCGACACCACGGGCAATGGGGACTACGCGAACACCCTGCACGCGGCGGGGGTGCGGGTACTGGCGGACGCGGTCTGCGAGCAGGCGTATCCGGGGAGCGCGACCGGCACGTACCGGAAGGCCTCGATGGTGTGCGCGGGTGAGCAGAACGGCGGCCGGGACGCCTGCCAGGGCGACAGCGGCGGACCGCTGGTGGCGCGCGGACGGCTGGTGGGGCTGGTGTCCTGGGGCGCCGGCTGCGGGGAGCCGGGCAAGCCCGGGGTGTACACGCGCATCTCCTCGGTGCAGCGTCTGGTGACGGCGCACGGGGCCGGCTGAGCGGGCCGGTTTCCCTGCCCGCGAGGGGCCGCCCGGATTCGGGTGGGTGACCGGCGCGGAATACGAGTGCGGGCGATCTCCCGGTGATACCGGGGGATCGCCCGTCGCACGGCCTCTAAGCCGCTACTCGCTCGTCGTGGATGCGATGTGTCAGCGTTCCTCATCGGGCGCAGACGCCGGAGAGGCGGTCAGCCGCTCCGTCTCGTCCTGTATTTCCGCGGCGATCTTCTTGAGTTCTGGCTCGAACTTGCGACCGTGGTGGGCGCAGAAGAGCAGTTCTCCGCCGGACATCAGGACGACGCGCAGGTATGCCTGGGCGCCGCAGCGGTCACAGCGGTCAGCGGCCGTCAGCGGGCTCGCGGGGGTCAGAACAGTAGTCACGTCGCCTCTTCTCTAGCTCGACGAGCTGTCGTACCAGGGTCAACATCCAACCAGGCCGAAAACGTTCCCGCTCGTGCCTTTTCCCGAAGATTTTTTTCGGGAAAGCCGGGTGTTGCCGGGTGGCGGCGAATGAGCCGTAGTGCGTGGTGGTCTGATTCTCGTTGGTCTGCGGTCCTCGTCGTTCCGGCCGGCTTGCCGGTTGTTCAGGAGGACGTGCCCGGAGCCTAAATGGTTCATGCCTCGAAGGGAACGTGATGTGTGCGTCACGGGGGAGTCACCCCATCGAGGTATCGAACGTACGAGCGAAACTCTACTACCATGAGCACGGTTACGGGTGGCGTCACATCGGCTCTACCGGGCCTCGGTACCCTCTGAGCGGCGACACCGCCACAATCCGGTCCGCGGAACGCGGACCTCCAGAAATTCAGCGAGGAGCGAACCGCGTGACCGCCGAGATGTCCGTGCCGTCCACCGCAGTGCTGACCGGGGCAGACCGGGACGGATCCAACTACACCGCGCGGCACCTGCTCGTCCTGGAGGGCCTGGAGGCCGTCCGCAAGCGCCCGGGCATGTACATCGGCTCGACGGACAGCCGCGGCCTGATGCACTGCCTCTGGGAGATCATCGACAACTCCGTCGACGAGGCGCTGGGCGGGTACTGCGACCACATCGAGGTGATCCTCCACGACGACGGCTCGGTGGAGGTCCGGGACAACGGCCGCGGCATCCCCGTCGACGTCGAGCCCAAGACCGGCCTGTCCGGCGTCGAGGTCGTCATGACCAAGCTGCACGCCGGCGGCAAGTTCGGCGGCGGCTCGTACGCGGCCTCCGGCGGTCTGCACGGCGTCGGCGCCTCCGTGGTCAACGCCCTCTCCGCCCGGCTGGACGTCGAGGTCGACCGGGACGGCAAGACCCACGCGATCAGCTTCCGGCGCGGCGTGCCCGGGATCTTCACCGAGACCGGCCCGGACGCCCCCTTCGACCCCGGCAACGGCCTGCTCAAGGGCAAGCGGGTCCCCAAGACGCGGACCGGCACGCGGGTGCGCTACTGGGCGGACCGGCAGATCTTCCTCAAGGACGCCAAGCTCTCCCTGGAGACGCTGCACGCCCGCGCCCGCCAGACGGCCTTCCTGGTGCCGGGGCTGACGATCGTCGTGCGCGACGAGCGGGGTCTGGAGGGCGAGGGGAAGTCGGAGGAGACCTTCCGCTTCGACGGGGGTATCAGCGAGTTCTGCGAGTACCTGGCGCAGGACAAGGCCGTCTGCGACGTGCTGCGGCTGACCGGGCAGGGCACCTTCAAGGAGACCGTGCCGGTCCTGGACGAGCGCGGCCACATGACGCCCACCGAGGTCACCCGCGAGCTGGGCGTGGACATCGCGCTGCGGTGGGGCACCGGCTACGACGCGACGATCAAGTCGTTCGTCAACATCATCGCCACGCCCAAGGGCGGTACGCACGTCGCCGGCTTCGAGCGGGCGGTGACCAAGACGGTCAACGAGGCGCTGCGCGGGGCCAAGCTGCTGCGCGTCGCCGAGGACGACGTCGTCAAGGACGACGCGATGGAGGGGCTGACGGCGGTCGTCACCGTGCGACTGGCCGAACCCCAGTTCGAGGGGCAGACCAAGGAGGTGCTGGGCACCTCGGCGGCCTCCCGGATCGTGGCCCAGGTGGTCTCCAAGGAGCTCAAGGCGTTCCTGACCTCCACCAAGCGGGACGCCAAGCAGCAGGCCCGCGCGGTGCTGGACAAGGTCGTCGCGGCGGCCCGGACGCGCATCGCGGCCCGGCAGCACAAGGAGGCCCAGCGGCGGAAGACGGCGCTGGAGTCCTCCTCGCTGCCCGCCAAGCTCGCCGACTGCCGCAGTGACGACGTGGACCGCAGCGAGCTGTTCATCGTCGAGGGCGACTCCGCGCTGGGCACCGCCAAGCTGGCCCGGAACTCCGAGTTCCAGGCGCTGCTGCCGATCCGGGGCAAGATCCTGAACGTGCAGAAGTCCTCGGTGTCGGACATGCTCAAGAACGCCGAGTGCGGCGCGATCATCCAGGTCATAGGGGCCGGGTCCGGCCGGACGTTCGACATCGACGCGGCGCGCTACGGCAAGGTGATCTTCCTCGCGGACGCGGATGTCGACGGCGCGCACATCCGCTGCCTGCTGCTGACGCTCTTCCAGCGCTACATGCGCCCGATGGTCGAGCAGGGCCGGGTCTTCTCGGCCGTGCCCCCGCTGCACCGCATCGAGCTCACCCAGCCCAAGAAGGGCCAGGACAAGTACATCTACACGTACTCGGACAACGAGCTGCGGCAGACGCTCCTGGAGCTGGAGCGCAAGAAGGTCCGCTACAAGGACAGCATCCAGCGCTACAAGGGCCTCGGCGAGATGGACGCCGACCAGCTCGCGGAGACCACGATGGACCCGCGCCACCGCACCCTGCGCCGGATCAACATCAGCGACCTGGAGGCGGCCGAGAAGGCGTTCGACCTGCTCATGGGCAACGAGGTCGCGCCCCGTAAGGAGTTCATCACGAACTCGGCGGCGACGATGGACCGGTCGCGGATCGACACCTGAGCCGCCCGCGGGCCCGCCCCGCGTCGGCCCGCCTCCCTGATCGAGGCATCCGGGCGCCGTTCCTTCCCTGTGTGGGGGAGGGGCGGCGCCCGTCGCGTTGGCTGTTTTGGTGCGGGGGAGGGGTGCTGTCTGCCGGGTTGGCTGTTTTGGTGCGGGAGGAGGGGCGGCGTCTGCCAGGTTGGCCGTTTTCGTGCGCGGGGAGGGGTGCCGCCTGTCGGGTTGGCCGTTTCCGTGCGCGGGAAAGGGTGCTGCCCGTCACGTTGGCCGGTTCCGTGTGGGGCTGTCTGCCGCGTTGACTGTTTCCGCTCGGTAGGGGCGTCGTCTGTCGCGTTGGCTGTTTCTGTGCGCCCTTGTGGTCGCTCTCCGTAGTGGTCTGGGCCTTGTGGTGATGATCCAGCCCGTACGTCCGGGCCGTCCATCACCTGATGGGGTGAAGCACGCGGAATGAAGTGTCCCGGATCTTCCCCGTCTGTCCATGCTTGAGCGCGCCCGACACACAGAGGGCGACGTCACGGTGCGTCGTGGACAAGGAGCGTCCGATGGACATGCAGGAGGGCCGAAGGGCCGTGCAGGAGGCGGTGGGCCCGTGGCAGGCGGAGCGCGTCCGTGCGTGGGGGTGCGGTGCCGAGGGTGAGGGCCCTGAGCGGGTAGTGGTTCCGGCCCGGCACGGCCGGCAGCACCGGGGCGAACCGCCCGCCGAGGTCTATCTGGCCGTGCGGCGCGGGGCGGCCTTCCAGGAGGTGCGGCGTCGCTACCGGCGGTTCGTGGCGCCCGCGACCGCCGGTTTCCTGCTCTGGTACCTCGCCTACGTGATGACGGCCACCCTCGCGCCGGGCCTGATGGCCCACCGCGTGGCGGGCGCGCTGAACGTCGCGATGCTGACCGGGCTCGGGCAGTTCGCCACGACCTTCCTGCTGACCTGGGCATACGCCCGGCACGCGCGACTGCGCCGGGACCGGGCCGCGCTGGACATCCGCTGGGAGGCCCAGGAACTCATGGGAGGCCACGTCCGGTGACCGTCGGCGACCACCAGATCCTGGCCCTCGTCCTGTTCAGCGCGTTCGTCGCCGTGACGCTCGGCATCACCACCTGGGTGGGGCGCCGGCGGCAGGGCTCCGCGGAGGAGTTCTACGCGGGCGGGCGGCTGTTCTCCCCCCTGGAGAACGGTTTCGCCATCGCCGGCGACTACCTCTCCGCCGCCTCCTTCCTCGGCATCTGCGGGCTGATCGCCCTCTTCGGCTACGACGGCCTGCTGTACGCGGTGGGCTTCCTGGTGGCCTGGCTGCTGGTGCTCTTCCTCGTCGCCGAGCTGGTCCGCAACTGCGGCCGGTTCACGCTGGCCGACGTGGTCGCCGCCCGGATGCGGGTCCCCCCGGTGCGGGTGGCGGCGGGCGCCGCGTCCGTCACCGTCTCGGTGCTCTACCTGGTCGCGCAGATGGTCGGGGCGGGCAGCCTGGTGGGCCTGCTGCTCGGCGGCTCGGACGGGCCCGCCCGCACCTGGGCGGTGATCGGGGTGGGCGCCCTGATGGTCGTGTACGTGGCCTGCGGCGGCATGCGGGCCACGACCTGGATCCAGGTCGTCAAGGCCGTACTGCTCATGGGCGGCGCCGGAGCGCTCACCGTTCTCGTCCTGCTGCGCTTCCACGGGGACCTGAACGCCCTACTGCACACCGCCGCCGCGCGCAGCGGGCACGGCGGCGCGTTCCTCGCGCCCGGCCTGCGGTACGGCGGGGACTGGACGGCGCGGCTGGACTTCATCAGCCTCGGGCTGGCGCTCGTCCTCGGCACGGCCGGGCTGCCGCACATCCTGTCCCGCTTCTACACCGTCCCCACCGCCCGCGCCGCCCGCCGCTCGGCCGTCTGGGCCATCGGGCTGATCGGCGGCTTCTACCTGATGACGATCGTGCTGGGCTTCGGCGCGGCGGCGGTGCTGGGCAGCGACGCCGTACGGGCCGCCAACGCGGCCGGGAACACCGCCGTGCCGCTGCTGGCGCTCGAACTCGGGGGCGGCACGGGGTCCACCGGCGGAACGGTCCTGTTCGCGGTGGTGGCGGCGGTGGCGTTCGCCACCATCCTGGCCGTGGTCGCGGGGATCACCCTCGCCTCGTCGGCGTCGGTCGCCCACGACCTGTACGCGTCGCTGCGGCGCGTACGCCGGGCCCACGGGATCGAACGGCGCGGGCGGCGGACGGGCCCCGGCGGGCGGCGGACCGTGCCCGCCCAGCGCCGTGCGGCGGGGGAGCGCGGCCACGGGCGCGTACCGGACGGGGCGCGGCGGGACGAGGTGGCCGTGGCGCGGCTGGCCGCGGTCGGCGTCGGCGGGCTCGCCATCGGGCTGGCGCTGCTGGCCCGGGACCTGAACGTCGCCTTCCTGGTGGGGCTGGCGTTCGCCGTCGCCGCCTCGGCGAACCTGCCCGCCCTGCTGTACGCGCTGTTCTGGAGCCGTTTCACGACGCGGGGGGCGCTGTGGGCCGTCTACGGCGGGCTGCTGCCGGCGCTCGTGCTGGTGGTGTTCTCGCCGGTGGTGTCCGGGACGCCCGAGGCCCTCTTCCCGACTGTGGACTTCCACCTCTTCCCCCTCCAGAACCCCGGCCTGGTGTCCATCCCCCTCGGCTTCTTCATGGGCTGGCTCGGGACGGTGACCTCCCGCCACCGCGCGGACGAGGCCCGCTACGCCGAGACGGAGGTCCGGGCGCTGACGGGGGCGGGGGCGGTGTAGGGGGCGACTGGCTTGGGGGGCTGCCCGCGGCAGCCGCCGGACGGCAGCCCTGCCCGCCCACAGAGCCCTCCGGCGCACCGTCCGACCACTCCGGAGGGGGACAGGCGCAAGGTGCCCTCTCCGACCCCCTCAGATCCACTCGTATCGGTGTTCCGGGCGCCCGGTGTCCCCGTAGCGGAGGGTGAGGCGGAGGCGGCCGGCGCGTTCGAGGAGCTTGAGGTAGCGCTGGGCGGTCTGGCGGCTGAGGCCGGCGCGGGCCGCGACCTCCTGGGCGGACAGCGGGGCGTCGGCGCCGCGCAGGACGCCGCGGACCCGGTCGGCGGTGGCCGTGGAGTGCCCCTTGGGCAGCTCCGCCGGGCCCGCGCCGGCCGACCCCAGGGCCCCGAAGAGGCGGTCCACGTCGGACTGTTCGGCCTGGCCGCCGTCCTCGAAGGTGCGGCGGAGCGTCGCGTACGCCTCCAGCTTCGACCGCAGCCCGGCGAAGGTGAACGGTTTCACCAGGTACTGGAGGGCGCCGTGGCGCATGGCGGCCTGGACGGTGGCGATGTCGCGGGCCGCCGTCACCATGATCACGTCGGTGTGCAGGCCGCGCTGCCGCAGCCCGGCCACGAGCCGGAGCCCGGTGCCGTCCGGGAGGTAGTGGTCGAGGAGGACGAGGTCGACGGGGCGGGTCTCCAGCGCGGTCAGCGCCTCGGCGGCCGTATGGGCCACGGACACGACGCGGAAACCCGGGACCTTGGCGACGTACGCCGCGTTGATCCGGGCCACGTGGAGGTCGTCGTCCACGACCAGGACGTCGATCATGTGCTGTCCCTCCCGGGGTGCGTGGGGCGGCTTCTGCGGGGATCCTGAGAGGCACTCACCGGGCCGTCTCCTCGGGGGCGTCGGCGCCGAGCGCGTCGGGCAGCGTGACGGTGAACACCGCGCCGCCGCCGGGACGTCCGCCCACCCGAGCACCGCCCCCGTACCGCTCGGCGAGGCGGCGCACCAGGGCCAGGCCGATGCCGCGACGCCCGTGGGCGGGCGGTTCCTTCGTCGTCCAGCCCTCGGTGAAGATCTCCTCGCGGGCGGACTCCGGGACACCGGGGCCGTTGTCGCGGACCTGGACGAGGGCGGCGCGGCCCTCCGCCCGCAGCTCCACCTCGATCCGGGCGCCGGGCCGCCCGGCGGTGGCGTCCAGCGCGTTGTCGAGGAGGTTGCCGAGCACGGTGACGAGGTCGTGCGGGTCCACCAGCCGGTCGGGCAGGTCGCTGCCGGGGGAGATCGTCAGCGCGACCCCGCGTTCGGCGGCGACGATGGCCTTGCCGACCAGGAGGGAGGCCAGCAGCGGATCACGGACGCGTTCGGTCACCTGCTCCGCCGTGGCCCGGTGGACCCCCACCGCCCGGGTCACGAAGTCCGCCGCCTCCTCGTACAGCCCGAGTTCCAGCAGGCCGAGCAGGGTGTGCATCCGGTTGGCGTGCTCGTGGTCCTGGGCGCGCAGGGCGTCGATCAGGCCACGGGTGCCGTCCAGCTCGCGGCCCAGCCGCTCCAGCTCGGTGCGGTCCCGGAGGGTGACCACGGCCCCGCCGTCGTCCGTGGGCATCCGGTTGGCGACCAGGACGCGCTGCCCGCTGACGGCGAGCAGATCGGCCCCGCGGACCCGGCCCGTCAGCACGTCGCGGGTCCGGCCGGCCGGGAGCGCCGCCTCCACGGGACGCCCGGTGTCCTCGGGCCGCAGGTCCAGCAGGCGCTGCGCCTCGTCGTTCATGAGCCGGATGCGGCCCCGGTCGTCGAGGGCGAGGAACCCCTCACGGATGCCGTGCAGCATCGCCTCGCGCTCGGCGAGCAGCGCGGAGATGTCCGAGAAGGCCAGGTCGTGGGTGCGGCGCTGGAGCCGCCGGGCCACGAGGTAGGCGGCCAGGGAGCCGACGGCCAGCGCCCCGCCCGCGTACGCGAGCAGCTCCGGCACCGTGGAGAGCAGCCGCTGCCGCACGCTCTCGTACGCGATGCCGACGGAGACCGCGCCGACCACCCGGCCCCGCCCGTCGCGCAGCGGCACCTTGCCCCGCGCGGAGCGGCCGAGCGTGCCCTCGTCGATCTGCATGACCTCGCGGCCGGACAGGACGGGGGAGGGGTCGGTGGAGACCGGCCGGCCGATCCGGCGCGGGTCGGGGTGCGACCAGCGCACGCCCCGCCGATCCATGATCACCACGTACTCGGCACCGGTGGCGCGCCGGATCGCCTCGGCCTCCCGGTGGAGCGGGCCGCCGGGCGCCGGCCGAGTGCCCCGCAGCGCGTCGTCCAGGCCGGGCCGGGTGGCGGTGGTCCGGGCGATGGCCAGCGCCCGGCGCATCGCCTGGTCGTCCAGCTCACCGCTGAGGGGCGCGAGGAACAGCCCGGTCGCCAGGGCGGTGACGCCGGTGGTGATGGCGAGCTGGACGAGCAGGACCTGCGCGAAGACCCGACGCGGCCACCCCGGGCGCGGCAGCCACGCCGACGCGCCGCCACGGCGCGCGGCTGGTGGTGCGGTGCCCTCGTCCGTCCTTGCGGTCATGGAAGCGAACAGTAGGGCGGGGGGTGGAGGGGGTGGTCGGTGGGGTGGGGGGTGTGCTCATGCCTCGGCCACGCGCGTGCCCAAGGGTCGGTGGTGCTGAGGGGGCGTCATTCGGGGAACTCGTTCTGTCGCTGCGCCGGGGTGATCGCGGTCGCCCGCCATGTGAGCCGGGCGCCGCGGCTCGCGGGGGCGGGACGCGCCCATGTGGAGGCCCAGGGGCCCGCGATCCTGAAGGGGCGTCACTCGCGAAGCACGTTCGGCCGCCGTGCCGGGGTGTGATCGAGGTTGCTGCCATGTGGGACGGCGGCTTGTGGGGACGGGGGCGCGCCCATGTGCGTGCTCCAGGGCCGGTG
The DNA here is from genome assembly GCF_040611095.1 of Streptomyces sp. NPDC003077. Taxonomy (NCBI): domain Bacteria; kingdom Bacillati; phylum Actinomycetota; class Actinomycetes; order Kitasatosporales; family Streptomycetaceae; genus Streptomyces; species Streptomyces sp. NPDC003077. The sequence goes on along the minus strand of NZ_JBEXNM010000021.1, from coordinate 8,493 downwards.
TTCCTGTAGGGGCGTCACCCGCGAAGAGCCGGACCGGCCGCTACGCCGCGCGGATCGCGGTCACCGCCATACGGACGGGCGGCAGTGCCGCGGCGCCGCAGCTCGCCGGGGACGGGGCGCCGTCCGCGCGCTGTTCCACCGTCACCCGCCAGGAACGGCCGTCGCGGTGCCCGACGGTGACGGTCCACGAGGGCGGCGCGGTGGCCCCGGTGGGGGAGGTGACGGGGGCGGTGCCGAGGATGTCGAGGGCGTCCGCCCGCTCCTCCCGGATCAGTTCGCGGACGGCCAGGTCGGCGGCCTGGGCGGGGCGTTCCCAGGTGGAGCGGCCACGGCAGTGGTCCGGCGTCACCCGGCCCTCGCGCGCCGCCTCCAGCGCGTCCTTGGCGAGGTGGGCGGATGCCCTGCCGTACGCGTACCCGTACGGGAGGACGAAGAGCGTGGGCGAGAACCGGTGGCCGCCGATGTGCGTCACCTCCCACGCCTCGGCCCCGGTGGCGGCGAGTTCGGCGGCCAGCGGGCGGCCGAGGAGGGCGCAGCAGCGGTCGCGCTTGCCGTTGGTGCACACCAGGACCAGGGGGTCGCCGGCGTACGGCTCGTACAGCCCGCCGTGGTCGCCGGCTCCGAGCGCGGGGAAGTCCAGGTCGAGCAGCTGCTCCGGGGCGTCGACGGTGGCCGTGCGGATCCAGGAGCGGCCCGGGGCGGTGTGCGCGAGGAAGACGCGTCGGCGCGCGTCCTGGTCGTCGGCGTGCCGGCCGGGGCGGCGTATCAGGGCGACGCGGACGCCGGTGCCCTCCGCCGCCGCCTCCAGCGCCCTGCCGGTTGCGGGGTCGAGGCGGCTGTCGGTCAGGGCGCGTGCGCCCCAGGGGCCGGACTGTTCGATGAGCAGCCAGGTCCGCGCGGTGGCGGCGGTCCCGGCCACCGGCTCGGCCGACTGGAGGGAGGCGGTCGCGCAGGTGCTCACGTAGGTGAGCCTAACCTGACGAGGACGGTGGGGGAGGGAGAACCCCGTGTTCCGGAAACGGCGAGGCCCACGCGGGCCCGGACCGGCCCGGCTGGGTACGGTTCAAGACCGTCCCCGACCGTTCAAGACCGTCCTCCGACGGTTCAAGACCGCCCCCCGACCGTTCAAGCCCATCCCCTCGACCGTTCAAAACCATCCCCGGCGGTCCAAGACCGTCCCCACCTCTCACCGACATCCCCACCGACCCCACCGACGATGGAGGCGCCCCAGTGACCAGGCAACGGATCCCGGTCATCGTGCTCGCGGGTTTCCTGGGCTCCGGCAAGACCACCCTGCTCAACCACCTGCTGCGGCGGAGAGGGGGCAGCCGGATCGGTGCCGTCGTGAACGACTTCGGCAGCATCGAGATCGACGCGATGACCGTCGCCGGCCAGGTCGACTCGATGGTCTCGCTGGGCAACGGCTGCCTGTGCTGCGCGGTGGACACCAGCGAACTGGACACCTACCTGGAGCGGCTGGCCCGGCCCTCGGCCCGGATCGACGTCATCGTCATCGAGGCCAGCGGCCTGGCCGAGCCCCAGGAGCTCATCAGGATGGTCCTGGCCACCGAGAACGACAGGATCGTCTACGGCGGCCTGGTCGAGGTCGTGGACGGGGCGGAGTTCGCCGCCACCCGGGCCCGGCACCCGGAGATCGACCGCCACCTGTCGATCGCCGACCTGGTGGTGCTGAACAAGACCGACCGGATCGGGGAGGAGGAGCGGCAGGCGCTCCTCGGCACGCTGGGCGAGCTGAGTCCGGGCACGCCCGTGATCTGTGCCGCCTACGGGCGCGTCGATCCGGAGCTGTTCTTCGACCGCCGGCCGCGTGAGGAGGACGACGCGGCGGTCCGCCAGCTCACCTTCGAGGACCTCTTCCAGGAGGAGGACGCGGGGGACGAGGACGACGCCCACCGGCACCATCTGCACGCCGCCTACGAGAGCGTGGAGTTCTCCTCGTCCGACCCGATGAATCCGCGCCGGCTCATGGAGTTCCTCGACAGCCGGCCGGCCGGGCTGTACCGCGTCAAGGGGTTCGTCCACTTCGACGTGCCCGGCAACCGGCAGAAGTTCGGCGTCCACGCCGTCGGCGACTTCCTGCGCTTCCACCCGTCCCCGTGGGAGCGGGACGAACGGCCCGCCACCCGGCTCGTCCTGATCGGCAGCGGCATCGACGCGGCGGGCCTCCGCGCGGCGTTGGAGCGCTGCCGGGAGACCGGGCCGCGCACCGAGGCCGACCCGAACAGCATGTGGGGCGTCCTGCGGTACGTACCCTCCTCCGAGGAAGACCCGGGCGAGGACGACGGGCGGCCGGATGCTCCCGAACCGTACGACCCCGTGACCTACGCCGAGCGCCCATAGGGGGCTCTACGCGGAGCACCCGTAGGGGGCTCTACGCGGAGCACCCGTAGGAGGCGCTACGCCGAAGCGCCCATAGGGACCCCCGCGCGCACGACCGCGATCAGGCACCGACCCCCGCGCGGCAACGGCGCGGGGGTCGGCCGGCTCCTGACGGAACGGAACGGACGACGCGGTCGGTTACACCGGCCCCGCCACCACCGCCACCGGCTTCGTCAGCGGCACGCCGGAGCCGTCCCGGCGCGGGTCCGGCTCCGGGAGCGGCACCGGGGCGCCCTTGGCGTCCGCCGCGCGGGCCGGCGCGGCGCCCGCCCAGGCGAAGGCCAGCCGGTCCTCGCCCTTGAGGAACCGCTGGCAGCGGACGCCGCCGGTGGCCCGGCCCTTGCGCGGGTACTGGTCGAACGGGGTGAGCTTGGCGGTGCCCGCGTCGACCAGCGTGCCGTCCGAGCCGGCGACGGTGAACACCACGGCGTCGGCCGCCGGGTCCACCGCCGTGAAGGAGATCACCTTGGCGTCCGGTCCCAGCTTGACGCCGGCCATGCCGCCCGCCGGGCGGCCCTGGGGGCGCACCTGGCCCGCCGGGTAGCGCAGCAGCTGGGCCTCGCTGGTGATGAAGACGAGGTCCTCCTCGCCGGTCCGCAGCTCGGCGGCGCCCACGATCCGGTCGCCCTCCTTGAGGGTGATGACCTCCAGCTCCTCCTTGTTGGCGGGGTAGTCGGGGACGACGCGCTTGACGACGCCCTGCTCCGTGCCGAGCGCCAGGCCCGGCGAGGACTCGTCGAGGGTGGTGAGGCACACCAGGTCCTCGCCGTCCTGGAGGGTGAGGAACTCGGAGATCTGCGCGCCGCCGGAGAGGTTGGGCGCGGCGGCGGTGTCCGGGAGCTGCGGCAGGTCGATCACCGGCAGCCGCAGCAGCCGCCCCAGGGACGTGACGGCGCCGACCTGGCCGCGGGTGGTGGCGGGCACCGCGGAGACGATCACGTCGTGCTTGACGCGCCGGGCCTCGGCGTCGAAGGAGACCTCGCCGTTCGCCGTACGGGCCAGCAGGCCCGTGGAGGACAGCAGCACCCGGCACGGGTCGTCGGAGACCTCCAGCGGCACCGCCGCGGCCGGCGCGCCCGCCGACTCCAGGAGGACGGTGCGGCGCTCGGTGCCGTACTTCTTGGCGACCGCGGCCAGCTCGTTGGAGACGAGCTTGCGCAGCTCGGCGTCCGATTCCAGGATCTTCGTCAGCCGCTCGATCTCCGCGGTGAGCTCGTCCCGCTCCGACTCCAGCTCGATCCGGTCGAACTTGGTCAGCCGGCGGAGCGGTGTGTCCAGGATGTACTGCGTCTGGATGTCGCTCAGTCCGAAGCGGTCGATCAGCCGCTCCTTGGCCTGGGCGCTGTTCTCGCTGGAGCGGATCAGGCGGATCACCTCGTCGATGTCCACCAGGGCCGTCAGCAGGCCCTCCACCAGGTGCAGGCGGTCCCGCCGCTTGCCGCGCCGGAACTCGCTGCGGCGGCGCACCACGTCGAAGCGGTGGTCGACGTAGACCTCCAGCAGCTCCTTCAGGCCCAGCGTCAGCGGCTGGCCGTCCACCAGCGCGACGTTGTTGATGCCGAAGGACTCCTCCATCGGGGTGAGCTTGTAGAGCTGCTCCAGGACGGCTTCCGGGTTGAAGCCGTTCTTGACCTCGATGACCAGGCGCAGGCCGTGCTCGCGGTCGGTGAGGTCCTTCACGTCCGCGATGCCCTGGAGGCGCTTGGCGCCCACCAGGTCCTTGATCTTGGAGATGACCTTCTCCGGGCCGACCGAGAACGGCAGCTCCGTGACGACCAGGCCCTTCCGGCGGGCCGTGACGTTCTCGATCGCGACGGTGGCCCGGATCTTGAACGTGCCGCGCCCGGACTCGTACGCGTCCCGGATGCCGCCCAGGCCCACGATGCGACCGCCGGTCGGCAGGTCGGGACCCGGCACGAAGCGCATCAGCGTGTCGAGGTCGGCGTTCGGGTGCTTGATCAGGTGGCGGGCGGCGGAGATCACCTCGCCGAGGTTGTGCGGCGGCATGTTCGTCGCCATGCCGACCGCGATCCCGGAAGCGCCGTTGACCAGCAGGTTCGGGTACGCGGCGGGGAGCGCGACCGGCTCCTGCTCCTGGCCGTCGTAGTTGGGCGCGAAGTCGACGGTGTCCTCGTCGATGGACTCCGTCATCAGGGACGTCGTCGAGGCCATCCGGCACTCGGTGTACCGCATGGCCGCCGGCGGGTCGTCGTTGCCCAGGGAGCCGAAGTTGCCGTGGCCGTCCACCAGGGGAACCCGCATGGAGAACGGCTGCGCCATGCGCACCAGCGCGTCGTAGATGGAGGCGTCGCCGTGCGGGTGCAGCTTGCCCATCACCTCGCCGACGACGCGGGCGCACTTGACGTAGCCGCGCTCGGGGCGCAGGCCCATCTCGTTCATCTGGTAGAGGATGCGGCGCTGCACGGGCTTGAGGCCGTCCCGGGCGTCCGGCAGGGCTCGGGAGTAGATGACCGAATACGCGTATTCAAGGAAGGAACCCTGCATCTCGTCGACGACGTCGATGTCGAGGATCCTCTCCTCGAAGTCGTCCGGCGGCGGGGTCTTCGTGCTGCGGCGGGCCATCGCGGCTGCGGCTCCTTCTGCTGCGTGTGCTACCGACGTGTCGCTACCGCCGGCGCCCGGCGCCGGCCGGCCCGGCTGTCGCCGGCTGCCGATCGGCTCGGTGTCGCCGAGAGGTGCGGGCCGCGGACGGAGGGGCCGACCGCGGCCGATGGGGGGTCAACTGGTGGTCTGCGGCCACATCCGGCCGGGTCTGACGGCATGGACGCGGATGTGTCCGACGCGGACCATTGTGGACCGCCGCACTGACAACACGGACCGCGACCCTCCCCGGGCCGGGGTGCGAACGGCTCTCGCGGGGCTCCGGGAGCCCGCTCCGGTCGCGGGTACGCATGGCCGTGGCGGAGGCTCGTCGCCCTTCCCCGGCCCGGCGGACGAACGGCTGTCACGGCGCTCCGGAAGCCCGCCCCGGCCCCGGGGGCGCGTGCCCGCGGCGGAGCCCCGTCACCCCGTCCCGGCGCGCGAACGCCCCTCACGGGACACCGGAGGCCCACCCAGCCCCCGCGCACCCGCACCCGCCGCCGGGCCCCGGCGACCTCCCCGGGCCCCGCGGGCGAACGCCTGTCGCGGCGCACCGGCGGGCCGGTCCGCCGGGAACTTCGCCAGGGACCGATCCGCTTGCATACAGTGACAGAACTTCCTCGCAAGCGGATCGAAGGGACGTACATGCCCATGGGTCACACGGCCACAGAACAAGCCGGCGCAGGCGGCCTGACAGCGACCGAGCACCGGCTGGCCAACGGCCTGCGCGTGGTGCTCTCCGAAGACCACCTGACCCCGGTCGCCGCGGTCTGCCTCTGGTACGACGTCGGCTCCCGACACGAGGTCAAGGGCCGTACCGGCCTGGCTCACCTCTTCGAGCACCTGATGTTCCAGGGCTCCGCCCAGGTCGAGGGCAACGGCCACTTCGAACTCGTCCAGGGCGCCGGCGGCTCGCTGAACGGCACCACGAGCTTCGAGCGCACCAACTACTTCGAGACCATGCCCGCCCACCAGCTGGAGCTCGCGCTGTGGCTGGAGGCCGACCGGATGGGCTCCTTGCTGACCGCGCTGGACGAGGAGTCGCTGGAGAACCAGCGGGACGTCGTCAAGAACGAGCGCCGCCAGCGGTACGACAACGTGCCCTACGGCACCGCCTTCGAGCGGCTGACGGCCATGGCCTACCCGGAGGGCCACCCGTACCACCACACGCCCATCGGGTCGATGGCCGACCTGGACGCCGCCTCCCTGGAGGACGCGCGGGCGTTCTTCCGTACCTACTACGCGCCCAACAACGCCGTCCTGTCGGTCGTCGGCGACATCGACCCCGAGCAGACGCTCGCCTGGATCGAGAAGTACTTCGGCTCCATCCCGGCGCACGACGGCAAGCAGCCGCCCCGCGACGGCTCGCTGCCCGACGTCATGGGCGCCCAGCTCCGCGAGGTCGTCGAGGAGGAGGTGCCCTCCCGCGCCCTGATGGCCGCCTACCGGCTGCCGCACGACGGCACCCGGGAGGCGGACGCCGCCGACCTGGCGCTGACGATCCTGGGCGGCGGCGAGTCCTCCCGCCTCTACAACCGCCTGGTCCGCCGGGACCGCACCGCCGTGGCGGCCGGGTTCGGCCTGCTGCGGCTGGCCGGCGCGCCGTCGCTCGGCTGGCTGGACGTGAAGACCTCCGGTGGCGTGGAGGTGCCCGCCATCGAGACGGCGGTGGACGAGGAACTGGCCCGCTTCGCCGCCGAGGGCCCCACCCCGCAGGAGATGGAGCGCGCGCAGGCCCAGCTGGAGCGCGAGTGGCTGGACCGGCTCGCCACGGTCAGCGGCCGGGCCGACGAGCTGTGCCGCTACGCGGTGCTCTTCGGCGACCCGCAGCTCGCCCTGACCGCCGTCCAGCGCGTCCTGGACGTCACGGCCGAGGAGGTCCAGGAGATCGCCAAGGCCCGGCTGCGCCCCGACAACCGCGCGGTCCTCGTCTACGAGCCGACGGACCCGTCCGAGGGGCCCACCGCGACCGACGAGACCGCCGACGAGGCCGCCGGGGACGCCGCCGGTGACCGTCACGACGAGAAGGAGACGGCCCAGTGAGCGACGCCGCGATCAGCACCACCATGACCTTCCACCCGCGGCCCGAGGGCGGCGCGCCCAAGCCGTGGGCCTTCCCGGCCCCCGAGCGCGGCGAACTCCCCAACGGCCTGACGGTGCTGCGCAGCCACCGCCCCGGCCAGCGGGTGGTCGCCGTCGAGATCAACCTCCTCGCCCCTCTGGACGCGGAGCCCGAGGGCCTGGACGGCGTCGCCACGATCATGGCGCGCGCCCTGTCGGAGGGCACCGACAAGCACGACGCCGAGGAGTTCGCGGCCGAACTGGAGCGGTGCGGCGCCACTTTGGACGCGCACGCCGACCACGCCGGCGTCCGGGTGTCCCTCGAAGTGCCGGCCTCCCGCCTGGAGGCGGCGCTCGGCCTGCTCGCCGACGCGCTGCGCGCCCCCGCCTTCCAGGACGGCGAGGTCGAGCGGCTGGTCCGCAACCGCCTCGACGAGATCCCGCACGAGCTGGCCAACCCGGGGCGCCGCGCCTCGATGGCCCTCTCCAAGGAGCTGTTCCCCGCCGGGTCCCGGCTCTCCCGGCCCCGCCAGGGCACCCAGGAGACGGTCGAGCGCATCGACGCGGCGGCCGTCCGCGCCTTCTACGAGGCGCACGTCCGCCCCGCCACCGCCACCGCCGTGGTCGTCGGCGACTTCACCGGCATCGACCTGGACGCGGCGCTCGCCGACACCCTCGGCGCGTGGACCGGCTCGCCCGCCGCGCCCGTGCGCCCCACGCCCATCACCGCCGACGACACCGGCCGCGTAGTGATCGTGGACCGCCCCGGCGCCGTCCAGACCCAGCTCCTCATCGGCCGCGTCGGCGCCGACCGGCACGACCGCGTCTGGCCCGCCCAGGTGCTCGGCACGTACTGCCTGGGCGGCACGCTCACCTCCCGCCTGGACCGCGTGCTGCGCGAGGAGAAGGGCTACACCTACGGCGTGCGGGCCTTCGGCCAGGTGCTGCGCTCCGCGGAGGACGGCTCCGGCGCCGCGCTGCTGGCCATCAGCGGCTCGGTGGACACCGAGTCCACCGGGCCCGCGCTCGCGGACCTGTGGCAGGTGCTGCGGACGCTGGCGGCCGAGGGGCTGACCGACGCCGAGCGGGACGTCGCGGTGCAGAACCTGGTGGGCGTCGCGCCCCTGAAGTACGAGACCGCCGCGGCGGTCGCCGGGACGCTCGCCGACCAGGTGGAGCAGCACCTCCCCGACGACTTCCAGGCGCGGCTGTACGCCCGCCTCGCGGAGACCGGCACGGTCGAGGCGACCGCCGCCGTCGTCAACGCCTTCCCGGTGGACCGGCTGGTCACGGTCCTGGTCGGGGACGCGGCGCGGATCGCCGAGCCGGTGAAGGCGCTCGGCATCGGCGAGGTGACGGTCGTCGGCGGCTGACACCGGGCCGGCCCGCGGCACGACCGCGCGGGCGCCGGGGCCCCGTGGTGCTTCTCGG
>NZ_JBEXNM010000020.1:76629-124720 GCF_040611095.1 Streptomyces sp. NPDC003077 | reverse complement strand
AATCGCCGGACGGGCTGGGATTTGCGGTCTCGGCTTCGGAGGGTGCCTGTCACTGTGTCCTCAATCGCCGGACGGGCTGGGATTTGCGGTCTCGGCTTCGGAGGGTGCCTGTCACTGTGTCCTCAATCGCCGGACGGGCTGGGATTTGCGGTCTCGGTCTCGAAAGGCGCCCGTCACTGTGTCCTCAATCGCCGGACAGGCTGGGTTTTGCGGGCTCGGCCCAGAAGGTGCTGCCAGCCTCCCAAGATGGCTGCTGAGTCGCGAGTGCGGAGGCTGCGGCTCGTCGCCGCTCCCGTCACTGTGTCCTCAATCGCCGGACAGGCTTGAAGTTTGTGCGGCCCCCGCCCAAAGACCGGCACCCCGGGCGACGCCGACTCCCCTGTGGCCGGCGTCGCCCGGAGCGCGTCAGTGGCCGGGGCGGGCGGCCTTCCGAGAAGGCGAGCGCCCCGCGGCGACGAGACGGCTCACGACGCCCCGACCGCGGCCTCGCGCGGCACCCGTTCCGCCAGGAACTCCTCGTACGTGGTGCGCCCCACCGCACGCTCCGGCGCCAGGTGACCCCCCGCCTGGAACGCCCGGAACGTGGGGCCCGGCAGCCACAGCGGGGCCAGCAGTCGGCGTCGGCCGCCGGCGCGGAGCGTGGCGCGGGCGAGGTCGCGGGCGGTGCGGACCTCCGGGCCGCCCATGTCCGGGACCCGGCCGGAGGGCTCGCCGATCGCCAACTCGGCCATGCGGTCGGCGACCTCGCGCACGTCGATCGGCTGGATCCGGACCCCGGCCGGCACCGGCAGCACCGGCGACCGGGCGCCCGCCTTGACGACCCTCAGCACCAGGTCGTGGAACTGGGTCGTGCGCAGCACCGTCCATCCGGTCTTCGACTCCTCCAGGAGCCGTTCCACTTCGAGCTTGGCCCGGTAGTAGCGGAACGGGACGCGGTCCACCCCGACGATCGAGATGTAGAGCAGGTGCGGCACCTGGGCGGCCTGGGCGGCGGCGAGCAGCCGGCCGGCGGCGGGCACGTCCCCGCCGGTGGGCGTGGAGGCGCAGTGCACGATCACGTCCGCGCCGGTCACCGCCTCGGTCAGCGTCTCGGCGTGCACAGCGGCGTCCTGGCGCAGGTCCGCGGCGAACATCCGCACGCCGGGGCGTGGCGGGGCGGCGTGGGCCCGGCGGCTGAGCGAGCGCACCTCGTGGTCGCCCGTCCGCAGCCGGTCGATCAGGACCCGGCCGAGGGTGCCGGTGCCGCCGGTTACCAGAATCGTTGCCATGGGTTCGACCCCCTGTCGGCTGAGCTTTCCGTCGTCCCGGTATAGGACGAACGGCGCCGTCCCTTTGTGACACGGCGGGCGGCGGCCGTCCCTACGGCGGGCGGCGTATCCGGTTCCGTACGGGAGACATCACGCCAGCACAGGCACGCGGCTTGCCACCGGCCGGGGATCGGACGCGCGGCGCCGCCCCAGGAGAACGACGCCCACCGGACGCGCGGCGCCGCCCTCGTAAGGGCGACGCCGCGCACCGGAAGGACGGAGAAGACTCAGCAGCCTCCCAGGTCCTCCCAGGCTCCCCACTGGCTGCTTCCGGGCTCCTCGCCCTTCGTCCACCACTTGGCCTTCCAGTTGTGGCCCTTGTGGGAGACCTGCGTGCCGCCGGTGTAGGAGGTGGCGGCGTCCCAGGCGGTGACGGTGCAGGTGCCGCCCGGCGGGTTGCCGCCGCCCGGCGGGGTTCCGCCGTCGCCGGGCTTGCCGGGCGTGGTGCCCCGGGCCAGGTCGCCGGCGAGCGCGTACGCCTTGCCGCCCACGGTCACCGTCCAGTTGGAGGGGGTGGAGGTGGGCAGGTAGTAGACGAAGTCCAGCTCGACGGAGGCGCCGGGGGCCAGCGACTGCCAGGCGGGCAGCTTCAGGGAGACGCGGTGGTAGTCGCCCTTGAGGCCGCCGATGTTGTTGCCCGCGGTGTGGTCGCTGCGGACGATCTTCGTGCCGAAGCCGGACTGGTCCTTGGCGTTGCCGGGCGCCGAGGTGGCGTAGTCGAACTGGAACTCCGTGCCGCCGGGCAGCGTCGTCGCCGAGTTGTTGGTGATCTTCAGCTTGGGGCTGATCGGGTAGTTGGAGTCGCCGAGCGCGAACTGCCCGAAGTCCACGCCGATGTCCAGCGTCTCCTTGGGCATGTCGATGGTGGCCCGGGTGGCGCCGTACGGGGTGGCCGACTTGAACTTCTCGTACATGGCCGTGGTGAGCGTGTCACCGGGCTCGTACTGGCCCTTGGCCGCGTTGTAGCCGTAGTCGCCCGCCAGCTCCCAGACCATCGTGCCGCCGATACCCCGGTCGACCACGTAGTCCGCCTTGGCCTTGACCGACTGCTCGTCCTCGGTGGACAGGAAGACCTTCTTCTGCGCGTTCCACAGCCAGGGCGCGACCAGCGTCGAGTCGTACTTGCGCACGTAGGTGCCGGTCAGCTGGGTGTTCGCGGCGAAGCCGTACTGGGAGACGTAGTCGCCGACGACGCCCTTCTCCAGGTTCTTCGCGTGCCACATGGGGTTGGACCCGGCCGGCGACTCCTTGCCGTCGGTGTCCTTGTCGTGCCACAGGTTGTCGATGCCGACGGCGCCGTCGCCGCACTTGGTCAGCCCCGCGCCGGCCGGGCAGGAGGCCGCGGGGGCCTTGCCCCACAGGCCGTCGGTGCCGCCGGTGACGTTCTTGAATCCGCGGGTGTAGTACGGCAGGCCGATGTTGATGCGCCCGGCCGGCATCGAGCCGCGGAAGTAGTGGTAGGCCCAGTCGGTGTTCAGATAACCGATGCCGCCGTATTGGGACGTGGTGTAGACGCCGGCCGAGGCGAGTTCGGCGTCCTTTCCGTCGTCGAAGAGCGAGGCGTTCGGACCGACGTATTCGTTCCAGGCCCCATGAAGGTCGTAGGACATGATGTTGACGTAATCCAGGTACTTCTGCACCTGGAACGTCTCCATGCCGCGCAGCAGATATCCGGAGGACGGCGCGGCGACGGTGAGGAGGTAGTGCCGGCCGTCGGCGGCGCCCGCCCGGTCGAGCTTCTCGCGCAGCGTCTTCATCAGCGCGGCGTAGCCCTTGACGAGCCCGGCGCGGCGGCCGTTGGCGAGCTGGTGGTCCAGCGGGTTGCCGGCGTCCTTCATCGTCGTCGGGTATTCGTAGTCGATGTCGACGCCGTTGAACCCGTACTTCTTGATGAAGTCCACCGCGGAATCGGCGAACGTGTTGATGCCCGCCTGGTTGACCGAGCCGTCGGCGTTGGTGGCCATCGAGTAGAAGCCGCCGGAGTTCACGCGCTTGCCGGAGTCGTCGGTGTATCCGCCGGTCTCGGCCCAGCCGCCCACGGAAATCAGGGACTTGACGTTCGGGTGCTGCTTCTTGAACTTGTTCAGCAGGTTGAAATGGCCCTTGTACGGCAGGGACGGGTCCATTTCGGCGCCCTTGACGCCCGGCCAGGTCATTCCGGTGGCGGCGTTGTTCGCGTTGTCCGAGCCGACCGAGAGTTTGTTGGCGCCGTCGATGTGGCCGAAGGCGTAATTGATGTGGGTGACCTTGTCCCACGGGATGTCGGAGGCGAGGTAGGCGGGGGTGCCGTCCTTGCCGGTGCGCCAGCCGGTGAAGTAGCCGATGACCCGCCGCTGGTGGTCGGCGCCCATCTTCTCGCGGCCCGCGCCGTCGTAGACCGAACAGTAGGGAACGTCCACGCCGGGCGTCTGGTAGAGCCCGTCGGGCCGGCAGGCGGCGTGGTCGGGAGTGGCCGGTTCGGCGGCGTACGAGGCGGTCGCGGGCAGCGTGCCGAGGAGCAGGCCGGCGGTGGCGGTCGCGGTGAGCGCGAGGGCGGATCTGCCGCGGGGGCGGCGCCCGGCGGACGCGGCGCGCCGTGGCGCGGACGGTCCGCGGGTGGGGCGGGACAACACGATCGGTTCCTCCTGGGAGGCTCGACGAGGGGAGAGGTGCTGCGGGTCGTGCGGCGGTGCGGCGGCCGGAGACGAGGTGCCGCACCGCGAGTGACCTGTGCTGCTGGTCGTGCTGTGGGGGTGGCCAGACAGTAAGAGGACTAGACCATTGCGTCAATAGGTCTGAACCAATCCCGTGCCCGCGACCCGAACCCGGCCCGTCCCTCCGATCCGGGCTCGGCCCGTCCCCCCGAGCGGAACGCGCCGGAGCGCCGTGGCGCGTACACGGCACCCACTCCGGCCCCGCGCCGCGTGATCCGGCCCCGCGCCGCGTGATCCGGCCCCGCGCCGCGCGATCCGGTGTCGCGCGGCCCCGCGCACCGCCCGCCCGCCGCCCCGTACGTACGTCCACTACGCCCCGCACCCCCGTGCCTCCGCTCTGTGAGCCAATCCACAGGTGCTCGCTCGCACGGGCGACGATCAGACGTGGCAGACTGAACGGCGTACTGACATACGCAGCGCACTCCGGGGTCGGTGAAAGTCCGAACCGGCGGTTACAGTCCGCGACCCGGCCGCATCCAGCGACCGGTTGAGCAGGTGGAATTCCTGCACCGACGGTTAAAGTCCGGATGGGAGGCAGTGCGCGGCGGACAGGCGTCGGTACACCGTCGCCGGCGGTTCGCCCAGCGTTTTTCCGGGCTTTCCGTACCCCGGCAGCGGTGTCTCCGTTGCCTCGTTTCCGCTCATTCGTCGTTCGTCGACGGCCCCGGAGTCCGTGCCCGAAGAGGCAGGAGGACCCGGTGGCCACCACAGCCCCCGCCGAGACCGCGGCGATGCGCCGGGCGATCGAGCTCGCCGCCCGCGGCCTCGGGCACACCAGCCCCAACCCGGTCGTCGGGTGCGTCGTCCTCGACGCCCAGGGCCGCACCGCGGGGGAGGGCTGGCACCAGCGCGCCGGCGGTCCGCACGCCGAGGTCCACGCCCTGCGCGCGGCCGGCGAGCGGGCGCGCGGCGGCACCGCCGTCGTCACCCTGGAACCCTGTAACCACACCGGCCGCACCGGCCCCTGTGCGCAGGCGCTCCTGGACGCCGGGATCGCCCGGGTCGTCTACGCCGTCGCCGACCCCACCCCCGACGCGACCGGCGGCGCCGCCACCTTGGCCGCGGCCGGCGTCGAGGTGGCGGGCGGGCTGCTCGCCAAGGAGGCGGCGGCCGGGAACGAGGCGTGGCTGACCGCGGCACGGCACCGGCGGCCCTTCGTCCTGTGGAAGTACGCCGCCACCCTCGACGGCCGGATCGCCGCCGCCGACGGCACCAGCCGCTGGATCTCCTCCCCGGAGTCCCGGGCCGACGTCCACCGGCTGCGCGCCGAGGCGGACGCCGTGATCGTCGGCTCCGGCACCGCCCGCGCGGACGACCCGCAGCTCGGCGCCCGGATCGCCGGGCTGGCCGACGCCGAGGTCACCCAGCCGCTGCGGGTCGTGATCGACTCCTCGGCCAGCGCCGTCAAGCCCGGCGCCCGCGTCCTGGACGGCACCGCGCCGACCCTCATCGCCGTCGGCGACCACACCGACGCCACCCACCTGCAGGGCCTCGCGCCCCTCGTCCGGCTGCCGCGGGCCGCGGGCGGCGTCGGGCTGGACATCCCCGCGCTGCTCACCGCGTTGTACGAACGGGACGTCCGCTCCGTACTCCTGGAGGGCGGCCCGACGCTCGCCGGGGCGTTCGTCGCGGCCCGCGCCGTGGACAAGGTCGTCGGCTACCTCGCGCCCGTCCTGCTGGGCGCCGGCCCCACCGCCCTCGGTGACGCCGGAATCACCACCCTCGCGCAGGCGTTGCGCCTGGAGATCACGGACACCGCCCGGTTCGGCCCCGACCTGCGCGTCACCGCCGTCCCCGCCCGCAACGACCTCCCTGACCTGCCTGACCTCCCTGAGGAGAACTGAAGTGTTCACCGGAATCGTCGAAGAACTGGGTGAGGTCGTCGCCGTGGAACACCTCGGCGACCCCTCCGGCTCCACGCCCGCGGACTTCTCCCGCTTCCGACTGCGCGGCCCCCTGGTCACCGAGGGTGCCCAGCACGGCGACTCCATCGCCGTCAACGGCGTGTGCCTGACCGTCGTGGAGACCGGGGACGGCGAGTTCACCGCCGACGTCATGGCCGAGACGCTGCGCCGCTCCAGCCTCGGCGCCCTGACCGCCGGCTCGCGGGTCAACCTCGAACGCCCCATGGAGCTCGGCGGGCGGCTGGGCGGCCACCTCGTCCAGGGCCACGTCGACGGCACCGGCACCATCACCCGGCGCACGCCCGGCGAGCAGTGGGAGATCGTGGAGATCGCGCTGCCCGCCGCCCTGTCCCGCTACGTCGTGGAGAAGGGCTCGATCACCGTCGACGGCGTCAGCCTGACGGTCGTGGACGCGGCCGAGGACCACTTCACCGTCAGCCTCATCCCCACCACCCTCGCCCTGACCACCCTGGGCCTGAAGAAGCCCGGCGACCCGGTCAACCTGGAGGTCGACGTGCTGGCGAAGTACGTCGAGCGGCTGCTGACCGGCGGCGTCCGGCCCGCGGCCGTGCCCGAGGGCCTGGAGGGCGTCGTCGGCGTGCACGCCGAGGTCCGGCCCGCGACGCCCGGGCACGCCGCCGGGGCCCCGTCCGCGCCATCCGTGAAGGAGAACGCCCGGTGAACGCCTTCGACTGGCTCAACGGCGAGGCGTTCAGCGTCTTCCACCAGCACGTCATCTGGTCCGACATGATCGGCAACACCATCGGCCTGGCCGCCCTGGCGCTCGGCTGGCGGCGGTCGATCCTCACCTGGCCCGCCCAGCTCCTGTCCGGCCTGGTCCTCGTCGCCGCCTACCTCTCCGCCCACCTCAGCGGCGGCGTCGGCAAGCAGCTCCTGGTCATCGGCGTGGCGCTGTGGGGCTGGCGGCAGTGGCGGCGCGGCGGCCGGCGCGCCCAGGACGGCTCGCTGGCCATACGGTTCGCCACCTGGCGCGAAAGGGTTGGGCTGCTGGCGGGCACCGCCGTGGGCACCCTCGCCGTCGGCGGGCTGTTCGCCCTGGTCCCCGCGCTGTCCTGGAACCCCTGGCCGGACGCGTACATCTTCGTCGGCACCCTGGCCGCGATGGTCGCCCAGGCCCGCGGACTGGTGGAGTTCTGGTTCGCCTGGCTGCTGGTCGACGTGGTGGGCGTGCCGCTCGCCTTCAGCAGCGGACTGGCCTTCTCCGGCCTCGTCTACGTCGTCTACCTCGCCCTCGTCCTGTGGGGCCTGCGCGACTGGTGGCTGCGCTCGCGTGCGAGCACGCGGCCCGTCCTGGAAGGAGCGGTGGCATGACCGCACTCAAGAGCTGGTACGAGCCCGGGTACTCCGCGTACGAGGGCGGCGCCGGGGACCTGGCGCTGGACCCGGTGGAACGGGCCGTCGCCGACATCGCCGCGGGCCGCCCGGTGGTGGTCGTCGACGACGAGAACCGCGAGAACGAGGGCGACCTCGTCCTCGCAGCCGAGAAGGCCACCCCGGAGATCCTCGCCTTCATGATGAGCGAGTGCCGCGGCCTGATCTGCGCCCCCATGGAGGGCGACGACCTGGACCGGCTGAACCTGCCGCAGATGGTCGAGCAGAACACCGAGTCCATGCGGACCGCGTTCACCGTCACCGTCGACGCCGCCGCCGCGCACGGCGTCACCACCGGCATCTCCGCCGCCGACCGCGCCACGACCCTGCGCCTGCTCGCCTCCGGCGAGTCCGTGCCCGGCGACTTCGTGCGGCCCGGCCACATCTTCCCGCTGCGCGCCCGGCCCGGCGGCGTCCTGGCCCGCAACGGCCACACCGAGGCCGGGGTGGACCTCGCCCGGCTCGCCGGACTGCGCCCCGCCGCCGCCATCGTCGAGATCGCCGGCGAGGACGGCAGGATGCTGCGGCTGCCCGAGCTCGTCCCCTTCGCCCGCAAGCACGGCCTGTCGATCATCTCCATCGAGGACCTGATCGCCCACCGCCGCTCCCTCCAGCTCCGGGACCCGCTCGGTGAGGGCGCGGCCTCCCCTGAACCCACCGTGCGGCGCGAGGCCGAGACCCGGCTGCCCACCGCGCACGGCGAGTTCACCGCGTACGGCTACCGCTCCACCGCGGACGGCGTGGAACACGTCGCCCTGGTGGCGGGGGAGATCGGGGACGGCGAGGACGTGCTGGTCCGGATCCACTCCGAGTGCCTGACCGGGGACGTCTTCCACTCGCTGCGCTGCGACTGCGGCCCGCAGCTCCAGGAGTCGCTGCGCCGGATCGCCGAGGCGGGCCGCGGCGTGGTCATCTACCTGCGGGGCCACGAAGGGCGCGGCATCGGCCTGCTGTCCAAGCTGCGCGCCTACGAGCTCCAGGAGCGCGGCCGGGACACCCTGGACGCCAACCTGGAGCTCGGCCTGCCCGCCGACGCCCGGGACTACGCGGCCGGGGCCCAGATGCTCGCCGACCTCGGCGTGCGCTCGCTGCGCCTGATGACCAACAACCCGGACAAGATCACGGCCCTGTCCGGCCACGGCCTGCGGGTCACCGCCCGCGAGCCGATGCCCGTCCAGGCCGGCGAGCACAACCTGCGGTACCTGCGCACCAAGCGGGACCGGATGGGGCACGACCTGCCCTGGCTGGACGCGGACCGCGCCTCGGCCTGCGGCAGCCAGTAGGCGCACCGGGGCGGGGAGGGGGCGTTCCGGCCTCGTCCCCGTCACGCGGAGCGACGACGCGAGCACCACCGACACCATCAGCACCGCACCACCGAGGAGAAACGTGAGCGGCAAGGGCGCACCCGAACTGTCCGTCAAGAACTGCGGCGACCTGCGCGTGGCCGTCGTGGCGGCCCAATGGCACGAGAAGGTGATGGGCGGCCTGGTCGACGGCGCGCTGCGGGCGCTGAACGAGCTGGGCATCGCCGAGCCGACGCTGCTGCGCGTCCCCGGGAGCTTCGAGCTGCCGGTGGTCGCCAAGGTGCTGGCCGGGCGCGGCTACGACGCGATCGTGGCGCTCGGCGTGGTCATCCGCGGCGGCACGCCGCACTTCGAGTACGTCTGCCAGGGCGTCACGCAGGGGCTGACGCAGGTCTCGGTGGACACCGGCGTCCCGATCGGCTTCGGCGTGCTGACCTGCGACACCGAGGAGCAGGCACTGGACCGCGCGGGCCTGTTCGGCTCCACCGAGGACAAGGGCCACGAGGCGGTCACCGCCGCGGTGGCCACCGCCGTCACCCTGCGGTCGGTCGCCGAGCCCTGGCACTGAGCCCACGGCCCCCGGCGCGGCGGCCCCCTGGGCGTCCGGGCGTGCGGTGTCCGCCATGCGGAGCCGCCGCACGCCGCCCGGGGGCGACCGCGTAGGGTGGTGCACACCATGTCCAAGAAGACGTTCGAGGAGCTGTTCTCCGAGCTCCAGCAGAAGGCCGCCGGCGACCCCGCCACCTCCCGCACCGCCGAGCTGGTCCGGTCCGGCGTGCACGCCATCGGCAAGAAGGTCGTCGAGGAGGCCGCCGAGGTGTGGATGGCCGCCGAGTACGAGTCCGACGAGGCCGCCGCCGAGGAGATCTCCCAGCTCCTGTACCACCTCCAGGTGATGATGGTCGCCAAGGGCCTCACCCTCGACGACGTCTACGCCCACCTCTGAGCACCGCTCGCCCTCCCGCACGACACCAGCCTCACCCCACCTCATCGAAGGAAGTCGCTTCCATGCTGCGCATCGCCCTCCCCAACAAGGGTTCTCTGTCCGAGCCTGCGTCGGCGATGCTCCATGAGGCCGGCTACCGCCAGCGCAAGGACCGCAGGGAACTCGTCCTGGTCGACTCCGACAACGAGGTCGAGTTCTTCTTCCTGCGCCCGCGCGACATCGCCGTCTACGTCGGGTCCGGCAAGCTGGACATCGGCATCACCGGCCGCGACCTGCTGCTCGACTCCGGCGCCGAGGCCGAGGAGATCATGCAGCTCGGCTTCGCCGGCTCCACCTTCCGCTACGCCACCCGCCCCGGCACCGCCAAGGACGTCAGCGAGTTCGGCGGCATGACGGTCGCCACCTCCTTCTCCGGCCTGGTCACCGCGCACCTCGCCGAGCACGGCGTCCAGGCGTCCGTGGTGCACCTGGACGGCGCCGTGGAGACCGCGATCCAGCTCGGCGTCGCCGAGATCATCGCGGACGTCGTGGAGACCGGCACCACCCTGCGCAACGCGGGCCTGGAGATCATCGGCGAGCCGATCCTGAAGTCCGAGGCGGTCGTCATCCGCCGCACCGGCGCCCCCGCCGACGACCCCAAGGTGCGGCAGTTCCTGCGCCGCATGCAGGGCGTCCTGGTGGCCCGCCGCTACGTGATGATGGACTACGACATCCGCGTCGAGCACGTCGAGAAGGCGGTCGCGCTGACCCCGGGCCTGGAGTCCCCGACCGTCTCGCCGCTGCACCACGAGGGCTGGGTCGCGGTCCGCTCGATGGTCCCGTCCAAGGACGCGCAGCGCATCATGGACGAGCTCTACGAGCTGGGCGCCCGCGCGATCCTCACCACGAACATCCACGCCTGCCGCCTCTGACCCCCCGACCGTTCCGGCGGACGCGTACGGGGACCCGTACGCGTCCGCGCGACGAAGACCACGGAAGACCGACGACGTGTCCGCTCCCGCCCCCGTGCCCGCCCTCCCGGTGACCTTCCGCCCGACCCGTACCCGGGCCGTGCTCTACGGCGTCGGCCTCGCCCAGCTCGCCGCCCTCACGGCCATCGCGCTGGCGCTGCCGGCGCTCAGCGGGGGCGAGCGGATCAGCTTCGTGATGACCGGGCTGATCGTCCTCGGCGTGCTCCTGCTGCTCAGCCGCCCCAAGGTGGTCGCCCGGCAGGACGGCCTCACCGTGGTGAACCTCACCACCAAGCGCGAGCTGGCCTGGGCCCAGGTGCTGCGGGTCAACCTGCGCGTCGGCGACCCGTGGGTGCACCTCGACCTCGCCGACGGCACCAGCCTGCCCGCCATGGGCATCCAGCCCGGCATCGCCAAGGACCAGGCCATCCGGGACGCCCGCGCGCTGCGCGCCCTCGCCGAGCGGCACGGCACGGGGCAGGACACCGGGCGCTGACGGGTCTCCGGGGGAGGCATCGGCCCTCCGAGATCCGAGATCCGGGACCCGGCGGCCCGTGGGGAACCGGGCCCGTGAGCGCCGCACGGCGCCCCACCAGGCAGCGGCGCGCCCGCTCCGTGGACGAACGACCCTGCCGCCGCGCCGCGCCCCCTGTTTACTCTGGTGACCGGAGCGCGCCCGCGCCCCGGCCCGCCACGGGCCCCCTGCGACCTGAGGAGTGACTCCCTCCGGCAATGGACGGATCGTCCTGTAGTACCTGCGCCGCCCCTCCCGCGGAACCCCCGCATAGCCCGGAGGCGGCGGCATGACCGCCACACTGCTGCTGCTCGCGGCGGCGTTCGTCCTCATCCTGGCCAACGGTTTCTTCGTCGCCGCCGAGTTCGGTCTCGTGACCGTCGAGCGGTCCCAGGCCGAACGCGCCGCGGCCGAGGGCGACCGGCGCGCCCGCACCGTCGTGACCGCCCTGCGCGAACTCTCCTTCCAGCTCTCCGGCACCCAGCTCGGCATCACCATCACCTCCCTGGTCGTGGGCATGCTCGCCGAGCCGGCGCTCGCGAACCTGCTGTCCGGGCCGCTGACCGCCGTCGGCCTGCCGGACGGCGCGGTGCCCGGCGCGGCCGTCGTCATCGGCATGCTGCTGGCCTCCGCGATCCAGATGGTCATCGGTGAGCTGGTGCCCAAGAACTGGGCGGTGTCCCGGCCGCTCCAGGTCGCGCGCTTCGTCGCCGGCCCGCAGAACGCCTTCTCGCGCTTCTTCCGGCCGGTGATCTCCCTGCTCAACCGGGTCGCCAACCGGCTCGTACGGGGCCTGGGCGTGGAGCCGACCGACGAGCTGGCCTCCGCCCGCACCCCCGGCGAGCTGGTCTCGCTCGCCCGCCACTCGGCGCTGGCCGGGGCGATCGAGCAGGACACCGCGGACCTGTTCGTGCGCACCCTCTCGCTCGGCGGGCTGACCGCCGAGAACGTGATGACCCCGCGCGTGCGGGTCAGCGCCCTCCAGGTCACCGCGACCGCCGAGGACGTGGTGAACCTGACCCGGGCCACCGGCCTGTCCCGCTTCCCCGTCTACCAGACGCGGATCGACGAGGTGGTCGGCATGGTCCACCTCAAGGACGCGCTGGCCGTCCCGGCGCACGAGCGGCTGCGCACCCCGGTCAGCCGGATCGCGGTGCCGCCGCTGCTGGTGCCCGAGACGCTGCCGGTGCAGCCGCTCCTGGAGCGGCTGCGCAGCGAGCAGCCGATCGCCGTGGTCGTGGACGAGTACGGCGGCACCGCCGGGGTGGTCACCCTGGAGGACATCGTCGAGGAACTCGTCGGCGAGGTCCGCGACGAGCACGACCACGCCCACCTGCCCGAACTGGGCCCGGCCCCCGCCGAGGACGGCCGCCCCGCGTGGGACGCCGACGGCGGCTGCCGGGTCGACGTGCTGCGGCGCATCGGCCTGGTCGCGCCCGAGGGCCCGTACGAGACGGTGGCGGGACTGGTGGCCCACACCCTGGGCCGCATCCCCGCGCCCGGCGACACCGCCGAGCTCGACGGCTGGCGGCTGCGGGTCCGGCTGGTCTCCCACCACCGCGCCGAACGGGTCCGCATCGTGCGGACGACGGACGTGGCGGGGGAGCCGGGGGGCCCGTCCGGGCCGCCGGTCAGCGCACTCGTCCCGGAGCCGGCCGCGGACGCCGCGTACGGAACCGTCACGGCGATCGACGTGACGCCGGCCGCCACCGTCACCACGGCCGTGGAGGTGGCCCGATGACGCTGCTCCAGCTCCTGTTCGCGGTGGCCCTCGTCCTGATCAACGGGTTCTTCGTGGGCGCGGAATTCGCGCTGGTCTCCGTGCGGCGCAGCCAGATCGAGCCGCTGGCCCACGAGGGCTCCAAGCGGGCCCGCAAGGTCCTGTACGGCCTGGAGAACCTGCCCCGCATGATGGCCGCGGCGCAGTTCGGGATCACGGTGTGCTCCCTGACCCTCGGCGCGGTCGCCGAGCCGACGGTCGCCCGCCTCCTGGAACCCGTCTTCCAGGCGCTGCGCCTGCCCGAGCCGCTGATCCACCCGCTCGGCTACGCCATCGCCCTGGCCTCCGTGGTGTTCCTGCACCTGGTGATCGGCGAGATGGTGCCGAAGAACCTGGCGATGGCGGCGCCGGAGAAGACCGCGCTGTGGTTCAGCCCCGGCCTGGTCGCCTTCGCCCGCCTGTGCCGCCCGGTCACCGCGCTCCTGGGCGCCTGCGCCCGCGGCGTGCTGCGCCTGTTCCGGGTCGAGCCGAAGGACGAGGTCGAGGCGGTCTACACCAGTGAACAGCTCACCCACCTGGTCGCCGACTCGGGCCAGGCCGGACTGCTCGGCCCCGCCGAACAGGAACGGCTGCTGTCCGACGCCCTGGAACTGGGCAGCCGCCCGGTCACGGACGTCCTGCTGGACCCGGCGGGCCTGGTGACCGTCGGCCCCTCGGCCACCCCCCGGCAGATCGAGGAGCTGACCGTGCGCACCGGTTACTCCCGCTTCCCGGTCCGCGCGCCCGGCGGGGCGTACATGGGATACCTGCACGTCAAGGACGTGCTGGAGCTGGAGGACGGCGACCGCGCCGTGCCCCAGCAGATCTGGCACCCGATGACGACGCTGCGCGCCGAGCTGCCCTTGGACGACGCCCTGACGGCGATGCGGCGCTCCGCGTCCCACCTCGCCGCGGTGGCCGACGCGGAGGGCCGGGTCCTGGGGCTCGTCGCCCTGGAGGACGTGCTGGAGATGCTGGTCGGCGAGGTCCGCGACCCGGCCCACCGCCGCGGGCCCGCCCGCCGCGTCCCGCGCGTCGGCGCCTCCGGCGACCGGATCACCCCGCCGCGCGCCGCCCCCGGCCGGCCGGCGGGGGAGCGGGCGATGGCGGGGTGAGGGCGCTCCTACGGACGCCAAGATAACCAGCGAAACCGGGGCCCGGCCCGGTCGGACATCAAGCGTCCGATCGGGCCGGGCCCCGGCGCGTACGCAAGAGACCGGGCCCCGGCGCGTGCGAGAGAGCGGTCCCCGGGCCGTACGAAGACAGGGTCAACGCCTCCGCCCACCGGCCGGAACCACCCGCACCACCCGGCTCACCCCTCGAACCCCAGCGGCGGCGCCTGCGGGTCCGTCCCCGTGGCGGGTCCGCGGCCGGACAGCACCTCGCCGTACGCCTGCATCAGGTCGGGCAGCCGCAGGGTGGCCAGGTCGTCCCGGGAGGGCGTGCCGGCCCAGGTGGACAGCCGCAGGTCGCGGTAGGCGCAGCTCTTCTCGTACAGCGTGCGCAGGAAGCGGCCGTTGCCGAGCTCGTCGATCCAGCCCTGCTCGACGACGTGGCCGCTGATGCTGCCGAGTTCCTCCAGGGCCTCCTCGTCCCAGCGGTCGCCGTTCTCGGCGGCCAGCACCTCGCCGATGGCGGTCAGTTCGGTGGGGCGGTAGCTGGGGAAGTCGACGCGGGTGGTGAAGCGGGAGGACAGGCCCGGGTTGGCGGCGAGCAGGCGGTCCATCCCGGCGGGGTAGCCGGCGAGGATGACGACGAGGCGGTCGCGGTTGTCCTCGGCGCGCTTGAGCAGGACCTGCAGGGCCTCGTCGCCGTACGCGTCGCCCTTGCTGTAGCCGGAGTTGGACAGGCTGTAGGCCTCGTCCACGAAGAGCACCCCGCCGAGCGCGGAGTCGATCAGTTCGTTGGCCTTGACGGCGGTCTGGCCCAGGAACTCGCCCACCAGATCGGAGCGCTGCGCCTCGACGAGGTGGTCACCGCCGAGCAGCCCGAGGGCGTAGAAGACCCGGCCGAGTATCCGGGCCACCGTGGTCTTGCCGGTGCCGGACGGGCCGGAGAAGACGAAGTGTCGTTTCGGCGGCTGCACCGGGAGCCCCTGGCCCGCCCGCAGCCGCGCCATCCGCAGCTGCGCCGACAGCGCCCGCACCTGGCGCTTGACCGGTTCCAGGCCGACCATCCGCTCCAGCTCCGCCAGCGCCTGGGCCAGCAGCACCGGGTCGGCGGGGCCCGATGGTGGTCCGCCGGGGCCGCGGGCGGCCGGGGCCCGCTGCCGTACGGACGGCTCCGGGACGGCCGGCACGCCGGTGGCCGGCTCGCCGTCGTCCGCCGGGTCCGGGCCGGCCAGCAGCTCGCGCCCGTCGACCGGGTCCAGCGGGGGGAACGGGTCGAGGTCGCCGCCGGCCTCCTGGGCCGGGCCGGAGGCCGAGACCGCGGCGAAGTCCGCGCCCTCCTCCAGGCCGTCGCCCTCGGCGATGGCCGCGAGCCGGGCCGCGGTGTCCATGAACGCCGGGTCCACCCGGTGTACCGCGCGGTACAGGGGCAGCGCGGCGGCGGTGCGGCCGGTGCCCTCGTGGGCGCGGGCGAGCCAGTAACGCAGCTCCTTGCGCTGCGGCTGTTCGCTGCGGCAGCGCATCAGCGCGGCGGACAGCAGCGGCTCGGCCTGCCCGTACATCTCCAGCCGGACCCGGGCCATGCCCCCGAAGAGGCCGGACTCGATGCCCAGCAGCGGATCCTCGTGCAGCGGTTCGGTGTGGCGGACGAGCTGGTCCCAGTCCTTGACGAGGTAGGCGCGGCAGGCGTGCAGGAAACGGACCTGCGGGTCGGTGTCCACCGGCGGGCAGGCGGCCAGCGCCCGGTCCAGTTCGGCGACGTGGCGCCCGTCGAGCCAGTGGGAGGCGTGCGCCAGCAGCAGGTCGCGCCGGGTCTCCAGGACGGGCTGCACCCACCAGCCCAGCCAGTACCAGGAATTGAGGGTGCGTCGGTAGCGGGCGCGCTGTTCGCCGAAGCGGTCGCGGTGCTGGTGCATCCGCAGCAGCGCGGTGGTGGTGTCCGCGCGCAGCGCGTGCAGGCCGAGCCAGGCGTCGGCCATCGTGGGGTCCATCCGTACCGCGGCCCGGAACTCCTCCTCGGCCTGCGCGTACGCGCCCACGGTGTAGGCGTCGACCGCGCGCAGCCAGGCGAGTTCGGCCGGGGCGTGCGGGCCCTGCGTGCCGAAATCCATCACGTCCCCCCAAAAAACGTCCCCCGTGGAGTGCCGCCGGGCGAAAGTGCCCGGCCGCAGCCTGTCCGAACCGTCGTCAAAAACCAGGGAGTTGTGCCCCGTGCCGTGCGGTTCGCGTCCTTCGGTGGCACAGACTCGCATCGTACCTGCGGTATCGGCGCGGGCCGAAGAGGGGCGCAGCAGGGGGCGTACGGGGCGCGGCGCGGCGCGACGGCGCGAACGGGGCGGTGACCCACGGTGAGGGGTGAGGGGCGCGGACGCGGGAAGAGGGCGCCCGGCGCAGAACGAAGCCCCCGATCACGGGGGAACAACCGGGGGCTTCGCGTCTGCGGGCGGTCCGTCAGAACCGCACATTGAGAACGTAAGTCCTGTACGCCTCCGAGGTCAAGCGGAGTCGGGGCACTCGGCGGGACCCTGTCGGCGACGGCCTGCGGATCGGCGGCACTTGGTCACGCACAGTGATGGTCGGGGGAGATCAATCGCTCCCAGCGGGCCCCACTCGTACCTCGTACCCCTTGTCTCTCTGCGACACCAGGAGATCGGCGTACGGACGGGACGGATCCGCGGCGAAGTGCCGGCGCTCCGACGGGATCCAGCCATTCCAGAACGTGGCCAGGTCCGGTCCGTCCCGAAGTCGGCCCCTTTCCCAGGAATGTTCGCACGGCAGTTCCATCCACAGCAGGCACGCCAGGTGCGGACGCACCGCGCGGCGCCCGGCGCCGACCCCCTCCACGAGGACCACGGGCGCGGCCGGCACCTCCCGCCGCGACGTGAAGGCCCGGCGTACCCAGTTGTACACCGCGTACCGCGCGGTCTCGCCCCGGCCCAGCGGTTCGAGGACCTGCGTGCGGAACCGGCCGGTCCACGCGAACAGCTCCTCGTGCGTGGCGAGGTCGTCCAGGCGCACCACCGGGGCGCCGCCGAGCGCCGCGGCCAGCCGGCGCGCGAAGGTGCTCTTGCCCGACCCGGCGTGCCCGTCGACCGCCACCAGCCGCACTGGGCCGCAGGACGGCGGCAGGGCGCGCAGGCGGGCGGCGAGGGCGGTCAGGTCGTGGTCCACCGCGCCAGCCTACGTCAGTGGTCCACACCAATATTCATGGCGCGGCGCGCGTCCGACCGCTGGCCGAAGCGCGGGGCAGCGGGCATGGTTGAGCCACCGCTTCCGGCCCGACAACCGAATGGTCCGCGACGCGCCGGTACGGGAACGCCCGCCGGCCGTTTCGGACCACACCGCCGCACCCCGCACGTCCCACGTCATCCGGTACCCGATCACCGTCACCGCTTCCGACTGGGGGATCTCCACCATGACCAGATCCGCGCCCCGGCGCTCCGTCCTGGCCGCCGCGCTCGCCGTCGCGGCGGGCACCGCCACCCCCCTGGCCCACGCCTCCCCCGGCCCCCGTACGCCGCCCCCGCACGCAGGAGGCGGCAAGGGCGTGGTCGAGTACCACGCCTGGACCACCGCCGCCGACTGGCGGCAGGGCACCGGGGACGGCGTCCAGGTGGAGAACGGCGCCCGCCCCGGCGTCGTCATCGACCGCCCGGCCGGCACCCAGGAGTACCGCGACCCGCACACCGGCACCACGGCCACCTGGGAGTACGCCACCTGGACCAGCCCCGCCCACCCGCTCCGGGTCCCGGCGACCGAGGCGGTGGCCTCCTGGAACGCGGCCACCCCCGCCGGCACCTGGATCGCCGTCGAGCTGCGCGGCACCTACAGCGACGGCGGGCGCACGCCCTGGTACGTCATGGGCCGGTGGGCCGCGGGGGACGGCGACATCCGCCGCACCTCCGTCGACGACCAGAAGGACGGCAAGAGCAGCATCTCCACCGACACCTTCGCCATCGACGCGCCCGCGAGCGGCCTGCGGCTGGCCTCGTACGAGCTGCGGCTCACCCTCTACCGCAGGCCCGGCACCCCGCTCACGCCCAAGGTGTGGCGGGTCGGCGCCATGGGCTCCGACGTGCCCGACCGGTTCGAGGTGCCGGCCTCCGCGCCGGGCGTGGCGACCGGCCGCGAGCTGGCCGTGCCGCGCTACTCGCAGGAGATCCACAAGGGCCAGTACCCGGAGTACGACAACGGGGGAGAGGCGTGGTGCAGCCCCACCTCCTCCCAGATGATCATCGAGTTCTGGGGCCGCCGGCCGTCCCGCGAGGACCTGGCCTGGGTCAACCCCGCCTACGCCGACCCGCAGGTCTGCCACGCCGCCCGCTTCACCTTCGACTACCAGTACGCGGGCTGCGGCAACTGGCCCTTCAACGCGGCCTATGCGACGACGTATCCGGAGATGCAGGCACTCGTCACCCGCCTCCAGTCGCTGACCGACGTGGAAAGGCTCATCCACGCGGGCATCCCCGTCATCACCTCGCAGTCCTTCCTGAAGTCCGAATTGGACGGCGCCGGTTACGGCACGGCCGGGCACCTGATGACGGTCATCGGCTTCACCAAGTCCGGGGACGTCGTCGCCAACGACCCGGCCGCGCCCAGCAACGCCGCGGTCCGCCGCGTCTACAAACGCCGCCAGTTCGAGAACATCTGGCTGCGGACGAAACGCCGCAATGCCTCCGGACAGGTCGTCGGCGGCACCGGCGGAGTGTGCTACCTCTACTTCCCGACCCGCATCACCCCGGCTCAGCGCAGTGCGCTGGCGGCGGTGGGGGTGCGCTGAGAACGCCGTGAGCGGCCTCCGGCAGCGCCACCGCCGGGGGCCGCACACCATGGCGCCGGGGAATTCCCCGAAGCGGCAGCGGAAAACGGACCGCTTTCGCGTGGGGCGCGCGATCGGCCGTCCCCGCGTTCCGCCGGAGCTTTTTCAGGAAAGCTGTGAAATTTCCGCAGGATTTCACCGGGCGCGCGGCAACCGCCCGGCGTGTGCCGTGCCGCGGCGCGTCCGGTGCCAAGTCACATCGAAAACAAGCCAGTTGCCGGAAACAATTCAAGAACTGGACCAAGGGGCTCCACGTCGCGTATCTCTTACCGGGCAGCTTTCCCCACGGCGTCGGTGCGGACGGGTGTCCGCCGCACCGCCGCGAGCCTGTAGCGACCGAGGATCCTGATGACGTTCAGCTCGGAGGCGCCCCCCGGGTGCCCGTCCTCCGGCCCGTCCGCCCGCGGGGGCGCGCGGCCGGACCGCTCCCTGTGCCCCGCTGGAGCGCACCCCGGACCCGCCCCCGGCCGCCGCCGACGCCCCGCGCCCCGCGCGGCGGTGCGCGGCGGGGTGTGGTGATGCGGGGCAGACGGTCCCCGTCGGGCGGTGAGGAGTTCCGGCCGGTCTTCCACCCGGCGGGCTTCGACGCGGAACTGCGTCTGGTGCTGGAGGATCTGCGGGTGGGGCGCTGGATGTCCACCCGCGACCTGCTCGCCCGGACGAGCACCCACTGGGCGCTGCGCACCTCCCGTTCGCAGGTGCTGGCGGCGGTGGCGGCCGGGTCCAACGTGGTGCACACCTGGCTCGCGGAGGAACCGGGCAACCCCGACGCGCAGATGATGCGCGCCCGCGTCGCGGTGGCGCGCGCCCTTCAGGCGCACGGCCAAGGGCACCACGGCGCCGCCGAACTGGCACGCGAGGCCCGGAGATTGAGCCGACTGGCGGCCCAGCACGCCCCCGACGACCCGGTGCCGTGGGTCGGCCTGCTGGCCCTCGCCCAGCTCGACGTCCGCCGCGAACTGCCCGAACACCAGCAGCGCCCCTGGGAACCGATGCTGCCGGCGGGCCCCTGGGGACTGCTGTACGAGATCTACGTCCGGGACCGGTACAACCGCGAGGCGTACCACCGGATGCTCCAGTTCCTCCACGCGCTGCCCGGCACCTCCCCCGCCGCCGCCCTGGACTTCTCCCGCTGGGTCGTCTCCTGGGCCCCCGAGCGCTCCCCGCTGCGCGTGCTGCCGCTGTACGCGTGCGTCGAGCACTACCAGCGGCGCCGCGCACAGCAGGGCACCGACCCGCTGCTGCACCGGCAGTGGGCCCGGGAGCCGATCGTCCACGACATCGACCGGGCCATGAGCTGGTTCGAGCGCACCGATCCGGCCGGGCAGTCGGTGCTGGACCTGCACCACCTGGCGCACGCCCTGTGGGCGGGCGAGCGATTCGCCGCCGCGGCGCGGGTGTTCACCGCACTCGGCCCGCACGGCACCCGCCTGCCGTGGGCGTACATGACCGACGACGCGCGCCCGGAGGCCGCGACCGAGGTCTTCCTGAAGGCCCGCGCGCAGTGCCTGGCCGCGTCCGCCACCGACGCCCACCGCGGCGGCCCCTGACACACCGCCCCGCCCGCGACGCGTCACACGGCGTTCCGTAGCATCGCCGCCGCGTGCCCACCCCTGATCCCCCGTCCGTCACTGCTCCATCGGAGGTTCCCTGGTGTCCCGTGCGACCCGCTCCGGGCGTGCCGTCCCCCAGCACGCCCACGGTCCCGAGGCCGACGACGCGTTCCTGCGCCGGCTCGGCTACAAGCCGGTACTCACCCGCCGCATGGGGCCGTTCGGCAACTTCGCCATCAGCTTCAGCGTCATCTCCGTGCTCTCCGGCTGCATGACGCTCTACGGCTTCGGCCTGACCACCGGCGGCCCGGCCGTCATGATGTGGGGCTGGATCGTCGTCGGCTTCATGGTCATGTTCATCGGCGCCGGGCTCGCCGAGGTGACCAGCGCCTACCCGACGTCCGGCGCCCTGTACTTCATGGCCGACCAGCTCGGCGGGCGGCGCTGGGGCTGGTACACCGGCTGGCTCAACCTGCTCGGCCTGCTCGGCGCCATCGCCGGAATCGACTACGGCGCCGCCCTGTTCACCGGCGCCTTCCTCAACCTCCAGTGGGGCTTCGATCCCACGCCCGGCTCGCTCATGGTGATCTACCTGATCATCCTGTGCCTGCACGGCACGCTGAACCTCTTCGGCGTCCGGCTGGTGAGCATCCTGACGTCCATCAGCGTGTGGTGGCATCTGGCCGGCGTGGTGCTCATCGTCGGCGTGCTGTGGCTGGTGCCCTCGCACCACCAGTCGGCCTCGTTCGTCTTCGGCGAGTTCGTCAACAACACCGGCTGGTCCAGCTCGGTGTACGTGGTCCTGATCGGCCTGCTGCTCGCCCAGTACACCTTCAGCGGTTACGACGCCTCCGCGCACCTCTCCGAGGAGACCACCCAGGCGCAGACCAGCGCCGCCCGCGGCATCGTGCGCGCCATAGGCTGGTCGTGGGTCGCCGGGTTCGTGCTGCTCATGGGCCTGACCTTCGCCATCCAGGACTACGCGGGCACCCTGGAGAGCGCCACCAACGTGCCGCCCGCCCAGATCTTCCTCGACGCGCTGGGCGTGGGCGGCGCCAAGGCGCTGCTGCTCGTGGTGATCGTGGCCCAGCTCTTCTGCGGCAACGCCGAGGTGGCCGCCACCTCCCGGATGGTCTTCGCCTTCAGCCGGGACGGCGCGCTGCCCGGCTCCCGGCTGTGGCGCCGGGTCTCCCGCCGCAACGGCACCCCCACCCGCGCCGTGCTCCTGACGGTCGTGGTCGCCGCCGTCCTCGTCCTGCCCTCCCTGTACTCCGCCACCGCGTACGCCGCGGTGACCTCCATCAACGTCATCGGCATCACCCCCGCCTACGCCATCCCGATCTTCCTGCGGCTGCGCGCCCGCGACCGGTTCCGGCCCGGGCCCTGGAACCTCGGGCGCTGGGGCGTGCCGATCGGCGTGGTCGCGGTGGTGTGGGTGGCCTTCGTGACCGTCCTGTTCTGCCTGCCGCAGAGCCACCCCGTCTCGCTGGAGAACTTCAACTACGCGCCGGTCGCGCTGGTCGTGGTGCTCGTGCTGGCCAGCGTTTGGTGGGTGGTTGCCGGACGCCGCAAGTACGAGATCCCGCTCGCCCAGACCAGCGACCCCGAGATGGCCAAGTACGAACAGGAGATCGTGTGATGCACCGTTCCGCCCGGACCGACGGCCTTCCGGGGGCGTCCTCCAACGGCGTCTCCCGCGACGGCCACGCGGAGACCGCCCCCCGGACCGACGGCGTCCCCGGGGCGCCCTCCAACGGTCATGTGGAGCCCCGTGTCCGGGCGGCCCGCGCGGCCGGGCCGCTCACCCTCGCCGAGCTGCGCCGGGAGGTCGCCGCGGGCCGGATCGACACCGTCCGCGTCGCCGTCACCGACGCGCAGGGCCGCCTCAAGGGCAAGCTGTACGACGCCGGGCACTTCCTGGAGCAGGTCGCCGACGGCGGCGCCGAGGTGTGCGCGTACGTCCTCGCCACCGACGTCGACATGCGTCCCCTGGACGGCTTCGCCCTCGCCTCCTGGTCCAGCGGCTACCAGGACCTGCGCGTCCGCCCCGACCCGCGCACCATCCGACGGCTCCCCTGGCAGCCCGGCACCGCCCTCGTCCACGCCGACGCCGTGACCGAGGACGGGCGGCCGGTGACGGTCGCACCACGGCAGATGCTGCACCACCAGCTCGCCCGGCTCGCCGCACTCGGGCTGTCCGTCAAGGCCGGGCTGGAGACGGAGTTCGTGCTCTACAAGGGCCGGTACGGCGAGCTGGCCGAGACCGGCTACCACGGCCTGCGCCCGGTGACGGAGGAGAACCTCGACTACGCCCTGGACCACGATCCCGTCCAGGACGCCTACCTGCGCGACCTGGCCGTGGCGCTGGCCGGCGCCGGGCTGCCCGTCGAGGCCGTCAAGACCGAGTCCGCGCCCGGCCAGGTGGAGATCACCTTCCCCTACGGGGACGCGCTCGCGGCCTGCGACGCGCACCCGCTCCTCAAGCACGCCGCCCGCACCGTCGGCGCCCGCGCGGGCCTCGCCCCCACCTTCATGGCCGCCCCGGAAACCGGCCTCGGCAACGGCCTCCACCTGCACGTCTCCCTCTGGCGCGAGGACCGTCCCGTCCTCGCCGACCCGGACGGCACCCCCTCCGCCCTGGCCCGCCAGGCGATCGCCGGACTCCTGGACCTCCTCCCGGACCTCGCGCCCCTCTACGCGCCGAACACCAACTCCTACAAGCGCTTCGCCCCCGACTCCTTCGCCCCGACCCGGCTGGCCTGGGGGATGGACAACCGCACTTGCGCCGTCCGGGTCGTCGGCCACGGCGACGGGCTCCACCTGGAGGTCCGCGTCCCCGGCGCGGACGCCAACCCGTACCTGGCGCTGTCCGCGGCGCTGGCCGCCGTCCTCCACGGCATCGAACGCGACCTGCGCCCTCCGGCCCCCTACGAGGGCAGCGCCTACCGGGCCGACGAGGTGCCCCGCATCCCGGCCACCCTCGACGACGCCGTGCGCGCCTTCGCGGCGAGCGAGGCGGCGGCCGGGGCGCTCGGCCCGGAGGTCGTCGCGCACTACGCCCACCTCGGACGGATCGAGCTGGACGTGCAGCGGCGGACGGTGACGGACGCCGAGCGGGCGCGGTGGTTCGCACGGGCGTGAGCGGGGCGTGAGCACGGGGTGAGCCGCCCCGGGGCGGCCCTCGGGCGGCCCCGGGTCCCGCTCCCCGGGACCGGTGTGGAGCGAACCCACAGGGGTACCCGGACGGGGACTCTGTGACCGCCGCCCCGGCCGGAGCGCCGGAATGGCTGGAGGACGACCATGACGATCCACGGACGTGACAAGACGGGCCCGCTGCGCGACGACGAGGCCAAGCGGGAACTCCAGGGTGAGCTGAAGGCCAACCGCTCCCTGCGGGTCGAGGAGGCGCACGAGCTCCAGCCCCCCGGCGAGGACCAGCCCCGGGCGGAACGCTCGCCCGAGACCGCCATGACCGGCGGCACCCCGCCCGGCATGACCGGCGAGGACGTCCAGCTCCGCAGCGAGATGGCCCGCCATCTCGGCCCCGGCACCTACCCGGCCAAGCGCTCCGCCGTCCTGCGCACCCTGAAGCAGAACAACGCCCCGGACCGGCTGCTGGACCTGGCCGAACAGCTCCCGGAGCACCGCAAGTACGCCAACGTGCAGGAGATCGTCCAGGCGCTGGGGCGGGGGACGGAGGATCACCGGCATCGGACGTGAATCCGGTGGGGCCGCTTCCGCTTCGTGGGGTCGGTGCGAGGGCCCGTCCACCGGCATCGGACGTGAATCCGGTGGGGCCGCTTCCGCTTCGCGGGGCCGGGGCGGGGCCCGCCCACTGGCACCGGACGTGAAGCTGATGGAGCCGTTCCCGCTTCGTGAGGTGGGCGCGGGGGCCCGCCCGCGCGTCGCGTTCGGTGCGGACCGGAAGGGGGCCCGCGCCGCGTTCGGCTCGCGCCGGGACGGAACCCGCGCCGCGTTCAGCCCGCGGCGGAACCGCTCGGCGGTCGGGCGCCCACCGCCGAGCGGAACTCTTCCGCCGTCGCCAGCAGGGCGTCGCCCGCGAAGGCGAGCGCCGCGAGCGACCGCTCCCCGGCGGCGGCGTCTCCCGTGCCGCAGGCGTCCGTGATCACGACGGGTACGTAGCCGAGGTCCGCGGCGTGCCGCACGGTCGGCTCGATGCCGATCTCCAGGGCCACGCCGACGACGGCGACCGCGGCGATCCCGCAGTCCCGCAGCGCGATGTCCAGCCACGTCCCCTCGAACGCCGACATGGTGATCTTGTCGACCACGGCCTCCCGCCCGGTCGGCCGCACTTCCGGGATCAACTGGGACTGCGGGGCGTCCGCGGGGAACGGCGAGACCACCTCGGCCGCCCGCTCCCGCCCCTGCCACCCGCGCCACATGCGGAGCTGACCGGCGCCCATGAGGGAGGTCGGCAGGGTGACGTGCCGCAGGAAGAACGTCCGGACCCCGGCCGCGCGGGCGGTGTCCAGCACCTCCCGCACACGGGCCACGACCCGCTCCCGTTCGGGAATCTGGCCCAGGATCCCGACCTGCATGTCGTACACCAGCAGCGCGAGCCGCTCCGGTACGCACGCCTCTTCCAACGACCGCGGTACGGCAAGCCCGAATCGCTCGTCCACGGCAGCGACGGTACTCCGCGCCCCGACGGGCGCACACCGGTTCGGCGCGGGCGCGGGCAAGTGGCGGGCGGGGTTCCCCTCGGGAGGACCGCCGCGCGGCGGTCAGGTCACCAGATCCAGCACCGGGCGCAGCCCGTCGGGCCGTTCCCCGGCCGGCAGCGGGTCGACCAGGAGGAAACCGCAGCCCAGCGCCGTGGCCCCGCCGTCGGCCCGCTGGTCGTCGCCCACCATCAGGACCTCGTGCGGAGCGAGCCCGAGTTTGTGGCACGCCATCTCGAACAGCCTCGGGTCGGGCTTCTGGATGCCGTGCTCGAAGGACAGGACGTACGCGTCGACGTAACGGTCCAGGTCGTGCGCCCGGAAGAGGGGCCGCAGATCCCAGCCGATGTTGCTCACCACCCCGACGCGCGTGCCGCGCCGCCGCAGCGCGCTCAGCACCTCGACGGTGTCCGGGTACGGCGTCCAGGCGTCCGGCGACAGGTGCCGGTCGTACAGCGCGTCGTACAACGCGTCGTCGGGCAGCGGGACTTGGCGCGCCAGGGAGGTGTACAGCTCGCGGTGGCGGGCCGCGGAGCGGTCCCGGTTCTCCCACAGCTCGGCCAGTTCGCCGGGCATCCGGGCCGGTGAGGAGCCGCCGGGGAGCGCCCCGGCGCGGGCCAGCTCGCGCGCGCGGAGCGCGAACTCGGCGTCGTCCATGGCGGTCCCGGTGGCGGCCAGCGCCGCCCGCAGCCAGGATTCGGGACTCTCGATCCGCAGCAGAGTGCCGGAGAAGTCGAACAGCACGCCCTTGGTCGTCATGCCGCCATCCTGTCCCGGGCGGCGGTCGTCATGCGTCCGGGAGGCGGGGAGACGGTGGCCGCTCTCGCGGTGGCCGCTCTCGCGGGGGCCGCCGGGCCGGGGCCGGTGGCGCGCCGGGCCGGTGGGAGGGCGGCCGGGGGCGGTGGCCCCGTCGTCCCGCGGGCACTCGGCGGGCGCCGCGCCCCGGTCGTCCGCGTTCGCGGCGGACGAGCCGCTGGTGGATGCGCCGCTGGCGGACGAGCCTGCGGCGTCCGGGGCCCTTCGCGCGGTCGCCGCCCTTCCCGCCGGGCGCCCGCGCTCGTACAAGAACACCGCGGCCGTCGTCAGGGCCACGCCCAGCAGCCACCCGGCCACCACGTCGCTGAGCCAGTGCACCCCCAGGAACACCCGCGTGAAGCCGACACCGACCACGGAGACCACGGTCACGGCCAGGGCGCCCCGCCGCCACGCCGGGGGCGCTCCGCGCAGCCGCAGCAGCCACAGGACGAGGCCGCCCGCGACCGCGGCCGTCAGCGCGTGCCCGGACGGGAAGGCGGCGTACTGGGCGGTGTCCACCGGGTCCGGCCAACTCGGCCGATTCCGGCCCACCATGGCCTTCATCGTCTGCTGGAGCGCCGTGCCGACCGCCGCCGTCCCCGCCACCCACAGGGCGAGCCGTCGCTCGCCGCGCCACAGCAGCCACCCGACGGCAACGGCCAGCAGCGTCCGCAGGGTCCACGGGTCCCACACCCAGTCCGACAGCAGCCGGTTCACGCGCGTCCAGCCGGGGGCGGCGAGGGCCGCGCGGTGCAGGGCGTCCGCCACCGCCCGGTCCCACGCCAGCAGCGGCCCCCACCTCGCCACGACCAGCACCAGCAGCAGCCCGGCCAGCCCGGCGCACACCCCGCCGGCGACGAGCGGGCCGCCTCGCGCCCCTGAGGGCCGCCCGGCTCCTCGCATGCGTCCCGGGCGTGGAGCACCCGAGGCACGCGGTGAACGGGGCGCGCGTAACGGGCCGGAGGAGCCGGGGGACGGGCCCGGACCGGGCGCGAGGCGGCCGGGGCGGTCGGCCGGGCCGGGACGGGGGGAGGGGCGCGACGTCGGTGCCATCCCCCGATCCTCGTCGACGTCCCTGCCCCGGGCCATGCCGCGAACGGGATACGGGCGAAGCCCGGGCGGCGTGGAGCGGGAGGGGCGCGGTGGGCCGGGTCAGGTCAGCGCGTTCAGCCCCGGACCGAACGTCACCAGCAGCGGCACCACCGGCACCAGCGCCGCCACCGCCGTCATCCGCAGCCGTCGGCCGGGCGTCAGGCGGGGTGCCGGTTCCAGGAGGCGGTGCACCCGCTGCGGCACCTGCGCGGACGTCGTCGGGCACGGGCCGAAGACGCCGCTGTCCTCGTTGAGTTCGACCAGGGCGAGGGCGATCGCCAGCCGGCCGAAGCGGCGGGAGGCCGCGTCGTCCGCCGCCAGCTCCACCAGCCGGTGCACCTGGTCGCGGAACGCCGCGAAGACCGGGACCTGCGGGAAACCGGCGGCGAGCGCGGACGCGCAGTGCAGCAGGAGGTCGTGCCGGGCCCGCGCGTGGCCCTGCTCGTGCGCGATCAGCGCGTCGAGCTGACGGCCGTTCAGCCGCCGCAACGCCGCGGTGGTGACGACCAGTTGGGGGGACGGCCCGGGCAGCCACCAGGCTTGGGGGCGGTCCCCTTCCAGGACGACCAGCCGGTCGCCGGAACGCTCCTCGCCGGGCAGCCGCGGCGAGCGCCGCAGCAGGTCCGCGCGCCGTCGGCGGCGACGGACCCGCGCGCCGTGGACCTCGCGGACCAGCATCCCGGCCGTCCACACGCCGCCGCAGGCCAGCACCACGGCCACCGGCCCGGCCCACGGCTCGTAGGCGGTCAGCGCGTACGCGTCGACGACGGCGTTGGGCGCGCCCTCGAAGAGGTGCCCGCGCACCGTGTCCCACGCGGCGGCGGCGCTCAGCGACATGGCGAGCACACAGCACAGCAGGACACCGGCCACCACGCACTGCCAGACCCACAGACCGAGTACCGGTTCACGGTCGGGCCACTGGGCGCGGGCCATCAGGCGCGGCGCCATGGCCGCGGCCAGCACGCCGAGCGTGATCAGCGCGAAGGGGACCATCATGGGCGTCAGCCTATGAGCGCACCGTCACCCGTAGGGGGAATCCGCACCGGAAGTGATATACACCACCGCCGGACGGCGGGAGCGCCGGGCGCCGGTCGGCGCGCGCTCTCCTCGGGCCATCGGCTGGTGTCGCGCTCTCTCCGGTGGCCCGCCGGGCCTCCGGCCGCCGCCTCCCCTCACAGCGTCAGCAGCATCGCGAACATGCCGATGCCCATCGCCACCCGGCACGCCCCCACCACCTCGGGACGGGCGCGGCGCCCGCCTTCGTACGCTGCCATGCGCACACCACCCCGTCCCCGTCCCCGTTTCGGCTCCGGCGCGCAGCCGACCGCCGCACCGTCCCGAACGGGCACCAGCCGCACCCCCGCCACCACCGCGAACACCGCGTAGTACGCGAGCAGCAGACCGGTCAGCGCGGGCGCTCCGCCCGGTGCGGCCGGGGAGGAGTGCGCGTGTTCCGCGCCTCCGGCCGCCGGGTGGGCCATCGCCAGGGTCATGTAGACCATGGCCGCCGCGCCCACCGCGTGATGCGCGTGCCGCCGCGCCACCGCCCACAGCCCCGCCGCCCCGAAGACCACCGCGTACACCCAGGACGACCACGCGGGCAGGGACGACGCGGAACCGGGCGCCGCCATCACGGCCATCCCGAGCCCCATCAGCGCCTCGCCGCGCGCCTCGCGGCGCTGCCCGGTCGTCCCCGTCCGCGCCCGCGACAGGCAGTACGCGCCCGCCCCCGCGCACAGCACCACCAGCGCCCAGCCGACCCACGGCGGTCCGTGCACGGAGCACCTCCCAAGAGCGCCGTACGGATCTCTACGGCGGTACGGCCGCCGGCCGGTGCGCGCGCAGGAGCCGTCAGGGGTCCGTACGGAGCCGCGCGATCCACGCGGCCGTGCGTTCCGACCCATGGGGACGGCGCACGGGCGATTCCGTACGCCTGGAGGATGCCCGGCGCGCGGGGCCTCTGCACGCGGGGCACCGCGGCAATGGGGGAGGGGGAACGGTGCAAGGGGGAAACGGGACGCGTAAGGAAGGGACAGCCGGCACCGCCTCACAGGGGAACGGCCCGTGCCCGAGGCCGTCCCCGAGCAACGACCTGCGCCCGGCACGGCCCCTCAAGGGAGCAGCCCGCTCCCGCCCCGCAGAAAGCGCGACCGGCACCGTCTCGGAGATACCGGGGACGCGCCGCCGCTCCCCCCGGAACCCTCCGCTCAGATCCCCGGCCGGTACCGCAGCGGATGTTCGGCGGGGACCTCGGTGAGAACGATCCGGTGACCGTCCGGATCGGCGATCCACATCTCGATCAGGCCCCACGGCTCCTTGACCGGCGGGCGCAGCACCCGGACGCCGTGCGCCGCCAGCTCCTCGTGCGCCCGGGCGACGTCCGCGACCTGGAGCCACAGCTCCAGCGTGGCGGTCGGCGGCACGTCGGCGCGGCCGGAGACCTCCAGGAAGCCGCCGCCGAGGAAGTACACCGTGCCGCGCCCGGGACCGGTCCCGAACTCCCGGTAGATCTCCAGGCCCAGCGCTTCCCCGTAGAACGCGCGGGACCGCTCGGGGTCGCGCGGCCGTACCAGGACCCTGCTGCTCAGTACATGCACCATGCGGGGACCCTACGCCGAGGCACCCCGGGGCGCCGGGGGACCGGCCGGCCACCGATGGGGCGCGAGGGGCCGGGCTTGTTAGCCTCCCTTCCCGGGCCGCGTTCGGCGGCCTGCCACCGCCCCGCCCTTCCGGAGAGGACCCCGTCCGCCATGTCCACCACCGAGCTGACCTTCCGCGCCGCCACCAAGGACGACATTCCCGGTCTGGTGGAGCTCGTCGAGAGCGCCTACCGCGGAGAGGCGAGCCGGGTCGGCTGGACGACCGAGGCGGACCTGCTGGACGGGCAGCGCACCGACCCGGAGGGCGTGGCGGCCGTCGTCGGCGACCCGAACAGCCTGCTGCTGATCGCCGAGCGGGACGGCGTCCTCATAGCCTGCTGCCACCTGGAGCACCGGGGCGACCACGCGTACTTCGGGATGTTCGCCGTGCGGCCCGCCCTCCAGGGCGGCGGCCTGGGCAAGGTGATGCTGGCCGAGGCGGAGCGGACCGCGCGCGCCACGTGGGGGGTCCGCGAGATGCACATGACGGTGATCAGGCAGCGGGACGAGCTCATCGCCTACTACGAGCGCCGCGGCTACACGCGGACCGGCAAGATGAGCCCCTTCCCGTACGGGGACGAGCGGTTCGGCGTGCCGCGCCGCGACGACCTGGAGTTCGAACTGCTGACGAAGGCCATCGCCGCGGCGTAGCCGACGGCCGGGGCGGTCGGGAACGACGTCGGAACGCTCGGGGCGGTCGGGAACGACGTCGGAACGCTCGGGGCGGTCGGGAGCGAAGCCGGAATGGCCGGGGCGGTCGGGAGCCACCCAAGGTGACCGGGGCGGCCGGGAGCCACCCCACGCGACCGGGGCGGCCGAGAGCGCATCCAAGACGACCGGGACGGCCGGGAAGCCCGCAGGCCGCGCGGCCCGCGCGGGCCCCCGACCGCGTCCCCGCACCCCTGCCCCTCACGCCGTGAACCGCACCGCCCGCCGGATCTCCGGGAAGTCCGTCACCGCGCCGTCCAGCCCCAGCCCGCGGGCGAGCCGGAGGTGGTCGTGCGTGTTGACGGTCCAGCCCCAGACCTTCAGGCCCGCGGCGTGGGCGCGTTCCACCAGTTCCAGGGTGAGGCGGCGCAGGTTCAGGGAGAGGGCGCCGGCGCCGACGGCCCGCGCCCGTTCCACCACGTCGGTGCCGTAGCGCTCGGCGACCAGCGCCGTCGGCACGCCCGGCAGCAGCTTGCCGATCGCGGCCAGCGCCTCGTCGTGGAAGGAGATGACGTCCACGCGGCCGGTCAGGTCGCGGGTGCGCACCACCTCCGCCAGCGCCCGCGCCGCCGCCACGTCCTTGATCTCGGCCTGGAGGGGGGCCTGTACCGCGTCGGCCACCTCTTCGAAGACGGGGATGCGTTCGCCCTGGCCCGCGTCCAGTTCGCGCAGTTCGGCCAGGGTCCGGTCGGCGATCGGGCCGGTGCCGTCGGTCGTCCGGTCCACGTCCGCGTCGTGCATCACCACGAGCGCGCCGTCCTTGCTCAGGTGCAGGTCCAGCTCGATGACGTCGACGCCCTCGCGTTCGGCGCGTACGAACGAGCGCAGGGTGTTCTCCGGTTCCACGCCCATGAGCCCGCGGTGTCCGATGGTGAGGAAGGACAAGGCTGCCTCGCTTCTGTCGTCGGCTGTGGTCGTCGGCTCGCGCCGGCCGCCGGCGCTCTCGGAGCCGACGGTGGCCGCACGAAACGGCGCACAGCCTAATGGCCGGGACCCCTTACCCAGCGGACCTCGGACGGCGCTTCGGCCGGAACCATACGGACGCTCGACCGGCGGGCGGCGGGGGCCGCCGCGGGGGCCGTCCGCACGGGTGCGCCCGATACGCGCGGGCCCGTCCGGCGCCCCCTCGCGGTCGCTCCGATTTCCCGCCGCGTTGGCCAGGAAATGACGAATACGGCGCGACTGACAGGAAAAATGTTCGCCGATGTCGGGGATTGACAGAAAGATTTTCGCCTGGGCCCCTTGAGGGCGCTGATCTCCGCTGGTTACCGTGTGCCCACCACACGATCTCCTGCCGGAGGGTAGTCATGACGGAAATTCTTTCGCCTGTGGATGCCCACAGGGGCACCGCGACCGCGGAACGTGTGGTCGCGCACCCGGCGTGGCCCGTACTGAAGGACGCGATCGAGACCATCCGGCCCTGGCAGACCAAGGACGGCTCGATCGACTTCGACGTGGACGGCGCGCCCGACGGCGGCGCGGTCCGCCGCGAGGTGGAGCGCGCGATCGGCGCCATCGAGGAACTGGCGCCGCTGCTGCCGCACAACGCGGCCTACCACCGGGCCCTGGTGGCCGACCTGCGCCGGTGGGCCGACGGCGGCTTCCAGGTGCCCGACTTCCTCGACTCGCTGCTCGCCTTCCAGCCCGCCCGGCAGCGCGCCGACGGCCTCCAGCACCTCGTCGTCTTCCCGATGTACACCCAGAACGGCAACCCCGACCGCAACTTCGAGGCGGTCGTGCTGCGCATGGTGTGGCCGGACTGGCTGGCCGAGCTGGAGCGCACCCGCTACGACAACCCGCTCTTCTGCGGCATCACCTTCGAGGACTTCACCGCCGGCTACGACACCAACTCCGCGGTCCTCTTCCCGGAGACCATCGCCGTCCGCGAGGCGCCCGACCGCTTCACCTGGGGCGCGATCTTCTGCGACCGGGAGGCCGCGCGGTTCCGCCGGGTCAGCGAGGCCGCCGTCGAGGTGCTGGGCGTCGAACTCCCCGGCGACATCCGGGACATGCTCGCCGACCAGCAGCGCTGCCAGGAGGCGTTCGTCCTGTGGGACATGGTCCACGACCGCACCCACAGCCACGGTGACCTGCCCTTCGACCCCTTCATGATCAAGCAGCGGCAGCCGTTCTGGATGTACGGCCTGGAGGAGCTGCGCTGCGACCTCACCGCCTTCAAGGAGGCGGTGAAGCTGGAGGCCGAGGGCGTCCGGCAGGCGCGTGACGTGCAGTACGCGGTGATCTTCGACCGGATGTTCCGCTTCCCCGTCACCGGCGACCGGGTGCGCAACTACGACGGCCTGGGCGGCCAGTTGCTCTTCGCCTACCTCCACCAGCACGACGTGGTGCGCTGGACGGACAACACCCTGCGCATCGACTGGGAACGCGCCCCCCAGGTCACCAACCAGCTCTGCGGCGAGATCGAGCGGCTGTACCGCGAGGGCATCGACCGGCCCAAGCTCGTCCACTGGTTCGCCGCGTACGAGCTCGTCTCCACCTACCTCGCCCCACACCCCGGCTCGGTGTGGGCCAAGGGCCCCGATGCCCTGGACCTGTCCCTGCCGCCGCGCAAGCTGGTGGACGAGGTGCTGCCGGACGAGTTCCCGCTGAGCATGTTCTACGAGGCGCTCGCCAAGAAGCTCAAGACGGTGATCGCCTCCACCAAGGGCATCACCGCCCGCGACGAGGCCCCAGGGGCCCTGGCCACGGCGTGAGGACCGCGGGGGAGACCGGAAGCGGGACCGTCCGGGAGACTGACGGGCGCACCGCCCGTCAGGACCCGGGGCCCGCGGCCGGGCTCCCGGGGACGGGGCACGCCGAACGGACCCGGACGCAGACGTCCGGGAGGACGAGGAGGCACACATGACTACTTCCCAGGGCGGCCAGGGGCCGCTGGAG
Organism: Streptomyces sp. NPDC003077; assembly: GCF_040611095.1. Taxonomy (NCBI): domain Bacteria; kingdom Bacillati; phylum Actinomycetota; class Actinomycetes; order Kitasatosporales; family Streptomycetaceae; genus Streptomyces; species Streptomyces sp. NPDC003077. The sequence goes on along the minus strand of NZ_JBEXNM010000020.1, from coordinate 91,656 downwards.
GGCGCCGTCGTCGCGGTGGCCGGCGCCGCCGGACCGGCCGGGCGCGCGGTGCTGCTGCGGCTGGCCGAGGCCGGAGCCGTCGTGGTCGGCGCGGACGCCGACGCGGCGCGGCTGGCCGAGGCGGTGGACGCGGCCCGCTACGCGCACGGCGGCGCCACCGTCACCGGCGACACGGTCGACCTGCTCGACCTCGCGGCGACCCGGGAGTGGGCGAGCCGGACGGAGAAGGAGTACGGGCGCATCGACGGCCTGGTCCACCTGGTGGGCGGCTGGCGCGGCTCGGCGTCCTTCGCCGAGACCGACCTCGCCGACTGGGACCTCCTGGACAAACTGCTCGTCCGCACCCTTCAGCACACCTCGCTGGCCTTCCAGGCCCCCCTGGAGCGCTCCGGCAACGGCCGTTTCGTCCTGGTCAGCGCCGCGGGCGCGAGCAAGCCGACGGCCGGGAACGCCGCCTACGCCGCCGCCAAGTCGGCCGCCGAGGCGTGGACCCTGGCCCTGGGGGACGCGTTCCGCAAGGCCGGAGGGGAGTCCGGGCCGCGGGCCGCGGCTGCGATCCTGGTCGTGAAGGCGCTCGTCAACGACCAGATGCGCGCCGAACGACCGAAAGCCAAGTTCGCGGGCTTCACGGACGTGACGGAACTGGCCACGGCCATCACGGGCGTCTGGGACCGGCCCGCCGGAGAAGTGAATGGACAGCGCCTGTGGCTGACTCCCGAGCCGTGAGCACGGACAAGACGGACGCCAAGCGTCACCACGACCCCCAGGTGCGCGGCTTCGCCAGCGACAACTACGCGGGCGCGCACCCGGAGGTGCTGGCGGCGCTGGCGCTCGCCAACGGCGGCCACCAGATCGCCTACGGCGAGGACGCCTACACCGAGCACCTCCAGCGCGTCATCCGCAGCCACTTCGGCCAGCGCGCCGAGGCGTTCCCGGTCTTCAACGGGACCGGCGCCAACGTGGTGGCCCTCCAAGCCGTGACCGACCGCTGGGGAGCGGTGATATCCGCCGACACCGCGCACATTCACGTCGACGAGTGCGGCGCGCCCGAGCGGGTGGGCGGCCTGAAGCTGCTCACCGTGCCGACCGAGGACGGCAAGCTCACCCCCGAGCTGATCGACCGGCAGGCGTACGGCTGGGACGACGAGCACCGCGCCATGCCGCAGGTCGTCTCGATCGCCCAGAACACCGAGCTGGGCACCGTCTACACGCCCGACGAGATCCGCGCGCTGTGCGAGCACGCCCATGACCGGGGCATGTGGGTGCACCTGGACGGGGCCCGGCTCGCCAACGCGGCGGCGTCGCTGGACGTGCCGATGCGGGCGTTCACCAACGCGGCCGGGGTGGACATCGTCTCCCTGGGCGGGACGAAGAACGGCGCGGTGTTCGGCGAGGCCGTGGTGGTGCTCAACCCCGACGCCGTGCGGGCCATGAAGCACCTGCGCAAGCTGTCCATGCAGCTGGCGTCCAAGATGCGGTTCGTCTCGGTGCAGTTCGAAGCGCTGCTGGCCAAGGACCTGTGGCTGCGCAACGCCCGGCACGCCAACACCATGGCCCAGCGGCTGGCCGCCGGCGTCCGCGAGATCGACGGCGTGGAGATCCTGCACCCTGTGCAGGCCAATGCGGTCTTCGCGCGGCTCCCGCACGACGTCAGCGAGCGGCTGCAGAAGCGCTACCGCTTCTACTTCTGGGACGAGGCCGCCGGCGACGTGCGCTGGATGTGCTCCTTCGACACGACGGAGGAGGACGTGGACGGCTTCCTGAAGGCCCTGCGGGAGGAGCTGGGCCGGTAACGGTCCCTTCTCGCGTGTGCCGACCGCCCGGCCGGGGTGCTCCCCGGCCGGGCGGTGGTGTGTGGGGCCCGGGGCGGACGGTAGTCCACTGCACTGCACTGAGTAGTCGTGTTTGCTGAACCGCGCCGGGTCGTGCTCCAATGCCTGGGCGAGGCCGTCGCGCGGCCTCCGGCCACGCGGCGACACACGACCCCGTGGCATCGGCCGTCCACCACCCACCGACCCGAGGCACGCCGCGATGACCTTCACCTTGCACATCTCCGATGACGTCCGCGCCCTCGCGCCCGGCTTCGGCTACATCGCCGTCGAGGCGTACGGACTGACCAACGGACCCAGTGACCAGGCCGGTTCCGACCTCCTGGACGCGGCGGCCCGCCGCCTCGCCGAGCGGCTGGACGGCGGCGCCCTCCAGGACGACCCGCACATCGCCGCCTGGCGCGCCGCGTACACCGCCTTCGGCACCAAGCCCTCCCGCACCCGCAACTCCGCCGAGGCGCTGGCCAAGCGCGCCCTCGCGGACGGCGGGCTGCCCCGCATCAACCGCCTGGTGGACCTCTACAACGCGATCAGCGTCGCGCACCTCATCCCCGTGGGCGGCGAGGACCTGGACCGCATCCAGGGCTCGATGCGGCTGCTGCGCGCCCAGGGCGACGAACCGTTCGAGACCGCCGCGGGCGGCGAGGAGGTCGTGGAGCACCCCGAGCCCGGCGAGGTGGTCTGGTGCGACGACCGGGGCGTCACCTGCCGCCGCTGGAACTGGCGCCAGGGCGTCCGCACCCGCCTGACCGACACCTCCGTCAACGCCCTGTTCCTGCTGGAGCGGATGGCCCCGATGACGCCCGCCGACCTGACCGCCGCCGCCGAGGAACTGGCGGAAAACCTGCGCAAGGCCTGCCCGGACGCCCGGGTCGAGGTCGGCGAGCCGTGGTTCGCGACGAGCTGACGCGATGACGAGGGGACGCGCCGACGCTGACGAGGCGACGCGCTGAGGGGGCGGGGCCACGCCGCGACCCCGCCCCCTCTCACGTCCGCTCGGCGGGCGCCTCTCTCACGCGGGCGTCCCCGGCGCCGGTGCGGTGCCGCCGAGGTGGGCCGGGACCCACCAGGTGTCGTCCGGGCCCTTGGGGCGCACGGGGTACGCGCGCTGCGCGGCCTCCAGCAGTTCCTGCACGCGGGTCCGCAGCCGGTCGGTGATCTTCTCCGTCTGCTCGTCCGGGTCGGCCTCCATCGGCTCGCCCACCCGGATCGTGATCGGGAAGTGGTTGCGGCCCAGGTCGCGCTTGTGGCCCTTGGTCCACAGCCGCTGGGTGCCCCACAGCGCCATCGGCAGCAGCGGCACGCCCGCCTCCTGCGCCAGCCGCGCCGCACCCGACTTGAAGGTCTTGAGCGTGAACGACTCGGAGATCGTCGCCTCCGGGAAGACGCCGATGATCTCGCCGGAACGCAGCGCGCTCAGGGCGTGCCGGTACGCGTGCACGCCCTGGGTCCGGTCCACCGGAATGTGCTTCATCGCGCGCATCAGCGGCCCGGACACCTTGTGCCGGAACACCGACTCCTTCGCCATGAAGCGCACCAACCGCTTGGCGGGCCGCGCCGCCAGGCCGCAGAAGATGAAGTCCAGGTAGCCGATGTGGTTGCTCACCAGCACCGCGCCGCCCTTGCGGGGAATGTTGTCGGCTCCGGCGATGTCGAACTTCAGGTCCAACGCCTTGAAGGCGGCGCGCACGGCGCCGATGACGGGCGGGTAGACCAGTTCTGCCATGTCGGGGGAACCCCTTTTCTCTGCCTGGGGAGGGTTCTCCCGGCCGGAAAGTTACGCAGCCGTAGGTTATGCGGCTTTCGGGAGATCGTGCCCGATCGGAGGCCCGGGGGCCACCGAGAGGGACGCCCTGGCCGGGAGATTCTCATCACGTCACCCCTCAACACCACCCCTGCCCCGCACGCCCGGGCACACTCCACGTGTTCCCGGACATCTTCCCTGGCCCGGGTACGGCCCGGGCGGCCGGGGTCCGCGGCGTTCACGCCGGTTCTCCTGCGCCCGGGCCGTGTCCGAACGTTTTGGGGAGTCAACGTCTCCCGTGAGCGCTGTGGGCGGCGGCCCGGCAATATCCCCCGGACCGTGTCCGAACGTCCCCGGGAATCAACGCACCCCCGCGCGCGTTATGGGCGGCGACCCGCCACATCAAGCCCGTCCGGCGTTTGAGGACAACGCCCCCGGCGTTCACCGGCACCGAAGATCACCCGCCACCCGCCCCTGAGCCCGCACACCTGCCCCCGAACCGCGTCCGTACGGCCAGGGGACCAACGCACCTGTGGGCGCCATGGGCGGCGACCCGGCAACATCCCCCGGACCGTATCCGGACGTCCCCGGGAATCAACGCACCCCCGCGCGCGTTATGGGCGGCGACCCGGCAAAATCCAGCCCGTCCGGCGTTTGAGGACAACGCCTCCGGCGTTCACCGGCACCGAAGATCACCCGCCACCCGCCCCTGAGCCCGCACCGAACCGCGTCCGTACGGCCAGGGGACCAACGCACCCGTGGGCGCCATGGGCGGCGGCCCGGCAACATCCCCCGGACCGCCTCCGAACGTCCCCGGGAATCAACGCACCCCCGCGCGCGTTATGGGCGGCGACCCGGCAAAATCCAGCCCGTCCGGCGTTTGAGGACAACGCCCCCGGCGTTCACCGGCACCAAAAGATCACCCGCCCACGAGCCCACCCCCGCACTCCCCAGGGCGCCCTCAAACGCCGGACAGGCTGGATACGCGGGGGCAGGACCGCCCCACGGGCCATCAGGCACCCTGCGGACGACACAGAACGGCGGCGGCGCGCCCCTTCCGGACGCGCCAGGACGAGGAAGGCGAACGGTGCGCGGCGACGAGGACGCGACACGGCGAGACGACGCGCGAGCGGACGACGGCCGACCACCGCGACCGGTGGGGCCGAGTGAACCCGGGCCGGGTGAACCCGGGCCGGGGGGCACCGCGACCCGCCTCGCCGAGGCCGCCGCCGGACAGCTCGGGCCGCGAGCGACCCTGGTGCAGTTCTCCACCGCCTTCTGCCAGCCCTGCCGGGCCACCCGCCGCACCCTCGCGGAGGTCGCGGACATGGTGGACGGCGTGACCCACCTGGAGATCGACGCCGAGGCGCACCTCGACCTCGTACGGGACCTGCGGATCGCGCGCACCCCGACGGTCCTGGTGCTCGACGCGGACGGCACGGTCGTGCGCCGGGCGGCCGGGATGCCCCGGAAGGTGGACGTCATCGCGGCGCTGGGGGCGGCCGTCCGTGATTGATCTCCCAGTTGCCGGACCGCCCTTGACCCGGCCCACCCGGTCTCGTCAGGCTGACGCAATGCGCCCTGGACCAGGAATCCTTCTGTACGGACGCGCCCATGTGGACTTCGCGCGCACCGCGAGCGCGTGCTGTCCGGGCGAATGAGCACCGACGACAGCAGTACGGCCGGGCCCCTGGGCCCCGCCGTCACCGCGGCAGCCGCCCTTCGCGCGAACGACGCCACGGTGACGCGGGCCCCGGCCGCCGGCCGCCCCGCTCCGGCTCGTTCCCCACGCAGAAGGACAACTCCATGACGGTCCCCTCCGACCTTTCCACGGCGGTTCCCTCCTCCGGCCTCGGCACCCCCCGGCTCGCCGGTTCCGACCTGCTGCGCTCCGTCTTCCGGCGGCACGCCGCGGGCGTCGCCGTGATCACCGCGCCCGGCCCGCGGCCGGTCGGCTTCACCGCCACCTCCCTCACCTCCGTCGCCGCCGAACCGCCGCTCCTCTCCTTCGGCATCAGTACGGGCGCCTCCAGTTGGCCCGCGGTCTCCGAGGCCACCCACGTCGGCGTGCACATATTGGCCGAGCACCAGCGGGAACTGGCCGCCACCTTCGCGCGCAGCGGCGCCGACCGGTTCGCCGCGCCCACCTCGTGGCGCACGGGGCCGCACGGGGTGCCGGTGCTGGACGGCGTCCTGGCGTGGCTGGTGTGCGCGGTGGTGGCCCGTGTGCCGGCCGGTGACCACCGGATCGTGCTGGGCCGCGCGGTGGTCGGCGACCTTCCGGAGGAGGGCCGTCCGCTCCTCTACCACCAGGGAGGTTTCACCGCCCTGCGCGACTGAACGTTCCTTCGACTCTCCCGCCCTGCGGCGTCCAGCGCGCCGCGGGGCGTCGGCTCCGTAAGGCGAACCCGGCCGGGAACGGGCTCCCACGCAGGCCGGGGCGGTCGGCCGGTGATCCGGGCCGTTGGCAAGGTCACAGTTCGGCGACCTTGCTTCCGGGGAAGGTCATGGGTGTACTGACGAGTAATATTCCGGTCGGTCGCGGGGAACGCATCCGCCCGGGAGCCGACCCGACGGGCGCCTATGCTGCCCCCACAAGGCAGTTGCCGCCGACGGACGGCAGTTCGCAAGAGACGAAGCAGGTAGGAGAGCCGGCGTGAGCCTGAGGATCGTTGTCTGTGTGAAGTACGTGCCCGACGCCACCGGCGACCGGCACTTCGCCGAGGACCTGACCGTCGACCGCGACGACGTGGACGGCCTGCTCTCGGAGCTCGACGAGTACGCGGTCGAGCAGGCCCTGCAGATCAAGGAAGCGGCCGACGACGCCGAGATCACGGTCCTGACCGTCGGCCCCGAGGACGCCACCGACGCGCTGCGCAAGGCGCTGTCCATGGGCGCCGACAAGGCCGTCCACGTCGAGGACGACGACCTGCACGGCACCGACGCGCTGGGCACCTCCCTGGTGCTCGCCAAGGCCATCGAGCACACCGGCTACGACCTGGTCGTGTGCGGCATGGCCTCCACCGACGGCTCCATGGGTGTGCTGCCCGCGCTGCTCGCCGAGCGGCTGGGCGTACCGCAGGCCACCCTGCTCTCCGAGGTCTCCGTCGAGGACGGCGTCGTCAAGGGCCGCCGTGACGGCGACACCGCCAGCGAGCAGCTTGAGGCGTCGCTGCCGGCCGTGATCTCGGTGACCGACCAGTCCGGCGAGGCCCGTTACCCGTCCTTCAAGGGCATCATGGCCGCCAAGAAGAAGCCGGTGGAGACGCTGGACCTGGACGACCTGGACATCGACGCGGACGAGGTCGGCCTCGACGGCGCCTGGACGAAGGTCGACGACGCGACCGAGCGCCCGGCCCGTACGGCCGGCACCGTCGTCAAGGACGAGGGCGAGGGCGCCAAGCAGCTCGCCGAGTTCCTCGCGGGCCAGAAGTTCATCTGAGTCCGCAGGACGGGCCACCCGCCGGTCCCGGCCCGTCGAGCGGGCCGGACACCGACCCCGGGCCCGCCGACTCGCCCGAGCATTCCCACCGCCGTCATTTTTCCGCAGGAGAGCGATCCCATGGCTGAAGTCCTTGTCTACGTCGACCACGTGGACGGCGCCGTCCGCAAGCCCACCCTCGAACTGCTCACCCTCGCCCGCCGGATCGGCGAGCCGGTCGCCGTCCACCTCGGCGCCGGCGTGGACACCGCCGCCCCCGTCCTCGCCGAGCACGGCGCGGTGAAGGTCCTGGCCGCCGACGCCCCGGAGTTCACCGAGTACCTGGTCGCGCCGAAGGTCGACGCCCTCCAGGCCGCGTACGAGGCCGTCTCCCCGGCCGCCGTGCTGCTGCCGTCCTCCGCCGAGGGCAAGGAGATCGCGGCCCGCCTCGCGGTCCGTGTCGGCTCCGGCATCATCACCGACGCCGTCGACCTGGAGGCCGGCGACGAGGGACCGGTGGCCACCCAGTCCGTCTTCGCGGCGTCCTTCACCACCAAGTCCCGCGTCACCAAGGGCACCCCGGTCATCACCGTCAAGCCCAACTCCGCCGCGCCCGAGGCCGCCCCGGCCGCCGGCACGGTCGAGCAGCTCGCGGTGACGATCGCCGACGCCTCCAAGGGCACCAAGATCGTCTCGCGCACGCCGCGCGAGTCGACCGGCCGCCCGGAGCTGACCGAGGCCGCGATCGTGGTCTCCGGTGGCCGCGGCGTCAACGGCGCCGAGAACTTCGCGATCGTCGAGGCGCTGGCGGACTCGCTGGGCGCCGCGGTCGGCGCCTCCCGCGCCGCCGTGGACGCCGGCTGGTACCCGCACACCAACCAGGTCGGCCAGACCGGCAAATCGGTCTCGCCGCAGCTCTACATCGCGGCGGGGATCTCCGGCGCGATCCAGCACCGCGCCGGTATGCAGACCTCGAAGACCATCGTCGCCATCAACAAGGACGCCGAGGCGCCGATCTTCGACCTGGTCGACTACGGCGTGGTCGGCGACCTGTTCGAGGTCGTCCCGGCCCTCACCGAAGAGGTCAAGACCCGCAAGGGCTGAGCCACCGGGTCAGGACACCACCGACACCACCGACGCCCCGCACGTGCTCGCGTGCGGGGCGTCGGCGTGTGGTCGGGAGGACGATCCGGGCTCCGTCAGGTCGGTCGCAGCGGGCCCCCGGACGTGGACCGGCAGGACGGCCGGTAGCCCACGTCGGGGAGCAGTTCGTGCCAGCGGGCCGGGCCGATCTGCCCGACCAGCGGGCAGATGCGGGCGGCGACGTGGTCGGCGTCCAGGTCCCACAGCCGCACCGCGCCGTCCGCGCCGGTGCTGGCCAGCGTCCGGCCGTCCGGCGCGAAGGCCACCGACCACACCACGTCGGTGTGACCGGACAGCGTGGCCACGGGGGCGCGCCGCTCCGCGTCCCAGACCCGCACGGTGTGGTCGAACCCGACCGTGGCCAGCAGCGGCCCGCGGGGCGCGAAGACGACGCCGCGCACCGAGCCCGCGTGGCCGTGCAGCACACCCGTGCACTTCCGGGTGCGCGTGTCCCACAGGCGCACCGTCCGGTCGTTGCCCGCGGTGGCGATGGTGCGGCCGTCCGGACCGAACGCCACCCCCCACACCGCTCCCGTATGGCCGCGCAGCACCGCGAGCGGGCGGTGGCGCACCACGTCCCACAGGCGCACCGTGCGGTCGTCGCCCGCGCTCGCCAGCACCTTCCCGTCCGGGCTGAACGCCACCGCGTTGACGAAGTCGTCGTGGCCCGGCAGAACGGCCGACTGGCGCCGCCGGGTCAGGTCCCACAGCCGTACGGTCCGGTCGTCGCTCGCGCTCGCCGCCTGCCGCCCGTCGGGCGAGACGGCCACCGCGAACACCGCGCCCCGGTGCCCGCGCAGCACCCCCATCCGCTTACGGCGCGCGACGTCCCACACGTCGACGGTCCGGTCGGAGCCCGCGGTGACGAGCGTCCGGCCGCCCGGGCCGAAGGCCAGGCCGCGCACCGCCCCGTGGACGCGCAGCGGCGGGCCCAGCTCGGCCCGGCTCTCCGTGTCCCAGAAGCGGACCGAGCCGTCCACGCCGGCGGCGGCCAGCGTCCGGCCGCCGGGCGCGTACGCGACGGCGGAACGGCCGGAGACGGGGCGGGCGGTCAGGGCGGAACCGGCCGGGTTCCACAGCGCGATCGTCCGGTCGAAGCTGCCGGTCGCCAGCCGCCGGCCGTCGGGCGTGAAGGCGACCGCGAGCACGTAGTCGCTGTGCCCGCTGAACGTCGCGACGGGGCGGTGGGTGGCGACCTCCCACAGGCGCGCGGTGCCGTCCCCGCCGGCGGAGGCCAGGGTGTGGCCGTCGGGCGCGAAGGCCAGGGAGTTGATGTCGTCGCTGTGGCCGGTGAGGGTGGCCAGGGGGAGCACGGTGGGGGAACGGCGTTCCGCGCTGCCGGGAGCCCGGCCCGGGGCGTGGTTCATCTCGTACGTGGAGTACAGCGTCACCGCCCGGTCCGCGCCCCCCGCCGCCAGCAGCCGGCTGTCCGGACTGAAGGCCACGATGACGGTGGCGTCGCCGTGCCCGGTCAGGTCCGCCACCACCGCGCCGTCCGTCGTGCGCCACACCCGGACCCGCCCGTTGGCGTCCCCCCGCGCCAGCAGCCGCCCGTCCGGACTGAACGCGACCTGCCCGGTGTCGCCCCCGCCCCGCCCGGCAAACGTCCCCACCACCCGCCGCCGTTCCACGTCCCACACCCGCACACTGCCCCCGGCTCCGCTCACGGCGAGCAGGGGGCGGTAGGAGGGCGAGCGGTCACCAGCCGCCGGACCGTCGGCCGGAACGGGCCAGGGCGTCCCGGCGAGACCGGCAGGCGAACCGGCGTGGCCGAGGGGCGGACCGGTGTGGCCAACGGGCGGGCCGGTGTGATCGGCGGCCAAGTCGGCGTGCCCGGACGGAGAATCGGCCTGATCGGACGGAGAACCGGCCTGGTGGGTGGCCGGTTCGGCGCGCCCGGCAGGCGTCCCGGCACGACCGGCGGTCAGCTCGGCGTGTACGGCAGGCGCACCCGGCGCGGGCGCCGGCCGGGCCGCGGGCCCCGTCCTGTGGGCCGTCCCCGTGTCCCGCGCGGTGCGCGGCTCGGCCCGGAAGGTGTCCGGGATCGCACGGTCCGGGGATGCCGGGCCCGGGCCGGGCGCTCGTCCCCCGAGCAGGTGCGGCACCGCCCGCGGCGGGGCGAACGCCACCGTCCCGCCCGCGCCGTTGCCGGGGAGGACGGCCACGGGAGCGGTCCGGCCGGGGCGCCAGATCCGGGCGACGCCCTGCGAGGTGCCCGCGGCCAGGAGGCGGCCGTCGGGGCTGAAGTCGACGCCGCGGACGCGCCCGGGACCGGCGGGCAGCACGGCCGGGGAGGCGGGGTGCCGGGTCTCCGCGTCCCACAGGCGCACCGTGCCGTCCGAACTGCCGCTGGCCAGCAGCCGCCCGTCCGGCGCGAAGTCCACGGCGTTGACCGGCTCCCGGTGGCCCGTCAGGCGCCCGGCGAACGGCTGCGCCTGAGTGCTGAGCAGCGCGCTGCGGGACGCCGCCGTGCGGCGCAGGCGGTAGGACTCGGCGGCGAGCAGTATGGCGGCCTCGGGCTGGCCGTCCGCCACCTGGGCGGAGCGGGCGGCGAGTTCGCTGGAGAGCGCGTCCCGCCGTTCGTTCACGGCGGTGTGCCACTGCTGGACCGCCAGCACCCCGGCCGCCAGCGCCAGCACCAGCAGCACCGCCAGCACGCCGGCCACCCTGCGGCGGCGCCGGGCCTGGCGGCGTTCGGCGCGCGCCGCGGCCTCCTCCCGGTCCTGCGAGGCGCGCAGGAACTCCTCCTCCAGGGGGCTCAGTCCGGCCCGGTGCCCCTGCTGCCCGGCCCATTCGCGGGCCACCGCCAGCCGTGTGCCCCGGTAGAGCCCGGCCGCCTCCCGCCCCTCCCGCTTCCAGGCGCCGGCCGCCTCCGAGAGCCGCTGGTGGATCAGCAGTCCGGCGCGGTCCGCGCGGATCCAGCCGCGCAGCCGGGGCCAGGCGTGCAGCAGTGCCTCGTGGGCGATCTCGACGGTGTCCGCGTCCCGGGTGAGCAGCCGGGCGCGGACGAAGACGTCGATGATGGCGGAGGTCTTCTCGGGGTCGGGCAGGTGCTCCAGGAGGCGGTCGTAGGGGACGCGGCGGCGCGTCTCGCCCGCGATCTCGCCGATCTGGACGAGCCTCAGCAGCACTTGGCGGGCGGTGTCCTGCTCGGCCGGGTCCAGCCGGTCGTGGACGCGTTCGGCGGTGGTGGCGACGGCGCCGTGCAGCCCGCCGGTGAGGCGGTAGCCGGCGACGGTCAGGGTGCGGCCCTGGCGCTGCTGCCAGGTGGCGAGCAGGGCGTGGGCGAGCAGCGGCAGCGCGCCGCCGACCGGCTCACCGCCCTCGCGGATGCCCAGGTCGGCCAGGAGCAGTTCCTCCAGGCCGGGTTCCAGTTCCAGGGCCGCTTCCTGGGCGGGCCGGGTGATCGCCGCCCGCAGCTCCGGCAGGGCCATGGGCTGGAGGGCGAAGACGCCGTCCGAGAGCGCCGGGACGAGCGCGGGGTGGTCGATGCACTGGCCGTAGAAGTCGGCCCGTACGCCGATGACGACGGCGCACGGGGCGCGCCGGGCGGCGGCGCACAGCGCCCCGATGAAGGCGCGCCGCTCCCGGGCGTCCTCGCAGACGGTGAAGACCTCCTCGAACTGGTCCACCACCAGCACCAGTCGGGCGCGCGAGCCGAGCGCCGTGCGGACGGCGGCGGCGCAGCGGCCGGGCGTCTCGGCCAGGTCGGCGGCCAGCCGCTCGGCCTCGCGTTGGCGCGGGGTGGGCGGGGGCGGGGCCAGGGGAGCGGGAGGGGGCTGCTCGGGGGGCTGCCGACCGGTGGAGCGGACGGCGTGCGGGGGCACTTGGGCGTCTTCGCGGGATGCCGACGGAGAAGGGGCGGGCGGGGCTTCGTCCGTCTGGGGAGTGGCGGGGACGGGCGGGACTTCGCCGCTCGTGGCCGTGGCGCGTCCCGGCTCGTCGTTGGGGTGCCCACTCCGGGGTCCCGGGGGCCGGGGCCGCCGCGCGCCGTCCGAGGGCCCGGGACGGTCCGGCCGCCCCGGCGGGTCGGCCGCCTCCGGCGCGTCCGACAGCCCCGTCAACGCCTCCGCCAGGACCGTCAACGGGCGGGCGCCCGGCGTCAGGACGCGGGCGGGCCAGTGGCGGGAGCCGGGCAGCGCGCCGGATCCCAGCGCGGGCAGCAGCCCGGCCTTCAGGAGGGAGGACTTGCCGGCTCCGGACGGCGCCGCGACGACGAGCGGGCCGCTGCCGCTCTCCAGGCGCTCGGCGAGCCGGCCGACCAACGTGGCGGTGGCGCGCTCGCGGCCGAAGAACCAGCGGGCGTCCTCGGGGGCGTACGCGGCCAGCCCCCGGTAGGGGCAGTCGTCGCCCGGGGCGCGCGCGGCGACGAGCCGGACCAGCGCGCCGCCCGCCTCCAGCGCCTGGTCGCAGATGCGGGCGACCTCGGCCGACGGGGGCTTCTCGCCGTTCTCGATCTTGCTCAGGTACCCCTTGCTGTAGTGCGCCAGACGGGAGAGCGCGGAGAGTGACACCCCCTTCTCCCGCCGGAGGCGCCGTAGTTCGTCCCCGAAGTCCGTGGCCACGCAGCCCCCTGCCGCCTCGATCGTCCGCGTCGGTGATCTCTTCTCGTACGCGCTGGCGATGGTAGGGAGGGCCGGCCGTGCCGGTACGCCGGATGGTCGGAAACCCACCGGAATTGGTGACACGCGGTGACGCCTACTGAGAGGGCCCCGCCGGGGCGTCCGGACCGCTTGACCGGGCGTTCTCGGGGAGCGTTGCGGTCGTCCGGGGGGAGACCCCGCTCCGGACGGGTGTTGACCTGCGAACTCGACCGGACTAGCTTCGCTATGCGGATTGTTGATTCCGTGAAGCGGAAAGTTTCTTGGTTCCGCGAAGCAGAAAGTGCCCGCGATACGGGCGTGATCCCAGGGAGGGTGTCGAATGGGTCAGCACGAGACGGTGGCGACGAGCCTCGCGGCCACGGTACGCGAGGAGATCGGGGCCGGCCTCGCGGAGGTGGACGCGGAGCTGGCGCGCCGCTACCCGGGCGACCCCGGCACCCGTCAGCCCGTGCACACGGTCTACGTCCCCGGCGACGTCTTCGCCGCCGACACCGTCCGCTCCTGGGGCGACCAGGCGCTGGCCGCCCTGGACGAGCACGCCCCCGACGCCGGCGCGCTCGCGTCCGTCCTCGGCATCCCGGACGAGCTCGCCGGCCCCGTCTACGAGCGGGTGCGCGCCAAGCTGGAGCGCGAGCCCGTCGAGGACCTGCGCGTCGACTTCGAGGACGGCTACGGGGCGCGCTCCGACGCCGAGGAGGACGAGGCCGCGGCCCGCGCCGCCGCCGTGATCGCCGCCGCCTACAAGGACGGCACCGCCGCCCCGTACATGGGCATCCGCATGAAGTGCATGGAGGCCGCCGTCCGCGACCGCGGCATCCGCACCCTGGACGTCTTCCTCACCGGCCTGATGGAGGCCGGCGGCCTGCCCGACGGGCTGGTGCTGACGCTGCCCAAGGTCACCTACGCGGAGCAGGTCACCGCGATGGTGCGGCTGCTGGAGGCGTTCGAGAAGGCGCGCGGTCTGGAGGCCGGCCGGATCGGGTTCGAGATCCAGATCGAGACCACCCAGTCCATCCTGGGCGCAGACGGCCGGGCCACCGTCGCCCGCATGATCGAGGCCGCCGAGGGCCGGGCCACCTCCCTGCACTACGGCACCTTCGACTACAGCGCCTCCTGCGGCGTCAGCGCCGCCCACCAGTCCCTGGACCACCCGGTGGCCGACCACGCCAAGGCCGTCATGCAGGTCGCCGCCGCCGGCACCGGCGTCCGGCTCTCCGACGGTTCCACCAACGTCCTGCCGATCGGCCCGACCGCCCAGGTGCACGACGCCTGGCGGCTGCACCACGGGCTCGTCCGCCGCTCGCTGGCCCGCGCCTACTACCAGGGCTGGGACATGCACCCGGGCCACCTGCCCACCCGGTACGCCGCCGTCTACGCCTTCTACCGCGAGGGCCTGGAGTCGGCCGCCGCGCGGCTGGCCGCCTACGTCGCCAAGACCGCCGGCGACGTGGCCGACGAGCCCGCCAGCGCCAAGGCGCTCGCCGGCTACCTGCTGCGCGGCCTGGACTGCGGCGCCGTCGACGCCGACGAGGCCGCCCGCCTCACCGGTCTGACCCGCGCCGATCTCGATGCGCTGGCGGGGCGGCCGGTGAAGGGCGCCTGAGCGGGCCGCTTACGTGTGACGCCGTACCTCCGCGTGCGTACGGGCGGGGGCCGGGTGCCCCTGCCCGTACGGGCCCTGCCCGATCAAGCGCGTCCGGGGCGGCCGGTGGGCGGCGGCCCGCCCAATCCAGCCCGCCCGGCGCTTGATGACAACGCCCCCGGCGTTCACCGGTACCGAAGATCACCCGCCGCCCGCCCATGAGCCCGTACCCGCGCTCGCCGGGGTGTCCTCAAACGCCGGACGGGCTGGAAACGGCGGCCCGGCCCCCGGAGCCCGGGTGTGCCCGGCTGCGGCTCGTTGCCGCTCCTGTCACCGTGTCCTCAAGCGCCGGACGGGCTGGGGTGGTGGCTCGGTGTGAAGGGTGTGGGTCCCGACGACACCTGCGGTAGCGCAACTGCGGCTCGTCGTGGCTGCCGTTACTGCGTCCTCAAGCGCCGGACGGGCTGGGGTGGTGGCTCGGTGTGAAGGGTGTGGGTCCCGACGACACCTGCGGTAGCGCAACTGCGGCTCGTCGTGGCTGCCGTTACTGCGTCCTCAAGCGCCGGACGGGCTGGGGTGGTGGCTCGGTGTGAAGGGTGTGGGTCCCGGCCGCACCTGGGGCAGCGCGACTGCGGTTCGTTGCGGCTTCTGTCACGGTGTCCTCAAGCGCCGGACGGGCTGGGGGTGGCGGCCTGGCCTGAAGG